>CAYIMR010000071.1:0-4803 GCA_964364455.1 uncultured Planctomycetales bacterium | reverse complement strand
CAGGAGCCCAGCGGATAAAATTGCGTGTCCACGGAAAAATTTTGCTGGGAAAGCAGGGTGAAATGACGCACTACGTCGAGTTCGCTCACCTCGGGCAACCCGCATTCCCGTTTGCGTTGGTATTTTTCCGGGACCTGGATATGGACGTCGACATCCCGGGAAGGATTGCGGTATCCCCTTTTGCCGGCCACGCTTTTTTCGAAAATTAACTGCATAAGACATCCTTCAGGCTTTGTGTGTAACTTAGAATTTCTTCCTTTGTGCGTTTTTCGGTCACGGCCACGATCATGCATTTCTCCATTCCTGGATAATACCGGCCCAGCGGGAATCCGGCCGCGAAGCCTTTGGCGATCATGGCCTCAACGACCAGCGAAGCGTCTTTGGGTAAGACGACCGTAAATTCGTTAAAGGTCGGCGAGGAACGTTTGACCTGGACGCCGGGGATCTTTTCGATTTCGCGCCGGGTGAATTCGGCCTTGTCCAGATTTAGTTGGGCCAGTTCCTTAAGCCCTTCTCTGCCAAGAAGCGACATGTAGATCACCGACTGGATCGCGCACAAAGAAACGTTCGTGCAGATATTCGACGTCGCCTTCTCGCGGCGGATGTGCTGCTCCCTGGCCTGGAGCGTGTTGACGAAACAGCGTTTGCCGTTCTTGTCGGCCGTTTGGCCGACAATGCGTCCGGGCATGGCGCGGATGAATTTTTTACGCGTGGCGATAATGCCGAGATACGGCCCGCCGAAGTTAAGCGGCAGTCCGAGGCTCTGGCCTTCGCCAGTGACGATGTCCGCGCCCATTTCCCCGGGGGTTTTCAAAATCCCCAGCGAGAGCGGATAAACGCTTTCAATGACCAGGGCGCCTTTTTCATGCGCTTCGGCCGCGATGTCCGTATGGTCGTCAATGGCGCCAAAAAAGTTTGGATTCTGCAAAATGACCGCGGCCGTATCATTATCCAATAATTTCATGATCTGCGCACGGTCGCTTTGCCCGTGGACAACGGGGGTTTCGGTAAATTCATAGTGAAGATTGTTTGTGTAGGTCTTGAGGATCTTCCGGTAAATGGGGCTTACCCCGCCGTCGGTGATGATCTTGTGCCGGCCGGTCAGGCGCGCCGCCATCATCGCGGCCTCATAGAGGGCCGTTCCGCCGTCGTAAAGCGAGGCGTTGGCCACTTCCATTCCGGTAAGCGTGCAGATAGCGCTTTGATATTCGTACAAGGCCTGCAATGTCCCTTGCGAGCATTCTGGTTGATACGGGGTGTAAGCGGTCGCAAATTCTCCCCGGGAGATCAGGGCCGTCACCGCGGCCGGGATAAAATGGTCGTAATATCCTCCGCCGATAAAGGGGATCAGCCCCGCGGCGTTTTTGGCCGCCAGGCGGCTGAGGTGTTCGGTTACTTCAAATTCGGATTTGCCGGAAGGAATATTAAATGACTTCGGGGCATGGGAACGCTTGATATCGGCGAACAGTTCATCGATGGATGAAACGCCGATCGTTTTTAACATTGCCTCAACATCTACTGGGGTATTGGCGATGAACGAAGCCACGGGGGACCACCTCGATTTAGTCGATGCTTTCCAAGAATTTTTGATATTCTTCGGCGGTCATGAGGTTAGAGGCCTCTTCCTTGTCTGACATCTGGACTTTGGCGATCCACCCTTTTTCGAAAGCGGATTTATTGATGAGGCCGGGGTCGGATTCCAGGCGGGTATTGACTTCGATGACTTTGCCGGAGACGGGCGCGAAAATATCGTTGGCCGCTTTCACGGATTCGATCGCGGCGAATTCCTCGAATTGTTCGACCTCAGCCCCGACTTCGGGAAGCTCCACGAAGGTGATGTCCCCCAAGGCTTCCTGCGCGTAATCGGTGATGCCTATCGTGGCGATATTGTCCTCAATGCTCACCCACTCGTGTTCTTTCGTGTACAGGTAATAATCAACGACTTCCATGATATTGCTCCTCGCCTCTATGTTTTTAATGACCCGTTTTTGTAGAATGTTCTTGAGCTTATTATCGCTAAATTCTTAGTATTGTCATCACCAAAATAAATTTTTTGACCGCAAGCGGCCAGAGCCGGCGTGATGAATCCCAGGCCGATTCCGCGCCGGCATTGTGGTGAAAAACTCCCGCTGGTAACCGTACCGATCGGCGCCGGCGGGACGCTGGTGACGATACCGATCTCCGCGTAAATTTTGTTGTCCTGGCGCGGCGCGCGGCGGGTCTCGGAGATAAAACCTGTGATCTTGCGGCGCGGGCCTTCCTTCTGTTGTTTTAAGAGAGCGCCTTTCCCGATAAAATCTTTGGTAAAGTCGACGAACCGCGCCAGGCCCGCTTCCAGCGGCGTGATCGTTTCGCTTAATTCATGTCCGTAGAGGCTGTACCCGACCTCGAGGCGCAATATATCCCGCGCGCCGAGGCCCGCGGGTTTAACTTTCGGATTTTGTAGTAATTTTCGCCAGATAGTCGTTACCGTTGCGGAGGAAGAATAAATTTCGTAGCCAAGTTCGCCGGTATACCCGGTGCGGCTCACGTGCACCGTTTCGCCGAGAAGGTTAAAACTGTCAAAAGTGTAATAGGCAAGTTTCTCAATCCCCGGGACCAGATCGGCAAGGATTTGTCGCGATAACGGCCCCTGGACATCGATCTTTCCAATCGCGGGAGAAATGTCTCTGAACGCCTCCGGTTGCCGGAGGCGTTCACGAAAATGCCGCGCGTCTTTGGCGGTTGTCGCCCCATTGACGACGATAAACCATTCCTCCGGCCCTTCGCGAAAGACGACGAGATCATCGATCACGCCGCCCTGGTCGTTAAGCAGCATCCCGTAACGGCAGGAATGGATCGGCATATCGGCGATGGCCATGGTGACGAGCGCGTCCAGGCCTGATTCACGGCAGTCGCCGTGGACCAGGAATTCTCCCATATGGCAGGTATCAAAAAGCGTGACGGCCTTGCGGGTGTGTTCGTATTCGGCAAGGATCCCTTCGTATTGTACGGGCATTTCCCATCCGCCGAAGGGGATGATGCGCGCGTTGAGGGCAACGTGCTCATGGTACAGCGGGGTTTGTTTGAGTGTTTCCTGGGTCGCGGTCATTGGGCAGTATTCTATAAAACTTTTTTTGGTTTGTAAAGATAATTGACCCCTCGGGGAGTTCTTATGAAGTTTCTTCCCGAGGGGTCATCCTGAAGCCCGAAGGGCTGAAGGATCTCAAGAGACCCTTTCTCGCTTCGCTCGTCAGGATGAGGGGTCGAATGTCGAAAAACACCGCGACCCCTCAAAACAGCAGCAGGACGAGCAATCCGGCGAAATACCCGGCCAGGACGGGCAGGGTCATTTTCTTCATGTACGCGCCGAAGCGGATGTTTTCCATGCCCATCACGACGACCCCGGCCGCGGAGCCGATAATGAGAAGGCTCCCCCCTGTCCCCGCGCAGTAGGCGACCATCGGCCAGATCTTCGCGTCCAGGGGATAACTGTCGATGGGATACATGCCCATGGCGGCGGCGGTCAGCGGCACGTTGTCGATGACCGCCGACAAAAGCCCCAGCATCCCCACCACGATATTCTTGTCGCCCAGGCGCGCGTCCAGCCAGCGGGAGATATGGTCCAGGACGCCGGTCGTCTCCAGCGAAGCGACCGCCATCAGGATCCCCAGGAAAAAAAGCACGCTGGAGATGTCGATGCGGGTCAGCACGTGCGGGACCCGCAGGTAATGCCGCTCCTGGTGGATGAGGTCGGTGAGCGCCCACATCAATCCCAGCCCCAGGATGATCCCGATATAAGGCGGCAACCCGGTCAGCCCGCGCAGGACAGGGACGAAGACCAGGGCGGCGACACCTAAGATAAAGACCCGCTTGGTGCCGGTGGGGAAATGTTCAGGCTTGACGGCCGCGGCGGGGACCAGTTTTTCACGCGAAAGCGTCCGGGAGAAGCATAGCAAAGGCACGATCAAGGAGACGAGGCTGGGGAGCAAAAGCGTCGAGATCAATTTCCAGGAACTGACGCGGTCGTCGATCCACAGCATCGTGGTCGTGACGTCTCCGATCGGCGACCACGCGCCGCCGGCGTTGGCGGCAACGATGATCATACCGGCGAACAGGAACCGGTCCTTGTGTTCGGGGATATAACGGCGCAGCAACAGGACCATGATGATGGCCGTCGTCAAATTATCGAGCACGGCGGAGACGAAAAAGGTGACGAGCGAGATCTGCCACAACAGGGTTCTTTTGTCGCGGGTGGTGATAAAGCGGGTGATGAGCTGAAAGCCGTTGTGGCTGTTGATGAGCTCGACGATGGTCATCGCGCCCAAAAGGAAGATCAGGACCTGGGAGGTGTCCGCCAGGTGAGCGTTGAGCGGCCCAATCGCGCGGTCGGTCTGCGGGAAATACCCGACGCTGACCAGGACCCAGCACAAAACGGCGGTGATCAGGGCCACGGCCGTCTTGTTGACGCCGGTTTTATGCTCCCCGATGATCGCCGCGTAACCGGCGATAAATACGATAATGATCCAGAATGTTGTGGTCATAGAGGATTATAAATAAACGACGTCCGTATCATGGTAAAGGGAATGGAAAAGCAATATGTAGTCGCGCAGATGACGGGTCAGCAGGAAGTTGTTGCGGACGTGTTCGCGTCCGTTCTCCCCCAGCTTGCGCGCGTAGGCGGGGCTGTTCAACAATTGTTTGATGGCAAAGGCGGCCCCCTCCACGGAATGGCACAGCAGCCCGGAATATTTGTTGGTGATCTGCAGAGGGATCCCGCCGACATGGCCGGCGACGACCGGTTTGGCTTTCCACAGGGCCTCG
>CAYIMR010000070.1:0-4811 GCA_964364455.1 uncultured Planctomycetales bacterium | reverse complement strand
TGCCTTTCTGAATTGCTTCGGCCTGGGGGGGATAAAGGTCAACAATGCCGCTCTCCGTAATGCGTTCGATCGCGGCCGCGGGAAATTGATTCTCTACCAGTATCTTTTTTAAGTTCATAGCATTGAGTTTTAACATAAACCGGAATTAATGTCAATCTGGTTGACCACCAACCTGATAATACTTATAATCAAACTATTATTAATCCGTCTATATTTGATTTTTTTGATTTTGGAAAGACGGATTAACCCCTCCCTGCAGGCCAAAGGTTCCTCCCGCAGGGAGCCTCTCGGCCCGCGGGGAAGAGCCTACTCGGCCAGCGCTTTGATTCATCCCGTGGAATGCGAAGCATTCCCGGGACTTAATCCCTTGAAATCGCAGAGCGATTTCGAGGGGCGAAGTGAATCAGCAGGGGGTGACTTCATTTCAGGAGATATGATGAAAGCCGTCGTGCAAAGGGTCCGGAACGCCAAAGTCGAGGTGGATAAAAAAATCGTTGGCAAGATCGATCAAGGGATGCTGGTCTTTCTCGGCGTGGGCAAAGACGATACCCGCGAAGACGCCGGATATCTCGCCCAAAAGATCGTTGAACTGCGGATGTTCGAGGACGCGCGGGGGAAGATGAACCTTTCGCTCGCCGATACCCACGGCGGAATCTTAGTCGTTTCACAGTTTACGCTGTACGGCGATTGCGCCAAAGGCCGCCGGCCTTCCTTTGACCGGGCCGCGGACCCGGCCAAAGGGGAAGAATTGTATGATTATTTTGTCACGCGACTGCGTCAATACGATTGTCCTGTTGAAACCGGGCAATTCCGGGCCATGATGGATGTCTCACTCGTTAACGACGGGCCGGTGACTTTTGTGCTTGAAAGTAACCAGTAACCAGAAGCCAGAGATGAATTTTTCCGTTAAATTTTATTTCTGGTTACTGGCCCCTGGTGTCTGGCTACTCTTACAATTATGCAAATCATCGATACTCACGCCCATTTAGACCATTTAGAAAACCTCGATCAGGCCCTGAAAAATGCCGTCGAGGCCGGGGTCGAGGCGATCGTAGCGGTCAGTATGGACTTAAATTCCTGCCGGAAAAATCTGGAGATCAAAAAGAAAACGCGGCAGCCGAAGATCGCCCTGGGGATGGGGATGCATCCGTCGGAGGCCAACAGGCAGGACGTCGGCGCGTGCCTGGAGTTGATCCGCGCCAACGCGAAGGAATTATCCGCCGTCGGCGAGATCGGGCTGGATTTCTGGTACAAGTGGGTGCGCAAGGATGAAGTTAAAAAGAGTGAACAGCGCGAAGTCTTTCGCGCGTTTCTGGAAGTGGCCAAAGAGCTGGATCTGCCGGCGGTCATTCATTCGCGGGGCGTGTGGCGGGAATGTTTCGAAACGACCCAAAGTGCCGGCGTGCGCAGAGCTGTTTTCCACTGGTACAGCGGCCCGGTCGACGTGTTAAACGATATTGTCAAACAAGGTTATTTTGTTTCGACAACGCCAAGCGTGGCGTACAGTCCGCAGTCGCGGGAGGCTATCACCAACGCGCCCATCGAGCAGACGCTGATCGAAACGGATTGTCCGGTCCATTTTAAAGATCCGGAGACAGCAGAGGAGTATCAGGCCCAGCCGCGAGATGTCGCGCGGACGCTCAATGCCTATTGCGCCCTGAAGCAAATGGATGAAGACAAAGCCCTGGCGATTCTGAACAAAAACGCCCGGGAATTTTTTGGAATTTCAAATTAGGATATAGGATAATGGGAATGAAAAAGATTTTTATCATCATTTTGGTAGCGGTGGTCATTATCGGCGCGGGCGCGGGGTTTTTCCTGTGGAGGGGCAAAGCGCTCGCCATTGAAGATGTCTTGCCGCAAGGCGCGTTATTTTACGTCAAATTCTCCGACGTTGACAATAATTTCTCCGCGATCAAGTCGACCGCTTTCTGGCAAAGCCTGCAAACGGTGCGCTGGGATTATCTCCTTGAAAAAGGCGGTTTCAGCCGGCATCAGCAAGAACTGTTTAAATTTATTGGCGAAGAATTCGCTGACCCGTCAACCGCGGCCGTTTTAAAAGAATTTTTCGGCCAGGAATTCGCGCTCGCGTTCTATCCGCCGTCAACGGATCCTGGAGAAATTGCCATTTTGCCGGAACAGGACATATATGGGTTCGTGCGCAAGATGTTTTCCAACGTCCTTCTGGTGACCCGCGCGCGAGGCAAGGGCATATTTGTCGACTTTTTAGCCCGGTTTTTGCGCTACGACGCGAAACTCCAGCCTGAAACGGAGGACGTCGAGGGCTACACGCTGCATTACGTCACCTTGCCCGGCACGAACCTGCGGATCGGTTTTGTCAATATCCATGATCTTCTTGTTATCGGGATCGATGAGCATATCCTCGATCAGAGCGTAAGAACATCGCGCCGGGAGATCCCCGCGTTCTCTTCCGACGCGCATTTGCGTCGGTCCCGCGAGCGGGCGATGGTACCGTCGGAATTCGACGGCTACTGGAACATGGCGGAAATTTCCGCGTACACCAATGAATATTTAGGCGCGCTGGTCACCCGCATGGAAGAGGAGATCCGTAACACCGCCGCGCCGCGAGAGCAGGACTCTTCCGAAAGGAACGAAAGGAACGAAAGGAACGAAAGGCAAGAAGGAGGCAACACGCGGCAGAACGTGGAAAGCATCAAGGCGTGGCTTACGGAGCGCACGCGCCTGGCCGCCGGACTGGATGTCCTGGGAGTTTCCGGGCGCCGGGACGATATGTTAGCGCTTAAATTCGATCTTTATTTCGACCAGGATAAAGTGGACCCCAAAAAGGGCGCGACGTACAGCTGTCCCGCGGCGCCTAACGCGACGCTGGCGTTCATTCCGGCCGGCGCGGTTGTTTACCAATGGAACAATTGTCTGGACCTGAAGGCGTTGTGGGATGAGATCAAGCAGGAAGTCGCGGCGGCGCATGCGGGCGTCGAGGACGCGGTCACCCCGATCAACGCGCTTGAGACCGTTCTGGATATGAATATTGAGGAGGATGTCCTTCCGGCCTTCGGTGATGAAATGGGCGGCTATCTTAAGGATGTTCGTGTTGGAAGTCTGTTCCCGGTGCCGGAGTTTTTGTTCTTCATCAAGATCGGGGATGAAGCGAAGACCAAAGAGTTTTTGACGAGGTTTGAAGACCGTTTTCTGGAACATGTGCGTCAGGAAGAATACAACGGTATCCCGATCGGATATGTTGTCAGTCCGGCCGGTGGGGATATCGAATTGGCGTATTGTATCCTGGACAAGTATGTGTTGTTTTCCTTGAGCCGGCCGGTCATCAAGGGCGCCATCGACACTTATCAGAACCGCGCGCCTTCTCTGGCGGCGTCCGACGCGTATAAAGCTCTCCACCTGGCCGATTATCCGCAAAGCCGCGCGATCCAGTTCATCCGCATCGACGAAGCCGCGGCCGCGTCGCGGAATGTTCTGACCTGGGCTAAGGCACGGCAGGCCGCGCGGGATGCGCAGAAGGAAGCGTTCCAAAAAGGAAGCGCGCAGCGCCTGGCCGATGTCAATCTGGAGACGGAATCCCAAAAGCAGGAACTTGAGGAAACAAAAAAGCGGATCGCTGCGCTCAACGATGAGATAGAAAAGCTGGAATCCCAGCAGGTCGACGCCGCCATGCAGCGCGCGGATCTGGAACAGTCCCAGGAAAAGGCCAAGGCGCTGGAAGAGGGAATAACGGACGCGCAGGCGCGGCAAAAGGAACTGGAAGAAATTCGCCGCGGCTATGACCGCTATCTGGTCGAGCGTAAAAGCCGCGAGGAGATCGAGGCGAACGTCGTTTCCCCGCTTTTAAAAAGTTTTATGTCCCTGAAATCCTGGGGCGTCCGGACGACCTTGGAAACCGGCGCCTTTGAATCGAATTTGTTTTTGAAAGTTGAGTGATTGCGAGATAATTGATAAACCAACCCGGCCCCGAGGAAAAGACCGTTGAATCCCTCTAAAAAATTATTTCTAATCTTTTTTTTATGCGGATTTTGTTTTATGTCCAGCGGTTGCGCGTCGTTATTGCAGGCGCCGCTGGCGTTGATCAAACTGCCGTTCCAGATTTTGAGCCAGGCTCTGAAATTCGCCGCCAAAATGCCCAAACCCCCGCCGGGGGTGTTTTTCTAGACTGATCTTCGCGCGAAGGAGGGACCGACATTTTTTCCGACAAATTATGGCGCAAGCCCGGGCATGTTTTGTTCTTTCTCTGGGCGGTTACCTTGAGCGTGTTTTCTCCCATGTTGGCCGGCCAGTTCACCGCGCTCGACGATCCCGGACACCTGCTGGAAAATCCGCAGGTCATTTCGCTGTCGCCGGAAAATATCACGGCGATCTTCCGGACGACGGTCAATGACACCTACATTCCGCTTACGATCCTTTCCTTCGCTGTTGAACATCATTTTTTCGGGTTCCAGCCTTTTGTTTATCATTGGGACAACCTCCTTTTGCATATGTTTGTTGTGGGGCTCCTTTTTGGCCTCGGCCGGCGCATGGGGCTTAGCGCGCCAGCTGCCGGTGTGGGTTCGCTTTTGTTCGCGCTGCACCCGATGCACGTCGAATCGGTGGCGTGGGTGACGGAACGCAAAGACGTCCTCTACGCGTTCTTTTACATGCTGGCGTTGTACCAGTATTGCCGGTATCTGCAGGCCGTAAGGCCGCCTGCGGCCTGCAGGCTCTTCCCCGCAGGGAACCTCTGGCCTGCGGGAGGAGGAAATAGAAGTGCTTTTGCCTTTTCGGTCGTCTTCGGCTTTTTAAGCATCCTGGCCAAGCCTATGGCCCTTAGCCTGCCGCTTGTG
>CAYIMR010000069.1:0-4899 GCA_964364455.1 uncultured Planctomycetales bacterium | reverse complement strand
CTTTTACGTGAATTTGTTGTTGTCTTTTACGGCAATGAAACCACTTATGCTTTTGTTTTAGGGGCATGGTTATTCTGGATTGCCTTCGGTAGTTTTGTCGCCTCGCTTTTGATCCCTCCGATAAGAACCGTACGACGGAGCATCTCTTTATGTCTTTTTCTAATTCCCGGTATTCTTCCTCTTTCAGTGATTGCCGTCAGGGTCATTAAAAACTTTGCAGGGCTCAAGATCGGTGAGATGGCAAGCATTATCCATATCTTTTGGGGGAGTTTTATCCTGGTTATGCCGCTGGCTGTTATCCTGGGCATGCTTTTTACATTTCTCTGTCGCTTGCCAGATGAAGACAGGACATCTTCCTGTGAAGGCATAGGCAACATTTATCTCTGGGAGTCCGGGGGGGCAGCTTTCGGCGGCGTTGTCTTCGGGTTGGTTTTACTTCATGTATTTACGGCCTTACAGATTAGCTGGCTTGTTGGCCTAATGAACGGGGCAGCAGCAGTACTGACATTTAAAAAGAGGCCTGCTGTTTTGGGGAAATGGATGTTGAGCATCACCCTTATTTTATTTCTCCTTTCTTTAGGGGTTATTAACAGACTGGATCAGTTAAGCCGTCGGCAACAATGGCGGGGTTTGAGGGTTATCGCGAGCATGGATTCAATGTACGGGAATCTAACCCTGACCCAGACAGAAAATGAATACAGCTTGTTTGAAAACGGGCTGCTCTCTTACTCAACAAAGGACGAATTAACCAGTGAAGAGAACGTGCATTACGCGCTTCTGGAGCACCCCCATCCCCGCCGCGCCCTTCTTGTTGGCAATGCCCTGGGAGGCAGTTTAAGGGAAGTTTTGAAGCACCCTGTCAGTTCCGTCGATTATGTGGAGCTTGATCCCATGGTCATCCAGCTTTCGCAGCAATTTCTTCCTCCGGGATATTTATCGGTTTTGAAAGACAAGCGGGTAAACATTACCTATACCGATGGCCGGTTATTTGTCAAAACGACGCCCAAACGGTTCGACGTTATCATTATCAACCTTCCGGAGCCCCATTCGGCCCTGCTGAACCGTTATTATTCGCTGGAATTCTTTAAAGAAGCAAGCCGTATCCTTAACCCCGACGGGATTCTTTCCCTGACCGTTTCATCCTCTGAAAATTATCTTAGCCCGGAGGCCGTGGATTTCTTAAGATCCATTAACACCACCTTGAAAAACGTATTCCCCGACGTCAAATCCATTCCCGGAGATACAAACATTTTCCTGGCTTGCAAAAAAAGCGGTGTCTTGACCTATGAGAGTCAAAAATTGATGGAAAGATTGCGGGAGCGAAAAATAGATGCCAAATTTGTCCGGGAATATTATTTGCCTTATAAGCTGAGCGCGGATCGCATTGACTATATTGAGAAATCTCTTAAAGGGAAAGGGAGGCTTAATACCGACCTGAACCCCGTGGGCTATTATTATAATTTAGTCTTATGGACAACCCACTTTACAGAAATCTCCCGTGAGATATTGAAAAGAACCGAATGGGTAAAACTTGAATATCTTCTGTGGGCCCCTTTATTGCTTTTTATTATTTCATTTCCATTCTGCCGGAGAGGCCTGTCGTGCGCAGTCACAACCTCGATTATCGCCACGGGTTTTTCCGAGATCGTCTTTCAGTTGATCATCATTCTTTCGTTTCAGGTGCTTTATGGTTATGTCTACTATAAGCTGGGTTTTATTATGGCTTCTTTTATGATAGGGCTGGCGCTGGGGAGCTTTTGGGCCATCAGGCTGTTGCGGGATCACACGCTCGGACCGGAAAAAATATTTTATATTTATCGCCACACTCAGACAGGTGTATGTTTATACCCATTTCTTTTGCTGCTTGTCTTTCTTTTTTTCCAAAGAAGCGCCGCGGCCCAGGAACAGGCCGTTTTGCTGGCAGCGGTTTACAGCGTTTTGCCTGTGGTGGCGGGATTTATCGGCGGCTTGCAGTATCCGCTGGCTAACTTTTTATTATCATCTCAGAGGCCTTCTCAAGATCGCCAATTCTTCAAGGCCGCCGGCCGGCTTTATGCCGCCGACACATGGGGGGCGACGCTGGGAGCGATAGTAACCGGAGTCATTTTTATCCCGATTTTGGGGATTGAGGGTGTTGTGGTTTTGTGTGGAGTTATGAATCTATCCGTATTGGCAATGCTTATGATTTCCCCTCATCCGGCTATTTCATCGCCGCGGGAATAATATTTTGCCTCTTTGAGGCTGGGCAGGGTGTCTTTTGGGGAAAAGATACGGATTATTTTTTGCCAGCGGATTGCAAAAAATCCAGCGAAAAAAACCCCTGAAAATTTTAAGAATCCTCTCCGTGACAGATTTTCTTTGTTCATTTCAATGCCTCCTTTAGGCCCATAGGCCCGGTATATTCGTCCCGCAAAATTTACATTTGCCGTCGATAATATTATTTTCAAGAATCGAATATCCGATCCTGTGGATTAATAATTTGCCATCCTTCGGACAATAGGTGTTGTTTCCTTCATGTTCGGGGATGTTGCCGACATAGACGTAATGGAGCCCTTCGTCTAATCCGATTTCCCGGGCGCGTGTTAAAGTTTTCTCCGGCGTGGGGGGCAAGCTTTTAAGCTGATGCATCGGCCAGAAACGCGAGAAATGGAGAGGAACGTCCGGCCCCAAATTGTCTTTAATCCAGCGGCAAAGATCCCCAATATCTTTTTCTTTGTCATTCCACGTCGGGACAACGAGATTTGTCAATTCTATCCACACGCCCTGGCGGTGCATGATTTTAATGGCCTGCAACACCGGTTCCAGCCGGGCCGAGCACATTTTTTCATAATATTCTTCGGTGATGCCTTTAAGGTCAACGCTGGCCGTCTGGATGAAGGGGCACAATTCCAGGAGAGGCTCTTCCTCAATAAACGCCGCGGTCCGAAAGATATTTATGAGGCCGTTTTGTTTTGCCAGTTTTGCGGTATCGAGCATATATTCATAAAAGATAACCGGGTCCGAGTAGGTGTAAGCAATGCTGCGGCAGCGGTTGTTTAATGCCTCCCGCACGACGGATTCCGGAGGCAATTCAATGTTTTCCGTCTCTTCCGGAGGACTCTGTGAAATCTGCCAGTTTTGGCAGAATTTACAACGTAAATTGCACCCGGCAGTCGCTAATGAAAACGAAGCGCTGGCCGGCAGGACATGATAGAGGGGTTTCTTTTCGATAGGATCAATATGAACGCTGCAGGGTTTGCCGTATACCAGCGAGTACAGTTTTCCGTCGAGATTGATCCTCACCCGGCACTGTCCCCGTTCGCCTTCATTGAGGCGGCAGCGGTGATGGCACAAACGGCATTCAACGATTGGCGGCATTTTTATTCAATTCTTTTGTGGCTGGACGTCGATCGCCTTCCAGTATTTGGCCTCATAAGGTTTGAGCCCAGCCCGTTGCAGTTTGGCTTTAACTTTATCCACATCCACCTTGGGTTTCGCGCTGTTGGACAGAGCGGCCAGGCGGATGGAAATAACATTTTCCTTCATTATTTGTCCCATCATTAAGACACTCAGGACAAGTAAAACAATTAAAAGTTTGTCGCCGGATTTCATTGTATTAATCGTATTTTGTTAAAGTGCGTTGTCCCGTTGGCCTCGCTGGTGGACGGACATGGCATGAATCTTTTTTAAAAAATAGAATTTCTTTTGGGCATTTTTCGATGCATTTATTGCAAAGGATACATTCTGGATAATCAATCAGGGGTTTGTCATCTGCCATTCGGATGGCCCCCACGGGGCAGACTTTATCGCAGACACCGCAGCCGCCGCACTCCGGTCCGAATTGAATTTTGTACACACTTTTCTCGGCCAGGAGGCCAGTGACGGCCCCCACGGGGCATAAAAATTTACACCAGAAACGAAAATGAAAGGCCGACAGGATCAATATAAAAACAACGAAAGCCCATCCCGTCTGCGTGGCATGAGCGGTAAAAAGGCTGAGGAAAGGTTCGACGTTGGCGGCGCTGGAATTGCCGATAATAAAACTGGCGGCCAGGACAATAAAAAGGATCCCAAATTTTACATAACGGGCCTGTTTCGTGACTTTGTGAGAAAATTTTAGTTCTTTCCATTTTAGTTTTCTGCCCAAGTGGAAGATGATTTCCTGTACGCTCGCGAAAGGGCATATCGACCCGCAATAGACCATCCCCAGAACCAACGAGGACAGAAGAGTCAGCGCTACTAAACAATACCAGAGAGGGTTGGTGATAAAATCAGGAAGCTTCAGCATGCCGATGTTGACGAGCTGAACCACGGAGACCATCGTGCTTTTTATTAACCCTAAATAGATAAGTCCTGTCAGAAGGGCCAGCCATCGTAAACAGGTGTTATGCCGAAGCGCTCCCGTTATCGCCACAATAAAGAGGATGAGTGGGATGATGATATGGATCCAGGAAAGAATTTTTGGCTGATCGCTGAAAGGATCGGGGATATCCAGCTTTAAAGCCTGCCGGCCTATTTCCTTGGCGCTTTTGTCTACCGAACGCGCGATAGCCTCGCTGGTCATGGTGGCCCGTGTTATTCCATCGATATCTTTGCCCAGATGAAAGGTCCCTGTGATGTTTTTCCCTTTGAACTGGGAGATAAATTCATCCATGGTAAAGACGTAGGCAGGCGTTTCCGAGTGTTTAAGAGCACGAATGTCTTTGATAATCCCATCCGTTGATATAACCACCAATAGTTTAATGGGGCCGGCATAACCTTTGATTCCAGGGGTAATATCATAAGAATTAAACGCGACAGCGGTTAAAACTTCAGGGTTATCAGGATGGGCTTGATAAATGTCATAGCGCGGGGGGGACCCCGTCTTGGGAGGGATTTTTTCGGCCTCGATGAAGATATTCTTCAAGGCTGTCTTTTCCA
>CAYIMR010000068.1:1839-4982 GCA_964364455.1 uncultured Planctomycetales bacterium | reverse complement strand
TTCGCTGGCGAGGACGGTTTTTATCCCCACGGGCGGTGATATTGTTGATGAAGAATAGGGTGCGAACCAAACGAGGAAGTATTTTGGTCGCCGTTTTATGGGCCGTTTTTTTTCTGGGCGCGTTGGCCGTTTCCATTTACGCGCTTTTGGCTCCCCAGATCGGCTTGGTAGGCCGGTTGAAGGACCGGGCACGGCTTTATCATTTGGCCCAGGCGGGAGCGCAGAAAGCGATCGTCTTGCTGGCAGAAGATGATACGCCGGATTGGGATGGTTTTAAGGATCTGTGGGCCAACAACGAAGAGGCATTCATGGACATGCGCTTGGGCGAAGAAGGATATGTCAGCGTCCATTACGCGTTGGTCAATGACGACGGCGAAGAGGAACCCCGATACGGTTTGGCGGATGAGGCAGGGAAGATCAATATCAACAAAGCGACTTTTGACGTTTTCAAACAATTTTTCGAAGTGACAGGACAGATGACTTCCCAGACGGCCAGCGACATTGCCGATTCAATCCTGGATTGGGTGGATGAAGACAGCGATCCGCGCGAGAACGGTGCCGAGGACGGTTATTATCAAGGGCTCGCGCAGGGCTACGCGTGCAAGAACGCGAAATTTCAGATACTGGAAGAATTGCTGTTAGTCAAAGGAATGACGCAGGAGATTTTTGATAAGGCCAGCATGCATCTGACCGTTTATGGTAATGGCAAGGTGAATCTTAATACGGCCGGCAAATGCGTTTTGCGGGCGTTGGGGATGAGCGATACGCTGGCGGATAAATTGATCCAGTTCCGCCGCGGTAACGACAGCCGGGAGGCAACGGCTGACGATAATATTTTTGAGTCCGCGGGGTCCGCGGCGACGGCGTTAAGTAGCGGCGTCAGTTTGGCGGCTGAGGAAGCCGATCAATTTAATGGTGTTGTCGCCTCCGGGCTGGTAGACGTGCGTTCGGACCACTTTCGCGGCGAGTCTCACGCCGAATTGCGTTATGACGACGAGGACGAAGCGCGGCTGACGACAAAGATCGTTTTTGTCGTGGACCGGGGAAAGAACATACGGTATTGGCGCGGGCAATAAAGAATGGACAGCAAGATCCCGACAAAATTTAGATTGCCTCAAGGGCTTCGCAAGCCGGCCGTTGTCGTGGAAATAGGCAACGACTGGCTGAAGGTGATGGAGGGGACTCCTTTCGGCCAGGAGAGTGTCGTTACCAAGGCGGTTTTTAAGAAACTCGTTGAGATCAAAGAACCGGTGACGGTCGCTTTGGTCAAGATCTTCAAGGACATGAAACTTAACACACAGGGAGTTATCGCCTGTATTCCGCGGCATCTGGTCACCGTGAGGATCCTCGAATTCCCTTCGACAAATCTCAGAGACATCCGGGACATGGTTTCCTTGCAGGTCGGCAAACAAACCCCTTACTCAAGAGACGAGATCATCTTTACGTATAAAATGATCGGTGTCAGCGCCGCGGGCTATACCAAGGTGATGCTGGTCATCGCCCGGCGTAATCTGGTCAACGCGCGCGTCGAAGTTTTACAAAAGGCCGGTATTGAGGTCGAAAAAGTCACCATGAGTTCCGAAGGTCTCGCTCATTGGTTCCACATGACGTATTGGGCAGAGACCTCACCGGGTAAATCCAAGGTCTATGACAACGTCAAGCTCGAGGACCAGGCGGTCATCTGCGTGGACATCGATTCCAATTATTCCGATTTCATCGTTCTGCGTCAGGGGAAGCTCGTCTACACGAGGAACTTTCTGGTCGGAGCCAATCATCTTTTGGGTGAGGACGTGACCTGGCGGGAAAAATTTGGCGAAGAAGTCACGCATTCCATAGGACTTTATCAGAATGAAGACAGGGACGCGAAGATCGTTCAGTTGTTCCTGGGCGGGAGCGCGGCGCATGTCCCCCAATTGGCGCAAATGCTGGAAACAAAAGTAGAGGTGCCGGTCGTGATGACGGAACCGACCCATCAGATTCATCTGGCCAAGGGATTAGCTTTGTTCGAGAAAGACGAGGGATGCTTTGTTTCTCCCTGTCCTTTGATTGGAATGTCGCTGGGCGCGGCGGCCCTGGAGCTGGACCTGACTTCCAGCGAACTGCGCATCAAAAAGCAGATGGAAGGAAGAAGAAAACAGATCACCGTGACCGGCGTGCTCGTGCTTTCCATCATTATGATGTTATCGACTTTATTTTTCGTCGTCTTTTACGGCAAAAGCAGCTATCTGGCCGGGATCAAGAAATCCATCGCCAATATTGAAAAAGACGCTTCAGAAGTCGAGCAGATGCGATCTTCGATCAGTCTGGTCAAGGGAAGGCTTGATGCCAGGAAAAGTTCTATCAATATCCTCCATGAGATCAGCCGGCTGACCCCCAAAGAAATTTATTTCACGAACATCAATATCGAGGAGGATAAGCAAACCGTTCTGCAAGGACGCGCGGCCGCCATGTCGAATGTCTTTGAATTTGTCACTACGCTGGAAAATTCTCCTTATTTCGAGAACGTGCAGACGACCTACACGACGACAAAGAAGGAAAAGGACACCGAGTACGCGAAGTTCGAGATCATATGCATGCACGAAAAGGACACGGAAAATTTTGACAATGAAGCGCCAGAAACCCCGCAGCTGATTCATCCCATGAAATGACGGGATGAATCAAAGCGCAAAGGAATAGATGATCTGGGACAAGCTTTCTAAAAAAGAAAAGATCGGATTAAGCGTCGCGTTCGCTTTTCTGGCCCTGGCTTTCCTGGACCGGATGTTGATCAGTCCTATACGGACGAAGTTCAACGCGCTCAACTTGCAGATCAGGATCAGCGAAAAGCAGCTGGGCGGCGACATGCGTAATATAAACCAGAAAAAATTCATCGACGAAGAGTACGAACAATATCTCCCGTATATCCGGCGCAGCGGCTCGGACGAAGAGGAAGTGGCGAAGATCCTTGGGGAGATCGAAGCGCTGGCGCGAAAATCTTCCGTTTATCTGGTGGACATGAAGCCTCGCAAGCCGCGGCCGATAGGCTCCCTGCGGGAGGAAGTGGAATTTTACAAGGAATATACGGTGGAGATCGAGGCGGAAGGCTACATGGAATCGTTGATGAGCTTTATTTACCAGCTGAACACCTCTTCCCAGCTTTTGCG
>CAYIMR010000068.1:0-1739 GCA_964364455.1 uncultured Planctomycetales bacterium | reverse complement strand
TGGAATCGTTGATGAGCTTTATTTACCAGCTGAACACCTCTTCCCAGCTTTTGCGTGTTGAGACTTTGCGCCTCAATTTGACCAAAGGTGACTCTAATGTGTTGAGCGCTTCGATGTTGATCACCAAAGTGTTGATCTTGTGAAGCGGGTTTTTGGGAAAATTCTCGATTTCTTGTTGTACTTATATCAATAGTTTGTTATATTGAGAGCGTTAAAAAATTTTTCAACGCTCTCATCCTGAGCGTTAGCGAAGGATCCCATTCTAGTTTTGATACGTGTTTACCGAGACCCTTCACTACGTTCAGGGTGAGACCGTTGAAAAAATCAACGGTCTCATATTAAAACCAATCTTTCACCCCCATAAGACGTTTGGCGTAAGAATTTTAAATCATGTCGAAAGCGGCGAAGACAAGCATCTTTATCCTCATTTTCCTCCTGGCCACAGGTTTCGGGTTCGCCGGCTATACCCTCCTCGAAAAGCAAAAGATCGAACAGCAAAAAGTTTCCCTTGAGCGCGAATTGCAGGCGTCCCAGGACCGCGAGAAAAAGAGCCTGGGAGAGATGAAGGGCCTTAAGGACCAGCTCGCGCAAGAAACGGGTGAAAAGTCCAAAGTCAAGAGCACGATCGATGGCCTCCAAAAACGCGTCGAGGAATTACTCGCCCAGACCAGCGAGATCACCGCGGATCGTGACAAGTGGCAATCGCGCCTTGAAGAGATCAAAAAAGAACGCGATGAATTGGTGGTGAAGCTGCAAGAAAAGCCGCAAGTCGTCTATGAGGAAAAGATCGTCTATAAAGAACGCGAACCCGAGCCTGTTGCGCAGACAAGCGAGCCTGTCCGGCAAGTCTCTGATAACCCCGCGACCCAGGACCCAATGTCGGCAGCAGCGTCGGCTGATGCCGCTGATGTTGCTCCTGATGCCGCTGCTAATCTTTCCAACACGAATGAAAAATATGTGGCGCAATTGTTGAGGGAAAAAACCGCCCTGGAAGTGGCAATCGACAAGCTCAAAGCTGATTTGTCCCGGCATTCTTTGGAGATCGTCGATCTAAAACAGGCCAACGAGAACTTGCGCATGGATCTCGACGCGATCCAGCAGGAAAAGCAGTCGATCGCCGACGATATCAAAGAGAAAGAGGAAATGGTCAACAGGCTTTCTTTGGAGCTGGCCAGGGCGAAAAATGATAAACAATTTGTCGCCCAGAAGGTGGACCAGCTGACCAAGAGGAACATGCGCTTGCGCCAGGACCTCAAACAACTCGCCGCGGTAAAAATGGCTTTGGAAAAGTCGGTTGTCCAGATAACTCAGGAAAAAGACGGCATGAACCGCAAGCTCGAGCAGGCGGAGGCTGTTTTGCAAAATAAGATAGGTGAGGTCTGGGATATTAAAGACAGCCTGGATCGATCGTTCAATGTGGTTAAGGAAGAGACCAAGACGGCTAATGAGGTGGAATTGTCTCCGATCATCGTCAACGCGCAAGGGGCCGCGTCGGTCGTTCCCGCGGATACGCGGGCCACGAAACCCGGATTTGAAGGAAAAGTGATGAGCGTTAACGAGCAAAGCAATTTCGTCATCGTGGATATTGGAGAGAAGCGCGGCCTGCGCGCGGGAGACACGCTGGGCGTTTACCGTGGTGTTGATTATATCGCGCGCCTCGAGGTCCTGCAGGTGCGCCCGGATATCGCGGCCGCCGACCTCAAGGAGCAGTCGGCCCAGGTCAAAGTCGGCGATACCGT
>CAYIMR010000067.1:0-4993 GCA_964364455.1 uncultured Planctomycetales bacterium | reverse complement strand
TGAACGTCGTCATCGTCGGCCACGTCGACCACGGCAAAAGCACGCTGATCGGCCGCTTGCTGGCGGATACCGGCTCGCTGCCGCAAGGCAAGCTTGAGGCCGTCAAAGAAAACTGCCGCCGGACCTCGAAACCCTTCGAGTACGCGTTTCTGCTTGATGCTTTAAAAGACGAACAATCGCAAGGGATCACCATCGACACCGCCCGCAGCTTTTTTAAATCTAAAAAGCGCGATTACATCATCATCGACGCGCCTGGCCACATTGAATTCTTAAAGAACATGGTCACCGGCGCGGCGCGGGCCGAGGCAGCGGTCCTCGTTATTGACGCCCACGAAGGCATCAAAGAAAATTCCAAACGCCACGGCTACATGATGTCGTTTCTGGGGATCAAGAACATCACCATCTGTGTGAACAAGATGGACTTGGTCAATTACGACCGGAAGGTTTTTGACCATATCAAAACCCAATACGAAGAATTCCTACGCGAAATCAACTTGAAGCCCACGAATTTCATTCCCATCGCCGCGCGCGAAGGTGAGAATATTATCGGGCTCTCAGCGAAGATGCCCTGGTACAAGGAATTGTCCGTTTTGCAGGCGCTGGATAATTTCACCAAAGCCGCGCCCAACCACGCCCGCGAATTGCGTTTTCCCATCCAGGACATTTATAAATTCACCGCGCAAGGCGACGACCGCCGCATTTTCGCCGGGCGCGTCGAATCCGGCAGCGTTACGGTCGGGGACGACGTCGTTTTCCTGCCGTCGAAGAAAACCTCGCGCGTTAAAAGCGTGGAAGGATTCCCGAAAGCCTCGGGCAATCTGGCGTTCGCCGGGCAGAGCGCGGGGTTGACCCTAGAAACTCAAGTTTACGTGCGTCCTGGCGAGATCATGTGCAAAGCAAAAGAAAAGCAGCCGCACACCGGCACCAAATTCAAAGCCAACATTTTCTGGATGGGCAAACAACCTTTCGTTAAGAGAAAAAATTATAAATTAAAGATCGCCACCCAGCAGGTCCCGGTGGTCCTCTCTGAAATTCTCAACGTCCTCGACGCCTCGGAATTGTCATCGATCCAGAACAAACCGCAGGTCGACCGGCATGATGTGGCCGAGTGCGTCTTTGAAACGCTTAAACCCATCGCCTTTGATGACATCCATTTTATTCCGGAAACCGGGCGCTTTGTCATTGTGGACAACTACGAAATCGCCGGCGGCGGGATCGTCCTCGCGCCGGTTTACGCCCAGGATAGTGTTCTTGGCCAACATGTGAAGAGCCGCGAATTCAGCTGGACGCGCAGTGACATCACCCCGGACAAACGGGCGATGAAATATCAGCACAAGGCTGTTTTAATCGTCTTGACCGGACAGGTGGATACGGGCAAACAGGTTCTCGCTAAAGCTCTGGAAGAAACATTGTTTAAAATGGAAAAATTCACCTACTTTCTGGGCGTCTCCAATCAGATCCTGAATTCCGGCTCCGGGACCAACGACCGTGTCCTCAACCGCGTCCAGCACATCCAGCAGTTAGGCGAGCTGGCGCATGTCCTCACCGACGCCGGACTGATCCTCATCACCAGCGTCTCGGACATCGATGACGACGAACTCAACATGCTCAAATACCTCAACAGCCCCAACAAAACGATTGTCGTTAATGTCGGGGCAAACAGCTTCACCCAGGCCGAAGTCGATCTGGTGCTTGATGAACACAAACCCACCGCCTCCGGCGTCTCAAAAATCGTCGACTGCCTGACCAAATCCCTCGTCCTTGATCCGGAGTATTCCATTTAGAGCCCCGTACACTCCGGGAGTGGCCAAAGGCCACTCCCGGAGTGTACGGGGCCACAATGCTTCAGAAACAAAATTTGCCTTTTGGCAGGAATGTGTTATATTTTCAGTAACTTGAGAAAGGGCTTTCTCGACCCCCGCGTCCCCCACAAACTAAGGAAGGAGTGCCTTATTTATGGACGCCTTAAAAAGCCGCACCCGATTGACTTATCGTCTTTTATCCGCCTTTATCGCGTTCACCTTTAGTTTTACATCTGTAGTCCCGCCGTCTTATGCCCAAAGTATCGCTGGATTGAACTTGCCCGTACCGGGAGCGATGGTTGGCCCCAGCGCGGCCTTTGTGCCGGTTCTCTTAAAAGGCATGACGATCCATCCGGACAATCCTCTGCAATTCGACTTCATCATCGACAGCGGCAACACTAATTTTACGCAGGATCAAATCAAAGACGAATCCCAGCGGCTGGTCAAATATTTCCTCGCCTCCATGACCATCCCCAAAGACGACCTGTGGGTCAATCTTTCGCCGTATGAGAAAGACCGCATCATTCCTGATGAACTGGGCAAGACTGAACTTGGCCGCGACATGCTCGCGCAAGATTATATCCTCAAGCAATTGACCGCCTCATTGATGTATCCGGAGAAAGAACTGGGCAAAGAATTCTGGGACAAGGTTTACAAGAAAATACGTGAGGAATACGGCACAATCCGCCCGCCTTTGGCGGGCGAGACCTCGCCAAATTCACAAGGTGAATTTGGCTGGGCCGAGATCCCGGTTGATACCTTTAACAAGGTCTGGATCCTGCCGGAGACAGCGACCGTCTACGAACACGGTCAGACGGTGTATATCGTGGACGCGAAGTTAAAGGTGATGCTGGATGCGGATTACGAGGCATCACGGCATGAACAAAATGTAGGGGCGCCCCTTGTGGGCGCCCGTGACAAGGCAGGGACAAGCCCTGCCCCTACGGGAAACAATATTTCTACGTCTATCATTCGTGAAATCATCCTTCCCGAAATCGAACGCGAGATCAATGAAGGCCAGAACTTCGCTCCCTTGCGCCAAATCTACCATTCGCTCATCCTTGCCAAATGGTACAAAGAAACCATCAAGAACAGCCTGCTTTCCCAAGTTTATGTGGATAAGAAACTTATTAATGGAATTCGTCTTGAAGATGGACAATTGAAGGGGGAAGATGGATCTATCATCGATTCTCAATCTTCTATCGTCGATCAAATCTATGATCAATACATGGAGGCCTACAAAAAAGGCGTCTTTAACTACATCAAGGAAGACTACGACCGGCTAAGCCGCGAAACCATCCCGCGCAAGTATTTCTCGGGGGGCATCGACCGGCTGATGAATTTCAAAACAATCACACTGAATAAGACCAGTAATCCGGCCAGAGTTGCCTCAGCCAAAGTCGGCCAACATTTCACAGTAGCAACAATCACCAACCCACAAAAAGACGTTGCATCTTCACCAATCTTTGACATTCCTGGAACTTTAGCTTGGCATAGGAAGCGGTTAAAACATGAGAATCCAGATATTCGACTCAAAGCCGTTCATGGTATTGCAAAGACAATGAAGAGTACAGATATTGAATTATTGAAGGGTATGTTTTTAAACGATCCTGATGCAAGAATTCGTAAAGCAGCTGTAGAGGTTTTGATAGAAAATGAAATAGATGTTAACTTCAGAGATGAAATTGGTGGGACAGCCTTGATCGTTGCCCTTTTTAAGGGCGATCTTGATATCGCAGAATTATTGATTAAAAATGGAGCAGATGTCAACGCAAAAGATGATAATGGCTGGACAGCCTTAATGAGTGCTTTTTATCCTGGTCGTCTTGATATTGTAAAATTATTAATTCGAAAGGGAGCAGATGTTAATGCGAAAGTTAATGATGGCTGGACAGCCTTGATGAGTGCTTCACAAGGAAGACATCTTGAAGGTGTAAAATTGTTAGTTGAAGAAGGAGCGGATGTTAATGCAGAAAATAATGAGGGGAAAACAGCTTCAGAATATGCCGTACCTAGAATTAAGGATTATTTGCGAAGCAGGGGTGCTAAGGAAGGCAAGTCCAGTTCACCGATTATTGAATTTGACCAATTTCACGAAGATGATGTTAATTGGTTATGGGGAAAACTTTCGAACAAAAAGGCAATTGAGGATCAGGATTTAAAGAGAGCGAAGATTATATGGGATGAAAATGGTAATCTACGGCCACAGGATGGAGTTTCCTTAGTTATGTGGCTTGATCCAAACAGCGAAGTTTATAGAAACATTGCAAGGGCAGAAGAGCAAATTATAGAGGAGCTTAATAGAAATGGGCTTGGTAATAAGGTTAAGTTTAACCCAATGGATAGGCTTCATATGACATTTGCCAGTTTAGATGTGGATAGGCAGAAAAGCGGCCGCCCTCCTCTGACATCCGATGAGAAAACAAAATTACAACAAAAAACAGAGCCAATTTTTCAAAATGCCCAATCTATGACATTTGGTGTCCGAGGCATTAATGTTACTCCTGCTTTCTCTCTTGCCGTGAAAGTTGCTCCCCTAAGGGGACAGGCTGATTCTCTATTGGCTGTCAAAAGAGAGCTTAGTCAAAATATTAATAGTATGGTTGCTGATAGGCGCAATGCTTTTCTTAGTTGAAACTCCCCAGGATTCTCCCGTCATTTTTAGTTAGCCGCGCCCAATGCGCGGGCCTCTGCCACAGACTTTCTTCCTGTGTTTGCTTCAACAGTTTCCAGAAGTTTATACCGCAAGACTTTCAAATAGCCGTGACCTTTGATCCGGTGCAGCCGGGGCTCGATGTCCATCAATCCCATGCCCGTCCAGCGCAAGATCTGGGAGCTGTTGTGCCAGCGGTCGACCTTGTCGGTGTAGCTGCCCAGCTGGGACATGACCCCTTCGATACAATTTGTCGTGCTTAGACTTTTGGCCAATTCATCCGATAATCCCAGATGATGGATCGTCAGAGTTTCTTCCAGGCCTTCGAGGAGACTGTTCGCCGCCGAAGCGTTGAACTTCCCGAGTTCTTGATGGAGTTGCATCAAAGCGGCCTTGGCCTCTTTGTATGTCGTCTTAACGTAAGCGTCTTGTAAACGCCGGCGGAACACGGCCTGCTGTGCTTCGTCGAGATAAGCCACGACGTTCTCGCGCTTATGCCACCGGCAGCGCTGGATCAGCGCGTATACCGAGAACTTGT
>CAYIMR010000066.1:0-4993 GCA_964364455.1 uncultured Planctomycetales bacterium | reverse complement strand
TCGCCTCGGCATTGGCCACCAGTTTTTCCAATTCATCATAGGAGTGTTCCGGCTTAACGAATTTGACCAATTCGACTTTATCAAACTGGTGCACGCGTACCAGGCCTTTGGTATCTTTGCCGTAAGAACCGGCCTCACGGCGGAAACACACCGTGTACGCCGTATAACGCAACGGCAGATCCTCTTCTTCCAATATTTCATCGCGGTGGATGTTGGTCACCGGAACCTCGGCGGTGGGGATCAGAAAAAGATCGTCATCCTTCAATTTATACATATCCTCTTCCATCTTGGGCAGCTGCCCCGTGCCGGTCATGGATTCGCGGTTGACGAGCACCGGCGGAAAAACCTCGTTGTAGCCGTGCTCGCGGGTGTGGACGTCGAGCATGAAATTGATGAGCGCGCGCTCCAACAGCGCGCCGGCGCGCTTGAACAGGACAAAATGCGACCCCGAAAGCTTGGCCGCCCGTTTAAAATCGATAATATCCAGGCTCTCCGCCAACTCGACATGGTTCTTGGGGGAAAAATTGAATTTCGGCATTCCCCCTTTTGGCGCCCACTGGCGCACAACTTTATTTTTTTCCGGAGCGCCCACCGGCACCGAGGCGTGCGGCAGGTTCGGGATCGTCAACAGGACGTTCTGGACCTGGGACTGAATGTCCTTGATCTGCGGCTCCAGCTCGTCGATCTTCAGCGCGATCGCCTTCATCGAAGCGATCCTTTCTTTCGGGTCCTTTTTATCTTTTAGAAGGCGGCTGATCTCGTCGTTGGCCGTGTTCTTCTGGCTGCGCAAGTCCTCCACGGCGGCGACCAGCTGGCGGTATTTCTGGTCCAGGCGCAGGATCTCCGGCACATCGGCCTTGGCGTTCTTGGCCGCCAGGCCGCTTTGGACGGCTTCAATGTCTTCCCGGATGAGTTTGATGTCGAACATAGTAGTTTTTTATACCATAGCCGCCGGCAAAAAGCAAAAGACTTTAACCAAAAAACTATTGATAAATATACCTTCGGTGGCCGATGTCCAGAATATAGACAGTGATCTTCTGCCTTTCGATCGCGTAAATGATGCGGTAGACACCGACTCGCAAGGAAAATTGGCCTTTCAGTTTGTGTTTTAATGGCTTTCCGTGGAACGGGTTTTCCTTGAGGGATTCGAGGGCTTGGGCAACACGCAGGAAATGGGAACGATTGGAAGAACTTAGTTTCCGGTAGGACTTTTCCGCCTCCGGGAGCAAAATGACCTTATACAATCTTCAACTCCCTCTTGAGATCGTCAAGGGAAACGCCTTTACCTTTTTTTGCATCCACTTTCGCCTTCTTGAGTCTTTTCATCAATTCCTTATCCGATTCGATCTCCAGGGTCTCCAGAATGCTTTCATAATCCTCCATGCTCATCATGACGATCTCCGGCTTTCCATGCCGGGTCACGACGTAGCGGTCGAATTTCTCATGGATATTCTTGATAACACTGGACAACTCAGGCCGCAGTTCCCGCACTGTGATAAAATTCACCATTGGCTCCACCTCCTTGCTCGAAGTTTACCATATTGTGTACACAATTGCAATCGGGATAAAAACTAACTGCCGCAGGTCCGTTAAGATCTACGGCAGTTTGAGTATCCGCCTGATTATCATTGATCCCGCTGCGCGGGATGATTCGTCTTTTCCTATCTACAGACTTCGTCCGAAAGGCGGTAAAGACGAATCAAAACCGCGTTCCGACCTTCACGCCGTATTCCGTTGATTCGTTGTTCGGTTCATACCCGGCCGCGCAAGGCGTGCCGCCGCAGTTGATCACCGCGATATTGGACTCATCGACATTCCAGTAACGGACAAACGGTTCCACGAGCAGGTTCCAGGTATCCGCCTGACGCACCAACTGGATAGAACCGCGCACGCCGTAGCCGTTGTTCTGGTCGTTCTCCAGCGTGTTGAGCGCGGAACTGACATCTTCCAGATGGCTTTCCTGGGTGCCGTCCAGAAAGAGGTCATACTCGATATTGAAGCCCACCGACCATGGCCCCTCCAGAGGCCTTGCGATATTCAGGCCAAAGGGCATATAGAAATAATGCGATTCCCGGTCATATCCGGCGGCGCCGGTCGTTGAGGTCTTGCCTCCGGTATTATCGTCCAGATAACGATACCCGAGGCCGATATAGGGCGTCAGGACGGTCGCCTCGCCCGCGGGAAAATCGTACCCCGCCAGGCCGCGGATCTCGAAAAGGTATTCGTTGATATTATCGATAGAACCGGTGTCCCGGGAATCATAATCCACCTGTCCCGCGAGGAACTGGCCTTCGATGCCGAACATATAATTATTTTGGTAACTGGAAAAAAATTCCTGCCAGGAACTGACCTTGTCGTTCTCCGGCGTACGCATCGCGTATCCCGCGAAAACGCCGAACAAAGGCCCCGTTTCCTCCATCACGTCGGGTTCTTCATACTTGAAGTACGAGAACTCCGCGCCCATCGTCAGTTTTCCGGGGATCGGATTCGCTTCCTCCTCCCACTGCGCCCGGGCGGCCGGTGCCATCAGGACAAAACCCGCTGCCAATACTGCCAAAATTCTTGTTGCCTTAATCACGTCGCCCTCCTTTTTGTGAAAAACATTTAATGGACTTTGGCATTCATTTCTTGCTCTGCAAATAATTCACTTTTTCCACCTTGTCGTCCTGATCATAGGTGACCTCGACCTTCATTTCTTTGCCATTCGCTATCGCTTCGGTCGGAGTTCCTACCACTTCCCACAGGCCAAAACTGAACACGTCCGCTACCCCATGGAAAACCGCGCGGCCAACCTTGTTTCCTTTACTATACCCTTGAGTGAACGCAAAAATGTCGACCTTTTTCCCGTCTTTTTCTTCGGTCAACAGCGGTGTACCAAGTTCAGCAACGACGTCGGCTCGACGATGCCCCGAATCAAGCACGCTGAGGTCTTTATAACCCGGCTGCTTGGTCGCCATAACGACGGAACAACCCGAAAAACAGATCAACCCAATACCAGCAAATACCAAACCCGATCTTGGGAACACTCTCAATGTTGGTACGCGCATGATTCTTCCTCTCATTTTAAAGGTTGGTTTCCGAAAGCTGCTTGGAGAATTTATTGTTCGTCTCCTTCAGCGCTTTTAAGACATAACCTACTTGGCCGTCATAGAACTTTTCTTGCTTTTCAAAATCATGTTCGACGTTACCGCTCCAGACCACGACGCCTTTATTCAGATCGACGATCTTGACATCGCCATATTCGACCTTTCCTCCTACCGTTTTCGGGTTGGCGACCGCTTCAACCATCGCTCCTACCAGGCCGAATAGAATGGCTGAACTCATCGCCGAAACCTCATCACTGTAATATCCATAAAAATGATTAAGCTTGCCGATCACGGCCAGATCATATTTCTTGTCTTTGAGTCCGGCCATTTCATCCAGCCTTGACTCAAGATCGTCCGGGACATCCATCACTTCCACTTTGTTGAACACTTTTGCCTTTGTTAAATGTGCCGCGAGCATCTGCGAGACTTGAAGGGGAATGTCCTTCTTGAACATCTTGTCATTGCTGATCGCGTAACCGTCTTTGCCGTATAATTTTCCTTCTTTTTCCCGGTCAGGACGATTGTCCTGAAAGGCATCGATCACAACGGCATAATTCTTGGATGCAGTGCTGACGAACAGGTCTTTATCAAAATTATACTTGACCTGGGCCGCGCATCCCGACAGTACAACCATATTAAACAGCAAAAACGCCCCACACAAAATTTTTTGCATCTTCATTCCCCTTTCTCGACGAATATGCGAACATGGTCGATACACGATTTGCCCGCCGCGGATTTGCCTCAATAGCCATAACCTATGGCAAATAAAAATCCCCCGTCACGACTTTTTTTGGGAAAATCGTCAAGGGGGATGAACGACATATTACCGGCTCTTCTCCAATTTGTCCAGTTCTTTCTAATCCCGGTCCATCCCGGTCCATCAGTCCATCAGTCCTAAAAGGCGGCCTTTACTTCCAGCCTTTTGATCCTCGTTTCGTGGTCGGAGATGACGCCGGTGACGACCTTCTCGAGGCGGTCGAACCTTGCATCCATATTTTGGAACCTTTGATCGATATGCAGGAAATGCACATCATGTTGTTCTAATTTATGCTCGATTTTCTCAAATCTTTGATCGTGCTCCTGCAGCTTCTCCATGACCGAACCGTGCTGCTCCGAGACCGTCCGGACCTCCGAACGGATCTGCTCCAGAAGCACCCTCGTTTCCCGCCCGGAGTCGAATTCGGGGATCGATTTTGATCGCTTTTCTTTAGGCATTTTTCAAGATCCTTCACGTAAAATTAGGTTGACTTTATCACCGCGCCCTGCAAAAGTCAAGACAGGTCTTCAGCCACCATTTGTGGGTCGCCCCCCGCTGATTTACCTCAATAATTACCCTCACTGTTTCGTTTTGAATTATTGATGAACAAAACGAAACAAGCGTGAGGGTTGTTGGCCATGACCTATGGCCAACAAAAATCCCCCATCACGATTTTCTCGGGGAAACCGTCAAGGGGGATTGACGACATATTACCGAACCTTTTGCAATTTGTCCAGCGATTTTATCCTGACTAACTTTTACGGCGTAAAATATCCAGGAACTCCTGCGGCGTTACGACGTTCACGCCCAGGCGCGATGACGCGGGAAAGTGTTTGATATTGCCCGTTATCAGGAAGACGGCCCGGCCCGCCAGGGCCACTTCCAGAAATATCTCGTCGTGAACATCGGGCAGACGCGCGCGTAAAGGCGATGTGGCGACAATTTCACCTGACTGTTCCATAAATACCAGCAGGTCCTTGACCTTTTTGAAATCGAATTGGAATTTTGGGCGGGCCAGCACATCCTGATATTCCACCATAATGCGGGCATCGTAACACAGACGAAGAATTCCGGAGGAAACCATCCCGACGATCCCGGCCGAGGCGCCGTAAGGGCTAAGCAGCCCCGAGACCAGAACATTGGTATCCAG
>CAYIMR010000065.1:0-5015 GCA_964364455.1 uncultured Planctomycetales bacterium | reverse complement strand
CTTAAAGCGCTCGACGCGCGGGAAGAGTCGCTGCGGCGCGCTGTGGAGGATGCCGACAGGGTCAAAGCAGAATTGGCGCGTATGGACGAAGCGTACAAGCAGTTTATCCGCGAAGCCGAGATAAAAGCCAGGGAGATCATTGATGACGCGCGCAAGGCCGCAACGCGGGCAGCGCATGCCGTTGAGCAGCGGGGCAAGGAAGAGGCGGGTATTCTGCTGGAAAACGCCCGGCGGGATATTCAGAGGGAGACGGAAAAGGCCAGGACGATCCTGCGCGAGGAAAGTGCGCGACTTGCCGTTGATCTAGCCGGCAAGCTGATCGAAAAGAATTTGGATACGGAAGGAAACCGCAAACTCGTCCGCAAGCTGATGGTGGAGGTTTAAACCGGCGCTATGTCTGAAAAGGTCGCTCAACGATATGCCCAGGCCATTTTTGAATCCGGCAGGGAATCCCAAAAACTCGCAGTAGTCCATCGTGATCTGAAATTGATAGGTCAGGCGCTGGAGCAATCACGCGATCTGGCGGAGTTTTTGGATAATCCCGTTATCCCGTCGGAGAAACGGCAAGCCGTATTAAAGGACATCTTCCACGGGAAAATCGACGCGCTTACGTACAAATTTTTGTTGTTTTTGGAGAGCAAACTGCGTTTAAACCAACTGGGAACTATTTGCGTGGCCTTTGACCGGCTGTACGCGGATGCGCGGGGGGTTATGAAAACCCGCTGGACAACCAGCGCGGATATTCCCGAGGCAGACACGCACGCCATAACACAATATTTAAAAGCGAAATTTCAGAAGGATATTGAGAGCCAGCACGAAGTCGATGAGAATCTTTTGGGCGGGATCAAGATACAAATAGGCGATGTGGTTTATGATTACAGCCTCCAGGCACAGCTCAAGAAATTTAAACAAGCCATTATGAACGCATAGCCTCCTACCGGAGAATATGACCACACACATCAGACCTGAAGAGATATCGGCAATCCTGCGAAAGCAACTTGCTGATTTTGAAAAGAGAGTCGAGGTTTATGAGGTCGGTACCGTTTTAAGCGTGGGCGACGGTGTCGCCCGCGTGCATGGTTTGGCCGACGTCATGCTGGGAGAGCTGGTGATTTTCGCTAGCGGCGTCATGGGGATGGCTCTAAATCTGGAAGAAGACAATGTCGGGGTAGTTGTCTTCGGTGATGTCGCCCAAATTAAGGAAGGCGATGAAGTCCGGCGTACTAACCGGGTCGCTTCTGTCCCGGTAGGAGACAGGCTCGTTGGCCGTATTGTTGATGCCTTGGGGGTGGCAATTGACGATCTCGCCCTGGTTGAAACGCATGAATTTCGTCCTGTTGAAGTAAAAGCGCCGGGAGTGGTCGACCGCAAAAATGTGCATGAACCGCTGCAGACGGGCATTAAAGTTATCGATGCCCTGACGCCCATTGGCCGCGGGCAAAGAGAACTTATTATCGGGGACCGGAAAACAGGCAAGACGACGCTGGCGACGGATACGATCATCAATCAGCGCGGGCAGGAAGTGTATTGTTTTTACGTTGCCATCGGACAGAAGCGCTCAACGGTCGCGCAGCTTTACGAGACACTCAAGCGCCACGGGGCCATGGAGTATACGACGATCATCGCCGCGACGGCATCCGATCCGGCGCCCATGCAGTTTCTCGCCCCTTACGCGGCAACCGCCATGGCGGAATATTACCGCGACAGCGGCCGGCACGCTTTGATCGTTTATGACGATCTGACCAAACAGGCGCAGGCTTATCGTCAGTTGTCTTTACTTTTACGCCGCCCGCCGGGACGTGAAGCTTACCCAGGTGATATCTTCTATCTGCACAGCCGCTTGCTCGAGCGCGCCGCCAAGATGAGCGACAAGAAGGGGGCGGGCAGTTTGACGGCTTTGCCGATTATTGAAACGCAGGCGGGCGATATTTCCGCGTATATTCCAACGAACGTCATATCGATCACGGATGGCCAAATTTTTCTGGAAACCGATTTGTTCAACGCGGGACAGCGCCCGGCCATTAACCCGGGGCTTTCGGTTTCCCGCGTTGGCGGTGATGCCCAGATCAAAGCCATGAAGCAGACGGCCGGGTCGCTGCGTCTGGATCTGGCACAGTACCGTGAATTGGAAGCGTTCGCCCAATTCGCTTCGGATCTGGACCAGGTCACGCGCCGTCAATTGGAACGCGGCCAGCGGCTGATGGAGATCATCAAGCAAGACGCCGGGGTACCGTTGCCGGTGGCGTATCAGGTTGCGATTATCTATGCCGGGGTTAACGGTTTTCTTGACAGCATCCCGCGCGCCCGGGTCCGTGAATTCGAGCAAAGGTTGTTTGAAGACTTGGAATCCCGTTACGGGGGATTTGTCCGGCTTCTCAACAAGGAAAAAGAATTGAATAATGAGGCTAAAGAGTCCCTGGATAAAATTCTCAACGAAGTCAAGGAGCGGTTCTTAGCATAGCCACTTCCCATGCCGACCATCAAAGAATTCAATACAAAATTAAAGAGTTTTAAAAATACGCAGAAGATCACCAAAACCATGAAGATGGTAGCGGCCAGCAAATTGCGTAAAGCCCATCAGGCGCAGGCCAATGCCAAACTTTATGCGCAACAACTCACGGCGATGACTTCGCGGATATCGGCTTCCGTTCCAGCGGCAAGTCATCCGTTGCTGATATCCCGAGGGAAAATCAATAATGTCATTATTCTTATTATTACCTCTGACAAGGGGTTGTGCGGCGCTTTTAACCATAATGCCAACAGGATGGTCGCGGGGTGGATCCACAAAAATCGTTCACGGCACGAAAGAATTGAGCTGTGGTGCTGCGGGGAAAAAGGGGCCATGTATTTTGAGCGGCATGATATGGTTAAAGCCCATTATGAAAATGTGACCACAACGCCGCGCTTCGCGGATGCTCTCAAAATCGGCATGCATCTAACCCAGGCTTTTCAGGAGAATCGTTGCGACGCCGTTTATCTTTCGTACAATCAGTTTTTAAATCCTCTTGTGCAAAAAACGGTTTTTGAACAAATATTGCCTGTTGATCCTGATTTGTTAATTGAAAAGAAGGCCAGCCCGCCTCGGGCGGATTATATCTTCGAACCGGAAGCTGAAAAGGTTTTAAATTTTTTAATACCGCATTTTCTTTATTTTAAAATTTACTTTGCCCTGCTGGAAAATTCAGCCGGAGAACACGGGGCGCGTATGACGGCGATGGACAATGCCACAAAAAACGCTTTCGAACTCATTGACCGGTACACCTTGAGCCGCAACCGCGCCCGTCAGGCGGCCATCACGACTGAATTGACGGAAATCATCAGCGGTGCGGAGGCTCTTCGATGACAAAGAACAAACCAGTAACAGGAAAAGTTACTCAAGTTTTAGGGGCCGTCGTGGATGTGGTTTTCTTCCCGGGGGAACTGCCGCCGATCAAGCGGGCGTTGAGGGTCACCAACTCCGCCATTAATGGCGAACAATGGAATTTGACACTGGAAGTTGCCCAGCATCTGGGGAACAACGCGGTACGCACAATCGCCATGGATACGGCGGAAGGGCTCAAGCGTGGAATGGAAGTGTTGGATACGCAGGATGTCATGACGATGCCGGTCGGGGAGGGCACGTTGGGGCGGTTGATGAATCTTTTAGGAGATCCGATCGATGACGCCGGCCCGGTTGCCGCCGCGAAATACATGCCGATCCACCGCGGCGCCCCCGCTTTTAAAGACCAGGAAACCAAAGATACCGTTCTGGTCACCGGGATTAAAGTTGTTGATCTCATGGCCCCGTACAGGCGGGGAGGCAAGATCGGATTATTCGGCGGCGCGGGTGTCGGTAAAACGGTTTTGATCCAGGAATTGATCCATAATATCGCGACCGAGCACGGCGGTTATTCGGTTTTTGCCGGTGTCGGGGAAAGGACCCGGGAGGGGACGGCTCTTTATCAGGAAATGAAGGAAGCGGGCGTGCTGGATAAGACGGCGCTTATCTATGGCCAGATGAATGAGCCGCCCGGGGCGCGGGCGCGCGTGGCGCTTTCGGCGCTTACCGTCGCGGAATATTTTCGTGATGAGATGAAGCAGAATGTTTTACTTTTTATCGACAACATTTTTCGTTTTATCCAGGCGGGTTCCGAGATATCAGCGCTTCTCGGACGCATGCCGTCCGCGGTCGGCTATCAGCCGACGCTGACGCTGGAGATGGGAGAACTGCAGGAGAGGATCACTTCCACAAAATCCGGTTCCATCACCTCTATCCAGGCCATTTTCGTTCCGGCGGACGATTACACGGACCCGGCGCCGGCAGCCACCTTCGCGCATCTGGATGCGACGACGGAGCTTTCGCGTCCCATTGCCGAGTTGGGCATTTATCCGGCGGTCGATCCGCTTTCCTCGAAATCCAGCATTCTTACTTCGGCCATCGTTGGCGAGGAGCATTACAATATCGCGCGCGGCGTGCAGGAGGCTTTACAGCGCTACAAAGAGTTGCAGGATATCATTGCGATATTGGGGATGGATGAATTGTCCGAAGAGGATCGTCTTACGGTGGCCCGCGCCCGTAAAATTCAAAAATTTCTCTCCCAGCCTTTTCATGTCGCGGAACAATTTACCGGCCGGCCAGGGCGCTATGTTGCTTTGGAAGATACCATACGTTCTTTCGGTGAGATTTTAGCGGGAAAACACGATGATATTCCGGAACAAGCCTTTTATATGGCAGGAAATATTGATGAAGTCCTTACTCGCGCGAAGACTCTCATAGCGAGCGATAAGTAATTGCAGATGAATAGCTACCAATTGTCCATCGTGACGCCTAACGGCAAGGTTTTTGAGGGATTTGTTGAATCGCTTACCGCCCCTGGCGCGGCGGGATTTTTGGGCGTTTTGGCTGGTCATGCCCCGATGGCCGTCTGCTTGACTTCCGGACCTCTCACAGTCAAAGGAGAAGATCAAAAGCGATATTACGCCATCAGCTCCGGCATTTTAGAGGTGGGCTCCGGCCGCGGACAAAACAAAGTTAT
>CAYIMR010000064.1:0-5033 GCA_964364455.1 uncultured Planctomycetales bacterium | reverse complement strand
ATGCCGCTTGATGATCTAAGGAACTCCTTCGCCATAGAAGCCGATAAATATTTTCCTTTTGCTCAAGACCAGATCTATACCGATTGTTTCATCCTGGATCCGCAGGGCAAAGATAAGAGCATGGCCGTGATGGCGGCGGCTGCCAAAAAAGAGTTGGTCGATCAAAGGGTGCAGTTGTTGACGAAACTTGGCATCCAAACGGATTTTATCGGTATTAACGCCGTTGCCTTGGTCAATGGTTTGCATGTGTTGGGGACGGGGGATCTTGCCAAGGGAGAAGATCCCGTGGTCGCTCTCTTTGATATGGGAGAATCCGTCAGTAATTTGACGATCCTCGTTGACAAGTTGCCCCGGTTTACCAGGGATATCTTTATCGGCGGGCGTGATTTTACGAAAATGATCAGCAACGTCCTTGGCGTCAGCTTTGAGGAAGCGCAGCGGCTCAAACAGGATCCGGCCGATAAGGCCGAACAGGTCCTGGCGGCCTGCGAATCCTCCCTGATGAACATGATCCAGGAACTAAAACTTTCCTTCGACTATTTTACGACGGAGCGAAATTGTGAAATTAAAAAGTTGTTGCTTACGGGGGGCGGGTCGCTCCTTTGCGGTATCGAGGCGACATTGGAAAAAGCGTTCGAGATCAAGGTCGGCGTATGGGATCCCGTCGCGCTGTTAAAATTATCTTCGAACCTGTCACAAGAAGAGTTCCATCGGCAATCCGTCCGGCTGGGAGTGGCCGTTGGGCTCGCATTGTACCGCTATGATTGAAATTAACCTGATCCCTTATTCACTTCGAAAAAAGAAAAAGGGTAAATTCTCTCTGACGGAATTTAATATCCCCCTGGAGATCGTCATCGGTTTGGGAGGCGGGTTGGTCGTCTTGCTGGTCCTGGTGCATGTTTTTCTGCTTGTCATCAATATCCGCAACGTGGCCAAACATAAGGAATTTCAGCGGAAAATAGAGGCCGTTTCTCCGGAAAAACAGCGCGTGGAGAAAGTCCTGAACGAGTTGCGGGCTTTGCAAAGCACGCAAAAGGCCGTGCAGGGCATCCTTCCGGAACGTAAGATATACTGGGCTAATAAGCTGAATATGCTTAGCGACAGTATACCGCGGGGCGTCTGGATCAAACGGATCAATCTTGATGGAGATGTCCTGTTGATCGAAGGTAGCGCCATCTCAACGGATAATGAAGCGATGATCAACGTTCATCAGTTCACATCAACTCTCAAAAGCCAGAGAGAATTCTTGGAACATTTCAATGACCTTGAGCTTGGCTCTATCCAAAGGCGTAAGATCAAGCAGATGGATATTGCCGATTTCATGATCACTGTGAAACTCAAATGAAGATAAAAATTTCCGAGCTTATCAGTAAGATAGACGAAAAGAACAGGCATTATTTTTTGATCGGCGCGCTTTTGTTTGTTTTCTTTCTGGATTATTTCATCCTTATGCGTCCGCAGTTGGTCACCTTGACAAAGATCAACCCGGAAATTAAGATGCTTTCGCAGGACATCGAGAAAGCCCGGGAAGACATTCAAAAATTGAGCTTTTATCAGTCTGAAGTCAAGCGGCTGGAAAGCCTGCTGGCAGAAACCAGCCAAAAGGTCAAGTCCAAAGAGGAAGTATCCATCATCCTGGAGCAAATTTCGCGCATGGCGAACCAAAATAATGTTAAGATTGATCAGCTCATGCCCTTTATCGAGGATCAGAAAGTGCTGTTGGACGACAATAAACGGAGCTATTACGCGTTGCCGATCCTGGTCCAGGCGAGAAGCGGCTATCATGATCTGGGCCGGTTCCTGAATCAATTGGAAAAAAGCAACCTGTTCTTGTACGTGACGTCGTTTTCGATCATCGCCGGGGAAGACGCGCGCGCGCACGCGCTTAAGATGAATCTCCAGGCCATTGTGTTTGAGGAAAAAGGCCTATGAAAAGATCACAAATCACTTGGGTCCTCTGTCTGTTGGTCTTGGGAACGGCCTTGCTCCGCGCCTGGGCCGGGCAAGACGCTTTTGTGTATGACGACCACGGGAAGAGAGATCCGCTCTGGCCATTGGTGAGCTCAACGGGGAGCATTATCAATTACGATAAAGAATTCCAGGCCAGTGATCTGAAGATCGAAGGGGTCATGCTGGGGGTCAATGGGCAAAATTTGGCCATCATCAACGGGCAGATCGTCAAAAAAGGCGATCAGCTCGGATCGCTCGCGGTTGAAGAGATCGGGAAAAATATGGTCATCCTCAAGCAGGGTGAGAAAAAGTTTGAATTGAAACTTAACAAGGAGGAATAGAATGGTCATTTTGAAAAGGAGGGTTGTGCTGTTGTGCGTGTTCGCTCTTCTGGGTGGGAATGTGTACGCGCAAGGTGAGCCACAGGTTGCCCCGGTTGCGGATAATCCGCGGACCGTTGAAGAAAAAACTGCCGATACGCATGAAAGCAACGTCAGCCTGGATTTTCGCGACGCCGATATCGCCAATGTCCTGAAAATACTTTCCTATAAAAGCGGCGTGAACATCGTTGTCGGTCCTGAAGTGACCGGTCTGGTCACGATCCAGCTTAACGACGTGCCCTGGAAGCAGGCGCTGGAGGTTGTTTTGGAAACTTATGGATATGCCTATGAGCAAAAGGGCAACATCATTACCGTGACAACGGTGGAAAATCTTAAACTGCGTCGGGAAAATGCCATCATCCTGGCTGAGCAGGAACCTGTGGAAACGAAAACGTTCACGCTTAATTTTGGAAGGGCTTCGGAGATCGTCGCTTCTATCGAGAAAATGAGATCGGAGCGAGGCAGTATTAATTACGATGAGCGTACCAATACTCTAATTGTCACGGATATTGCGCGGCGTATTGACCTGATGGAAGGGGTCATCAAGAAGTTGGACCGCACCACGCCGCAGGTGTTGATCGAAGCGAAGATCGTCGAAACAAGTTTCGATAATACCGAGAATCTGGGGATCGACTGGGTCACAAAAGTAACTCTTACCGGATCTGAACGACCCCACACATTTCCATTTACGGTCAATTCATCCAACAAGTTTGTGGCTGATTCTTTTCCCGGAGCGGATGATACACTGGGTTCGGCGAACGCGGAATTTACCTATGGGACCCTTAACGTTACGCAGCTCCAGGCCATTTTTGAGATGTTAAAACAGAAAACAGACACGAATATTCTGTCCAACCCCAGGATCGTGACCATGGACAATCAGCCGGCCCAGATCATGGTGGGAACCCAGTACCCGATCCCCCAGTATACGTACAACGAGGAACAGGCGCGGTTACAGGTATCCGGATGGGAATATAAGGATATCGGGATCATCTTTGACGTGACTCCCCACGTGAACAATGCCGGTTTTGTCACGATCGACGTGCAGCCGAAGATCACGGCCATCATCGGGACGGTCGTGGTGGAAAATACTTCCCTGCCGCAGTTGAGCAATGAATCGACCAAGACGCGGGTGATGGTTAAAAGCGGAGAGACCCTGGTCATCGCTGGGTTGGTCAAAGATCAGCTTACCGATACGAAAAAAAAGGTGCCTTTCCTGGGAGATGTCCCGGTTCTGGGCTTGATATTCCAGAAATCGGAGAAGACAAACACGAAAACGGATCTGATGATTTTTATAACGCCGCATATCATTACGCCGGAGGTCGCTCCTGCCGGGTAAAAAAAAGACAGATTATCGCGAAAGTATGAATTCGATGAAAAGAAACAATGTAACCGGAAAAAAATTTGAGGTGATAGATTGTCTAAAGAAATCCTTATTCAAACACAAAAAGGGGAACGTCTTGTTGCGATTCTCGAAAATGGCCGCGTGGATGATTTTCATATCGAAGTTGACCGCTACCAGTCCCTGCTAGGAAATATCTATAAAGGGCGCGTCGAATCGATTCTTCCCTCGATCAACGCCGCCTTCGTCAACATCGGACAGGAACGAAACGGATTTTTGTACCTGACGGACGTTGTCACGCCCGTTACGGACGAGGACCTCTCCGCTCCCCGCAAATTCTTCAGCAAGATGTTCAAAAGACCGAAGCAAGACGGGCAGGAGAAAAAAGACCCCAAAGACCGTCAGCAGCATCATCACCACCATCGTCGTGAGGAACATCCCCCGCTTAAGGTCGGCCAGGAGATCTTGGTTCAGGTCGTCAAAGATCCCTTCGGAGAAAAGGGTGGGCGCCTGACGACCCATCTGACGCTGCCGGGCCGTTTTGTCGTCTATATGCCGTATGACAATCAAACCGGCGTTTCGAAAAAGATCGATAATGTTGAGGAACGCCAAAGGTTACGAGAAGTCGTTAAGGGATTCGCGTTTGCCAAGGTTGGAGGATTCATCATTCGGACCGCTTCTTCCAAGCAGGGTAAAGGAGAGCTTATCCGCGACGCGCGATTTCTGTACAGTATTTGGCTGAAAATCCATAAAAAATCGCAAGTTGAAAAGGCGCCCGCCCTGATCTATGAAGAAGGTGAGTTGACCTGGAGGATCGTCCGGGATTATCTTAACGAAGAGGTCGATAAGTTGGTCATCGATAATGCCGAGGAATATCAGCGCATCCGAAAATTCGTCCAGACGCTCATCGGCCGGCACATGGTCAACAAGATCCACCATTATAACGGTCATGTGCCGCTCTTTGACGCACGCAATGTTTCCAAGGAACTGCAGAAAATATACGACACGGATGTCTATTGCAAGTCCGGGGCATATATCGTCATTGAACCTACGGAAGGTCTTAGCGTCGTGGATGTCAATAGCGGAAGGTTCAAGACGCGCGCCTCTCCCGAAGAAGCCGCGTTTATGGTCAACATGGAGGTGGTCCCGGAGATCGCGCGGCAGCTGCGGTTGCGCGATCTGGGGGGTATCATTGTGATTGATTTTATCGATATGACCCGGGAGGACCATAAGCGGAAAGTCCTGGAAGCGCTTCAGCGCGAGCTCTCCAAGGACCCGGCCAAGACGGAGGTCAATAAAATATCCCCGCTGGGACTTGTGGAAATGACCCGGGCCCGGACGGGCAAGACCATTGAGTCTATTTC
>CAYIMR010000063.1:0-5070 GCA_964364455.1 uncultured Planctomycetales bacterium | reverse complement strand
TCCCGACGCCGCCTTTACTGCTAAAAACAGTGATCGTTTTACAGCTCATTTAAAAATGGTTCCATTGGCCGAGCAGGCTCTTCCTCCCCGCAGGGAGCCTTTGGCCCGCAGGCCAGAGGTTCCCTGAAGGGAGGAACCTTTGGCCTACGGGAGGAATTAACACAGAAATGTTCAAGGTTGTGGAGCCCCGTCCCGCCAAAAGCAGGGTGGTACCTGAGTTACCCCGATTCGCCCTTAGAAATCGCCCCTGCGATTTCAAGGGTAAAGTCCCGGAAATTTCAAAGAAATTTCTCGGGATAAAATATGGCAAAATTCTCTTCAATAATTTTGCCATACTCATCAGGGTTATCCGCCTAAGTTTTGCTGGGCGACATCTCGCCGTAGCTGAATACGAAAGTCATTCAGCGTAGGCGGATAATCGGCGTGGAAATATTTTCAGGCTTCTTGGCTTACTTCTTCTTCAGGCTGTAAACAATGGGTATCGTCACGGTCAGCTCCCGGAGATCCACATTGGACGGGAAACTGGAATAAGGAGCTAGATTCCTGGCTGTGTTTAAAGTATATTGATCGAATATTTCATGGCCGGAAGACTCCCTGATCATAGCTGTTGCCAGCGTCCCATCGCTCAAAATGAGAAGACTTAGTTTTACCGTGCCTTCCCAGCCAGCCCGCTCCGCCTCTTGAGGATAAATGATCGCTTGAGCTATCTTTTGCTGGACCGCCTGCACATATTCATCAATATCCACGGGGGATCCAGCCGCTGAAGCAGAAGCGGTTGACGCAACAGGCCCAGGATGCGCGTGAACACCGAGTACATCAGGAATGATAGGTTCAGCAACGGATGATGTCGCCGCCTCTGCCTCCTCCGGTACTGCAGTTTCTGCGAGAATAGGGGCGGGCACGTCGCGCTGCTGTGCGGGGGGCAAATCAAGTTTGACTTCTTGGGTGATCGGTTCCTCCCTTTTCTGCGCCTCTTCCTGTACAAGGGTTGCCTCTGTTCTTATTTCCTGGGCGGCCACAAGTATCTTGCCGCGATTTTTCTGCAAAACCGTTGGTGTCAAAGAAATAACCAGCTCCTGATCCTGGTCATCGGACGGCGTTGATTTGTTTCGAAAAAGCGCTCCCAGAACAGGGATATCTCCCAAAAAAGGAACCTTCGTAACGCGCACACTTTTGTTTTGTTTGATCAGGCCCGCCATAACAATGGTTTGGCCATCATCCAGATAAAGTTTTGTCTGGGCGCTTCGGGAAGTAAAGGCCACATCGTTACCGACGGCGTTTGCGGAATCAATATCTCTGATCTCAACGATGAGCGTTATGTCAATTTTCTCTTTTTTGACTTCCGGCGTGATCGTCATGCTGATGCCATATTCTTTAAACGTGACCTGTTCCGTGATCTGCCCGGTTCCGCCGGTTAGAGTTGAAATTGATGTCCGGATGGGGATTTCTCCGCCGACAAGAAAGCTCGCCTCCTCCCCGCTCTTGACAACGAGCTTGGGCCGGGAAAGGATGCGCGCTTTCCCTTGCGCGATCAACGCGTTCACCTTTGCCAGAAGGGCCGATGTCCTGCTAAAGTCCCCAAGCTTAAAAAGATCCTTGCTGGCGCCAGTCGCGTCAGGAAGCGTTTCGGGATATTTGATAGACAGTGTCGTGGCTGTTCCGGCCGTCCAGTCAATCCCCAGGCTTTTCGAGAGCGTCGTGCTCAACTCGGTAATCTGGACAGCAATCTGGATAAGGTCATCTATTTCTTCATCTTTGCCAAGATTAAGAACGTCGTCGCCGAACTTCTCGACGATTTGCGTGAATTGCTCTTTTTTATGTTTGGGGATATCCCCCGAAATCACGACCTTGCCTTCACGTCCGTCTATTTCGACCGTCGCCTCGTTAATGCCCGCAACCTTAAACAACGCTTCCAGCCGTTCCTTAACCAACTCCAGATCCTGACTGAACACACGCACCAGAAGAGAACGCTTGCCTTGTTTGTCCCAGACAAAAATCGTCGCTTGACCAACGCTTTGCCCCACCACCAAGATCTCCTTTTCATCGGCTTTAAGGATGTCCGCCACCTCCGGATTCGTAACGGATATACGCTCCAGGCCGTCGGCCTTGAGATTAACCAGCTCGCCTTTGATCATATAAATTTCCTTCGCCGTAATCGTATCAATTCCTTCGGCCCCGGCCGAAACAACGAAGGAAAAACTGAAAACAAAAAACAGGATACCCGTGATCCTGTCCAGACGATGTGTATTGATTTCCATAAAATGATTAGTCATTCCGCCTAAAGTTCAATTTTATAATTCCCGGCCGGCGCGAAAGATTTGAATGCTGGGTTTTGACTTTTCCACTTTCTCTTCTGATTTTGGCGCTGGGGGAGGTTCATCGGCGACGTAAGGTACCGGCAATTCTGTTCCTTGTTTATCCAAAACATAACCAGAAAGAGCGTCCCAGGAAGCCACTTGCAACATCTGACGATCTTTTTCCGTCGAAGAGCGCAAGGATAGCTGCAATTTGCCGTTGGCCTGGGCAAATGTCAACAGGCCCGCTTCTTCGGGAGAAACAGCCAATGTTATATTCAAGGCTGGAGCATTTTGGCGAATTTCGTATAACGCCGCTCCACCAACGGATTGAAAAAGTGCGCCTACGGCCAATACTTGTAAACTCTGGAACAAAACGGTGGTAACATCTTTGGTTCTTGCTGGAGTATCCTGGTCTTCTGGAATGCGCAAAACAGCAATCACATCCACAAAGTCTCCGGGACTGATCAGTCCACCGACCGCCAAAAGAGTGTCGACCCGGAGCGTCATAGCCCGCTTGCCCGGCGGCATCACAACAGAGAAAGCCTCTGGCGACACCGGCGGCTGCGCCTTCTCCCCACCCGCCTGAACGACCACTTTTGGCTGCGACTGAACCTGCGCGACAAGCATTTCATGCTTTTGGCCAAGAGCGCTTAATTCCCGCTTGTTAATTTCCAGCTCTTTTTGCAGGGCGGTAGTCTGCTGCGTATATTCTTTAGCTAAAATTTTTGTCTGCTGAGCAATATTATTTTGGACATATTGGCTCGTCAAAAATGTCGCGACCAGGCCAAGCCCGACCGCAAGAAGGATCGTTGCAATTTGCTTCTTATTTTCGATATTCATGATATCTCTGCCGCCCTATAAAAGGTCTTCCCTTATCTCAACTTTCGTCTGTCCCTTTAATTTCTCGACGTGATCCAAAATGGCCTGCTGTTGCTTCGTCATAAGCTGATTATCTATGATATCTTTTTTAATTTCCTCAAAGGGGATCGGGGTGCCGCCTTTTTTCTCTTCAACTTTAACAATATAATATCCCTGCGGCCCTTTGAACGCGCTGCTCACTTCTCCGGCGCTTAACGGCGCGATCGCATTCTGCATCTCAGGGAATGGCGCCTCCGCAATAAAACCCAGATCTCCACCCTGAGCCGCATTATCCCCGATCGAATTTTGTTTGGCTATCTCCGCAAAATCCCCGCCCTGCAAAATCTGGGTCGACAATTCATTGGCCCTTAATTGAGAATCCACCACTATGGAACGAACATGCCACTGGGCGGGTTCGACCAAAACGGTCTTTTGGGCCTCATAAAAAGCGCTGGCCTCTTCATCGGAAACCTTAATGTCCCTAACAAGATTTTTTACGATCTCCTGGACGATCAACGTCCTCCGGAACTCTTCGACCGCCGCTTCTATATCCTTCTGGTTTGCCAATCCAACCTTCTCCGCCTCTGACACCAGAAGCTGTTGACGTACAAGAGTTTCCAGGACAAGTTTCTTGGCATCCATAGAAGTTGTATCAAAATCCGGGACCGCCTCCTTCAGGGCGTTTAATCGCTCATTGAATTCGTCAACGGTAATCGTCCAGTTGCCGACACGAGCCAAGACATTAGCCGTAGGCGCCTTTTGTTCTGACTGCCTGGAATCAACCGCGCTGGGGGCGGGAGACGTGGCGGGAACAGATATTTGTTCCTGCGCGGCAGGCTTACCATTACCCGACCCCTGAAAATATTCTTTGGCACTATTAATCAAATCACAACGAACGCTGACAAGGGCAACAAAAAGACATAAAATACTAAACCGTAATCGTTTGCAGGGCAATATAGTCACTGGTTTCTCCTCAGTTTTATATTTTTTAATTTTATTACCAAAAATATAATATTAAGTATAGTTGCCGATGCGTAAAAAAACAAGTAATTTTAAAAAAATTTTCCACCACCCATCACTGTCCGGCCATTGCCCGCGGCTATTTTACCTGCAAAAAATTTTGCACAATTTCTTTCTCGGATAAAAGCTCTTTGTGGGTAATGTCGATTTTTTCTTGCGCAAAGACGTTGTGTTTTAGCCCCGGCACAATTTCCCAATCCATGCCGGCGGAACGCACTGGATACCCGAAGACCAGCCCTTCTTCAACGCCGTAACTTCCATCCGACACAACGGCCACTGAGAAAAATTCCCCCGGAGGCGTGGGTGTTATGAGATGTTTGACCGTATCGACGACCGCGTTAGCCGCCGAGCCCGCGGAAGAAAGCCCGCGCGCTTTAATGACCTCCGCGCCTCGTTTCTGGACCGTTTCAATAAATGTCATTTTCAACCACTGTTCGTCCGCAATACGCAAAACGGCCGGTTCGCCGGCAATAATAGCGTGATAAAAATCAGGGAATTGGGTGGCGGAATGATTTCCCCATATAGCTACATTTTTTACCTCTTCGGTCTTTGCGCCCGCCTTTTGGGCCAGCTGGGCACAGGCCCTGTTCTGGTCGAGCATGGTCATCGCGAAAAAATTCCGCGGCGAAATATTCGGCGCCGCGGCTTTGGCAATATAGGCATTGGTATTGCACGGATTACCGACGACGAGGACCTTGCAGGCCGGCTTCGCGTGATCGGAAAGGGCCTTGCCCTGCACCGTAAAAATACCGCCATTGATCTTTAAAAGGTCTCCTCGTTCCATCCCGGCTTTGCGTGGAACGCTGCCAACCAGGACGGCCCAATCGGCGTCTTTAAACGCCGTCTCCGGGGACGCTGTTTGCCCGACGGAATCCAGCAAAGGAAAAGCACAATC
>CAYIMR010000062.1:0-5216 GCA_964364455.1 uncultured Planctomycetales bacterium | reverse complement strand
GACGCCGTGCTTGCCCGCATTCAGGCGGCCGACGCGCAGATCAAGGCGTACGTGCGCTTGAGATCGAATGCCGCCGCGCAAGAATTTTCCAACGGTTCTTCGATGCCTATTCCCATCGGCATTAAAGATAATATCTGCGTGACCGGGGAACCGACCACGTGCTGTTCGCGTATTTTGGAAGGGTTCAAGCCGCCGTATGACGCCACGGTCATCCAAAAGTTAAAAGAGTCAGGGGCTGATCTCATCGGCAGCACGAACATGGACGAGTTCGCGTTTGGTTCTTCCACGGAAAATTCTTGTTACGGCCCGACGCGCAATCCCTGGAATCGTGATTGTGTGCCGGGCGGCTCCAGCGGAGGCTCGGCCGCGGCCGTTGCCGCGCACGAAGCGATCTGGGCGCTGGGTTCGGACACCGGCGGGTCGATCCGTCAGCCGGCGTCATTTTGCGGCGTGGTCGGATTAAAACCAACTTACGGCCGGGTGTCCCGGTATGGGTTGATCGCTTTTGCCTCGAGCCTGGACCAGATCGGGCCCATCACCAGGGACGTGGAAGATTGCGCGCTGCTTTTGGGCATCATTGCCGGCTACGACGAACGCGATTCCACTTCGGCGGATCTGCCCGTGCCTGATTACACCAGAGCTTTGGTCAACGACGTTAAGGGATTGAAGATCGGGATCCCCAGGGAATATTTTGTGGAAGGGATCGACCCGCAGGTGCGTGAAGCGGTCAACGCGGCGATCGAGCTTCTGAAAAGCCGCGGGGCGACGTTCCACGAAATTTCTCTCCCGCACACCGAATACGCGATCGCGACGTATTACATCGTGGCAACGGCCGAGGCCAGCTCGAATCTGGCGCGTTACGACGGCGTTCAGTACGGCCTGCGCCGCCAGCCCAAGGATGTGCGCAAAACCCCGCTCATTGATATGTACGAAGAAACGCGTGACGCTGGCTTGGGCAATGAGGCCAAGCGCAGGATCATGTTAGGGACATATTCGCTTTCTTCGGGGTATTACGACGATTATTATTTGAAGGGATTGAAGGCCCGCACTCTTATTAAACAGGATTTTGATAAAGCTTTTCTAAAGCTTGACGCGATCATCACGCCGACGGCGCCGACGACGGCCTTCAAGATCGGGGAAAAGGCGGACAATCCTTTGAGCATGTATTTGTCGGACGTTTACACGATTTCGGCGAATTTGAGCGGTATCCCGGCGATCTCGATCCCCTGCGGATTTTCCAAAGAGCGTCTTCCGATCGGGTTGCAGATCCTGGCCAAACCTTTTGATGAAGCGATGCTTTTTCGGATCGCCTACACCTATGAACAAAATACCCCGTGGCATAAAGAACGGGTATCATTATGAGCCAAACCACTGAACAAAAACCTGCCTGCCCGGCAGGCAGGTACGAAACTGTCATCGGCCTTGAAGTCCATCTGCAATTAAGTACGCGCACGAAGATTTTTTGCGGCTGCGCCAACGTGTTCGGCCGCGAACCGAACACGCAAACGTGTCCGGTATGCCTCGGGTTGCCGGGAACACTGCCCGTTTTGAACAAGATGGCGCTGGAGTATGCCCTGAAGATCGCCATCGCCCTGAATTGTCAGATCAATCCCGTCATCAAGTTCGACCGGAAAAATTATTATTATCCGGACCTGCCCAAGGGATATCAGATTTCGCAATATGATAAACCGGTCGCCTATGACGGGCACGTGTGGATGACGAGCGCGGATGGCCAGGAGCGGAAGATCAATATCAAACGCGCGCATCTGGAAGAGGATGCGGGCAAGCTGATCCATGACGAGCGCGCCAACTGCAGTTTGGTCGATTATAACCGCACGGGCACGCCGTTGCTGGAGATCGTCTCCGAACCGGAATTGCGCTCGCCCCAGGAGGCCTACGATTATCTGCAGGCGCTTAAATTGACGCTGGAGTATTTGCGCGTTTCCGACTGCGATATGGAAAAAGGAAGCTTGCGTTGCGACGCCAATGTCTCCATCCGCGAGGCGGGAGCGAAGACGTTCGGGACCAAGACGGAATTAAAGAACATGAATTCGTTCAAGGCGGTGCGTATCGCGTTGGAATTCGAGGAAAAACGTCAGCGCGAAGCAGTGGCCTCCGGCGGGCGCATTATTCAGGAAACGCGGTTGTGGAGCGAGGAAAAAGGGGCCACCGTCACGATGCGCAGCAAGGAAGAAGCGCACGATTACCGCTATTTCCCGGAGCCCGACCTTGTTCCATTCGACATCGACGAAGCGCTCATCGAAGAAGTCCGCCGGTCCATTCCTGAACTTCCCCGGCAGAAATTCGAACGCTTTGTGGGTGAGTACGGGCTTTCCGAATATGACGCGCGGATCATCGTCGCGGACCAGCACATCGCGCATTTTTTTGAGGCCTGCACCAAAATTTACGCGGACACGAAAAAGATCTGCAATTGGCTCAACGGGCCGTTGCTTCAGGAACTCAACGCGCGTAAAATGGGTTTTAACGGCATCAAGATAACGCCGGATGACCTCATCGCCATTATGCGCAAGGTCGATGAGAACGTGTTGAGCAATCTGGCGGCCAAGGAAACGTTAAAACAGGTTTTGGACACCGGCAAGGACGTGGCCGCGGTCATCCGGGACGGGGGACTGGCGCAGGTTTCCGACAGCTCGGCTTTGGAGGGAATCGTCGATGAACTGATGCGCGAACACCAAACTGTCGTGGGCCAGATCCGCGAGGGCAAGGCGAGCGCCATTGGATTTCTGGTCGGGCAGGCCATGCGCAAGAGCCAGGGAAAAGCGAATCCGAAAATGATCGGTGAGATCATCCAACGTAAATTGTCAGGCAAAAGTAACGTTTAAGGAGGACTTCAATGGGCAAACGATTATTTTTTATCATCGGCGGTGTTCTGGCGTTTTTGTCGGTGGCGACCGTGGCGATTTGCCAGATCGACCGGAAGGTCAAAGACGACCTTTACGCGCAGATCGAGCTGTACAGTTACGCCCTGACAACGATCCAGGCTGATTACGTTGAGGAAAAAACTCCGAAAGACCTTATTTACGGATCTTTACGCGGGATGTTGAGTTCGCTGGATCCGCACAGTCAATTCCTTGACCCCGACGAATATAAGGAGCTCAAGACTGAAACTCAAGGGAAGTTCGGCGGACTCGGCATCGAGATCTCCATTCGCGATGGACTTTTGACGATCATCACGCCGCTCGACGACACTCCGGCCTGGCGCGCGGGCATCAAGGCGGGTGATCATATCGTCAAGATCGAAAATGAATTGACCAGAGACTTGACGCTCAATGATGCCGTTAAGAAATTACGCGGCAAACCGGGCTCCGAGGTCAAGATCACCATTTTACGTGACGGCGCGGACAAACTTATCGATTTTACGATCGTCCGGGAGATCATCCAGATCCAGGATGTGAAGAACACGCAAATTCTTGAGAACCATATCGGGTACATCCGGTTGACGGAGTTCCGCGAAGATTCCGCGATCGCTTTTCGCAAGGCGCTCGATGAACTGACGCAGCAGGGGGCCGACAGCCTTATTCTGGATTTGCGCAATAATCCCGGCGGGCTCTTGAACGTCGCCATTAACATCACTGAAGAATTCCTGGCCCAAGGCAAAACGATCGTTTCGACCAAAGGACGGCGGCTTTCGCAGAACACGATCACGCGTTCCGCCAATAAGGCGCACCTGATCAACTGGCCGATGGTTGTTCTCATCAACGAAGGAAGCGCTTCGGGAAGTGAAATTTTAGCCGGCGCTGTGCAGGACAACAAGCGGGCGATCATCCTGGGGGGGAAATCGTTCGGCAAGGGGTCCGTGCAGTCGGTCATTCCGTTGCCGGATGGTTCGGGGTTACGTTTGACGACCAGCAAATATTTCACGCCATCGGGGCGTTCCATTCACGGCGTAGGTATTGAGCCGGACATCGTCGTTGAGCCGCAGGCGCCACCCGAAGAAGATAAAGCTGAGAAAGAAAAAAATAATGTGGATAAGATCTTTGAGAATGTCCCGGCGCAGAACGCGCCGGAGCCGGACAAGCCAAAGCTGCCTGATAAAGAAGCGGAAATCAGGGAACGGCTGCTTAAAGACAATCAGGTGCAGAGCGCGATCAGTGTTCTAAAAGGGATCAAGGTCTACGCGGATTTTGCGCAAGGCGCGCTCGCGTCAGCCCCGCCCACGGCGGGGCCAGCGGCCGACGCGGCAACCGGTGCGGATAATCCGGTTCAACCAACAGAGGCCGCTCCTCACAAATAACAGGAATTTTTACGCGATGAATGTCCTGGGTATTGAAACCTCGTGTGATGAAACCGCCGCGGCCGTTGTCCGTGACGGAAGAAAAATTCTTTCCAACGTGGTCGCTTCGAGCCTCAAGGAGCACCAGCGTCATGGTGGTGTTATTCCAGAGATCGCTTCCCGCCGGCAGTTGGAATATATTCAGCCGGTCGTGGACGAAGCCCTGGAGAAGGCGGGGCTTTCCCTGAAGGAGATTGACGCACTCGCCGTGACCAAAGAGCCGGGATTGATCGGTTCGCTTTTAGTCGGTATATCGTTTGCCCGGGCGCTCAGCGCCGCGCTGGACAAACCATTGGTTGAGATCGACCACATCAAGGCACATGTGTATGCCAATTTTCTGACCGACGAACAGCCGCGATTACCGGCGGTCGGACTGATTGTCTCCGGGGGACACACGGATCTCTACAGCGTGCGGGACATCCAGACGTTCAGGCGGATCGGAAAGACGCGTGATGACGCCGCCGGGGAAGCTTTTGACAAAGTGGCGCGTGTCTTGGGGCTGGGATACCCGGGCGGTCCGGTCATTGATCGTCTGTCCAAAAGCGTTCCGGAAACAGAGATAACATTTAAATACGCCGCGCTGGAAGGGACTTTGGATTTCAGTTTTAGCGGCGTCAAAACAGCCGTTTTGTATCACCGGCAAAAACACGGGAACAATAATCATTATCCGGCCGCTGAAGTCGCCCGCGCGTTCCAGGAAAGTGTCGTGGCAATCTTGGTGATAAAGGCGTTGCGCGCCTGCCGGAAATTGAACGTCCGCACACTTTTAGTCGGCGGCGGTGTCGCGGCCAATTCAGCCCTGCGGCGGCATTTATCGGCGGAAGCCAAAGAGGCGGGGATCAAAGTTTATTTTCCGGCCATGGCGCTGTGCATGGACAATGCCGCGATGATCGCCGGGTTGGGATTTCATTCTCTGAATTAA
>CAYIMR010000061.1:0-5226 GCA_964364455.1 uncultured Planctomycetales bacterium | reverse complement strand
ATCGTCAAGGACACGTAGCCCCATGTTTATTGCTGGGTACCTGCTAAACATTTACTATATTAAATCGCTAAGGCACAAATCTCTGACCAACCATTTCAAAAGAATTTTAACTCATATTTTATTATATTACATAATAATAAACCCTTAGTTTATTTAATTGACATATTACAAAATACGGTGTATATTTTATGATATGTAAGGAGAATAAACCATTGGTTTATTAAATGGTCATGTTACAAAAATTATTACAGATGCCGGAAGGGATGCCCCTTTTTTATCAATATCTGCATAAACAGGGATATTCGGCCCAACTCCTCTATAAATATGTCCAAAACGGCTGGCTGGAGCGGGTGGCAGGCGGAGTTTACCGGAAAAAGGGAAAAGACCTTGATCCGCTTATGATCATCAAGGCTGTTCAGGAACAGCTGGGCCGGCCCTTTTTTATCGGCGCCCAGAGTGCCCTGCGGCTTCAGGGGAAGGCACAGACGTTAACATTCCAAAATAGCTATCTTGTGCTTGTCCCTTCGCATTGCCGGTTGAGCATCTGGTTGAAAGGGCTGGAGTCTTTTCGGTTTATCAAAGCCAATCTGTTTGAAGATGGTTCATCGGGACTCACGGTATTTGAAGAGGGCGGCCCAAAGATATCGGCCCCTGAACGCGCTTTTCTGGAAATGGCAGCACTGATCCCGAAGGATGCGGAATATTCGGAATTCCTTGCGAGCATGGAACTGGCCCCGAATCTCAGGCCAAAACTGCTTCAGACATTGCTGGAAGGGTGTACGTCCGTTAAGGCCAAACGGATCTTTTTGCATGTCGCGGAAACTCAGAACCATCGCTGGGTCTCCAAGCTTGATCTTAAACGTGTTGATATGGGGAGTGGCCCCCGCCAGATCGTTAAAGACGGCGAATTCAGCAAGAAATATCAAATCTATTTACCCAAAGGATAAATGATGGCCTTTGACAAAGCTTTCAAAGAGCAGGCTGATCTGTTAATAACCGTCATGGGATATATGCGGTGGGATCAATGTTTTGCTCTAAAAGGAGGAACGGCTTTAAATTTGTTTTACGCGGATATGCCCCGCCTGTCGGTCGATATAGACTTGGTCTATTTGCCGTTGAACTCCCGTGAGGAAGCTTTGAAGGAGATGAAATCGACATTAACACATTGTAAAGAAAAACTGAACAAATCAGGTCTTCAGGCTCAAATGACAGAAGGCCCCGGGGATAATCCCGTCGGTAAACTCGTTATATCCAGAGGACGGGCCGCCATTAAGATCGAGCCCAATACGATTATGAGAGGGACATTTTATCCTGTAGAGGTAAGAACGTTGTCAAATGAAGCCGGCGCGTACTTTCAGCAGGAGGTGGATGTGGCGTGTTTGGGATTTTTGGAGCTTATGGCCGGGAAGCTGGTGGCTATGCTGGACCGGCAGCATCCACGGGATATTTTTGATATGATGCATTTTTTAAAAAGCGGCAATTCTCTAAAGAGTATTACAGATATCTTTGTCGCATATCTTGCTCAAGCCAACCGGCCGTTTTCTGAATTGCTGAAGCCCAATATTAAAGACATTGGACAGGTTTTTAAAGCGAATTTTGAGGGGATGACCCGCGAGAAGGTGAGCCTCGATGAATTAATCGCGTACCGGGGTGAAATTATAGAACAATTGCCGGGTCTTTTAAGAGAAAACTATAAAGGTTTGTTGATTTCCATAATGGAAGATAGGCCGAAATGGGAAAAACTCCCCTTTAAAAATATCGGGGACTATCCCGGGGTTCAATGGAAATTGTTTAATATCAGGAAAATGTCATTGGATAAGATTAAAGAAGAAATCCGGCTTATCGACGCTGTTTTTCAATAAGATTTTGTTAAAAGTGTGCTACGGACGATGGGACAAAGGAGGTTATTAAAATACGAATTAAGGGGATTAAGGAAATCGATTGATCCGGTTATGAGGTGCTTATGGGGCGATTGGGGCGTTTGCGGGCGAAGGTCTATAACAATACCCTTTACGTTAATCCGAGAGATACCGGGGTTGGATCCGCAGTAGGGTTCGGCTATGGTTCAGGGTGTCCGGAAAATATTGTTTTTCAAAACAACATTGTCATGCTCACGGAATCGCAAGATTCGTATTTCGCGGTCAATGGAAGCGGGTGTGATACCGCAAATTTCATCGACCCGTCCACGGATTATAATGTTTGGTATAACACAGCCGGGAACACGGTCAAGCCAGCTTGGGATGGACCCCGCAGTTCTGTTATAAACCCGTTATTTGTGAACCCGAGCTTTGATGCCTCGGTAGCCGATTTCCACCTTCAACCCGGCTCTCCGGTGGTAGATGCGGGAACGACTGTTTCTCTCGTCTCCAAAGACAGCGCCGGCACCACCGCCCGCAAGGTTCATCCTGCGATATCGGCGCCTATGAATATTAATCTCGCAAACTAATCCCCTGAAACTAATCCCCCCTGCGGTTGACACGACGGATATTTAATGCTACAACTGAATTCATGGAGAGGCAGGATTATTATGGATGACCGAACAAAAGATTTTGTCGCGGAAGATGAAACACAAGAATGGCTTCTTCTCACCCCTGCGGAAAGATTGCTGGAAACAACAAAACTTTGGCAGTTGTATTTATCCCTTGGAGGGCGTCTTGACCCCGAACCCGATCCTCAAAGTCCTTTCTACTTTCAAGACCTGTGAAGTTCAATGCCTTCTTATCGGAGGGCAGGCATGTATTATCTACGGAGCCATTGAATTCAGCCGCGACTCGGATTTCGTTATCCTGGCGGATCTGGAGAACATTGACCGCATCAAGATCGCATTGAAGGCATTAGAGGCGAAACCTGTTTACTTCCCTGAATTTCGAGTGGAATATCTTCGCAAGGGACACGCGTGCCATTTTCGATGTGAGGCGGAAGATGTCATGGGCTTGAGAATTGATATGCTTTCTGTGTTGCGCGGTTGCGCGCCCTTTGATGAACTCTGGAAACGCAGAAAAATAGTGACAATTAATGATGGAACAGATGTCGATGTCATCGGGCTTAGTGATCTTGTCCAAAGCAAAAAGACGCAGCGTGATAAGGACTGGTTTATGATTAAACGTTTAATCGAGAATGATATTGCTTTAAATAAAGATAATCCTGATCAGGTTCAAATTGAATGGTGGTTTCGTGAAAGCAGAACCCCCGAACATTTAAGGAGATTGGCGGAGAAATATCCTGATATCATCAAAGAGACGCTTTCTCAACGACCTTTGCTTGATTACGCTATCAAAGGCGACTTACCCATTCTTACAAGGGCTCTTTACGAAGAAGAACAACTGGAGCGCCAGAAGGATATCGAATATTGGAAGCCGCTTCGAAAAGAATTGGAAATGTTACGACACGATAAATGATTTTTAATGCTACAATTTAACTTATGGAGAATAAATCCAGATTTCCCTTGGGGAAATTGCTCATCGAAAAAGGGGTTATCACGCCCGAACAGCTGGACATTGCCCTCAAAAGACAGCAGGAAACAGGCGGTCTGCTCGGCGCTATTCTCCTGGAATCGGGGTTTGTTGACGAAGAGGCGGTGTTCCTGCCCACTCTTGCCGGCCAGTTGGGGATCGATTTTATTCGTTTAAAAGATATGGAGATCCCGCCGGAGGTCATTCAGAAAATCCCAGCGAAGTTCGCCAGCCATTACAAAATCATGCCGGTTAAGTTCCAGGACGATACGCTGACCATTGCGACCCCCCAGCCATCGGATGTGCACGTGGCCGATGAAATCGGTCTTATTGTCAATGCCAAATTGGACCTTGTCCTGGCCAGCGAAAAGGACATCCTGGAGGCCATCCGCCGCTATTACGGGGTGGGCGCTGAGACCATTGAGCAGATGATGGGCACGACGGTTCAGCAGCCTGCCGCCGCCCGTCAGGAGGTTTCCAATATCGAGGAGATCGATTCGGAAGCTTCCATCAGCAAATTTTTGAACCAAATTTTGCTGGAAGCTTACAGAGACCGGGCCACCGACATTCATGTCGAACCGTTTGAAGACGAGCTTCAGATCCGTTATCGCGTCGACGGCGTTTTGTACGACGCGCGGGTCCCCAAAAACATCAAACATTTTCAGGATGCCATTATCTCGCGCATCAAGGTCTTGTCGAATCTTAACATCGCCGAGAAGCGCGTCCCGCAGGACGGAAGGTTTAAGGTGCGCGTGGGAGATGCTGACATCGATTTGCGTGTTTCATTTTTGCCCACGCCTTATGGGGAGAGTGTTGTCTTAAGAATTTTGAATTCCGCCCGGCTTTTTGGCCTCGAAGAATTGGGACTTACCATGCATGAGCGGGAAATTCTCCAAGGCCTGCTCAAGAAACCCCACGGGATCATCTTTCTCACCGGCCCGACGGGAAGCGGCAAAACGACGACCCTCTATTCCTGCCTTTCGCAGATCAACACGGGTAAACGAAAGATCATCACCATCGAAGACCCTATCGAATACCAGCTCAAAGGCATCACGCAGATCCAGATCCACCCGGCCGTGGGGCTTACCTTCGCCAGCGGCCTGCGCTCGATGCTGCGCCACGACCCCGATGTCATGATGGTCGGCGAGGTGCGCGACATGGAAACCGCCGAGATCGCCATCCGGGTGGCCTTGACCGGGCATCTTATCTTCTCGACGCTTCATACCAACGACGCGGCCAGCGGCGTGGCCCGGCTGATCGATATGGGCGTTGAATCGTATCTGATCACCAGCACGGTGGAATGTTTCATCGCCCAAAGATTGGTGCGCGTCGTTTGCCCGAAGTGCCGCCAGTCCGCCAAAATATCCGAAGAAATGGCGCGCGAATTCTCCGAGGAGGTCAAGATTGATTCCAGTATGGTCATTTATGAAAGTAAAGGCTGCGAGGCCTGCGGGTTTACGGGCTACAGCGGCCGCCAGGCCATTTACGAATTTCTCGTCTGCACAGAAGAGATCCGTCAGTTGATCATGGAGCGCGTGGCCGCCAGCCAGATCAAGAAGAAGGCCGTCGAGCTCGGTATGAGGACTTTGCGCCAGGCGGGTTGGGAGAAGGTCAAAAGCGGGCTCACGACACCGCAGGAAGTCATCCGGGTAACGAAAGAAGAATAATCCGCGGCCAATGACAAAATTTTTTTATAAAGCCAAGAGCGGGCCGACGAAAATCGTTGACGGTTTTATCGAGGCGCAGACCAAAAGCGTCGCTATCCGTGAGATCG
>CAYIMR010000060.1:1840-5268 GCA_964364455.1 uncultured Planctomycetales bacterium | reverse complement strand
CGGATGATGGCGTTGCTTTCGAACATCTTGAAGCCGTCATCATCGATAGCCGGAACTTTACCAACGGGATTGATCGCCAGAAACTCCGGCTTCAAATGCTCGCCGGCGCGCAGGTCGATGCGTTTATATTCATACTTGATGCCGATGGCGTTAGCGGCGAGCCTTACTTTATTCGCCGGCGCCGAGAGATCACTTCCGTAAATCGTCAACATGAAAACCTCACTTTCCTCATTAATCATTCAATTATACGCCGACCACCAACATTCTAAACACAACCTTGCTCATCTTCCACTCCCTTGGTTTGATGTTTTGTTATTGGATTATCCTGCAACCTTATGATCGTTTCGCTTGCTCCCGGACCGTTCCTCCGATCACGATAGCGGCGCTGATCAAGATCAAATTCTTGATAATATACTGCCCTTCCATGGTCAGGCCGAACGGGAACTTGGTAAAACAGACCTCCGGCAACAGAACAAGCGGCAGCATGGTCCCCGGCATCTGCACCAGCAAAAGAAAAATGGCCGCGCGGATCAATGGCCGTATCAAAAGACAGCTGCCGATTATGACCTCCCACCACCCCAGGACGGGGATGAATACCTCCGGAGGGAACCAGTACACCGTCTGCGCCACGAGCTCGTTGGCGGGGCTTATCCCCGTGAATTTCAACGCGCCGAACCAGATAAAAACGATTCCCATGGAAACGCGCAAGAAAAAATGGCCGTGACGGTTCATCCATCCGGCTATCACGGGGTCGATCGTTTGATAAATGTTTCGTATTTTTGACATGCCCCAGCCTTGATCAATTCCCGCCTACCCGCAGGCAGGTTCAGGTGTGTGTCTGCCGTTTACTTTGGATCAAAATTCCACTTTTGGGACTGACTTCGCCTTTTCTTCCGCCTTGAAATACTCCGTCGCCGGTTTATATCCGAACATCCCCGCAAGGATATTGCCGGGGAACATTCTGACGGTGACGTTATAATCCCGGACCGCTTCATTGTAGCGCATCCTTTCGACCGCAATGCGGTTCTCCGTTCCGGCCAATTCATCCTGAAGCTGCAGGAACGTCTGGTCCGCTTTCAGGTTCGGATAATTCTCGACGACCAGAAGCAACCTTGAAATGGCGGAGTCCATGGCGCCGGCGGCCTTGACCTTGTCGTCCAAAGACCCGGCCTTGGCCCATTGCGAACGCGCGTTGGTCACGTCTTCCAAAACCGTCTTTTCGTGGGCGGCGTAGCCTTTGACCGTGTTCACGAGGTTCGGGATAAGGTCGTTGCGTCTCTGCAACTGATTTTCCACCTGCGCCCATTTAGCGGTGATCGTTTCGTGCCTGGCGACAATGCCGTTATAAGCCGAAATTCCTACCGCGCCGATGACGACAACGATCCCTAAAATCGTCCACAATGCTTTCATGATGATCCTCCTTTGATGTGTTTTTAGAAATTTTTAAAACCTGCCTCCCGCGCCGCCCCCGCCGCTGAAGCCGCCGCCGAATCCACCAAATCCGCCTCCCCCAAATCCTCCACCGCTAAAACCTCCTCCACCGAAACCGCCGCGGCTATAACCTCCGAATCCACCCGGAATCCAGATTAACGGTTGGCGCGACAGCAGTATTAAAATAATCAAAGCTATAAAAATATACCAAAATGCGGATACATCCGGCGATTCTTCTTGAAAGCTGACGTCCTTCAATCCCTCCAGCGTGACATGCGCGTCTTTGGCGATAATATTCGCGACGGCGGCCACGCCATAATAAAGCCCTTCACCATAGTTCCCATCTTTAAAATACGGGACCATATAATTGCGTCCAATTTTCCCGCAAACGCCGTCGGGAAGGATCCCCTCCACCCCGTAACCGGTGTGGATCCGCCATTCCCGTTCCTTGACCGCCAGAAGGATCAAAACGCCGTTATCTTTGCTCTTCTTCCCGATCCTCCAGTTGTCAAAGAGCATCTGAGCGTAGTCGTCGGCCCCGTATGGTGCGATGGAATCGTGCGTCACGACCGCGATCTCAGCGGAAGTTTTTTGTTCCACCTCATCTATCAAAGAGCCGATCTTGTCTTTATAATCCGCGGAAATGACGCCCGCGAAATCATTGACGCGGCCTTGCGGCGCGGGGACCTGCGCGCGGGCCAAGCCTGAAAGCGCGAAAACCGCGAATGCGGCCAGAGACAATTGTTTTAGAGAATAGTTCACAGCCTGTCCACGGCCTTGATGATCTTGTCCAATTCCAGCACAAAACCGCCGAGAAGCGCCTTGAGGTCTCGCGCGCTAAGACGCGCCGGATCCTTTTTGACCTGCCAGATCTTTAAAAATACCGCGGTTTCCACCTGAAGCTCGGCAGCGATCTCTTTAAATAAATCCTCCCTCTTGCGCAAAGGAATTTTTCCTTTGAGCCGAAGCAGATTTCTTAAAATATGCGCCACGGAAGTCAGGTTCCGGAACAGCAAATTCGCCAGTGCCCGTTTATCCTTCGGGTTGACACGCAGATATTGTTGCTTGACGAGGATCAATTTTGATTTTAGTTCCTGCTCACACTGAAACCGCAGGTTCCGGGGATCGATCTGAACTTCCTTCAACACATCCGAACCGTAAAGACAAATATGATCATCCTTCATGTCCAGGAACTCGATCGGAAAAACATCGCTTGAGTTCAGTATGTGCTCACGGCTTAAGAACAACGGTTCAATCCTGCGGTTAGAAGGTTGGTTGACCAGCCGGCGGGAAACTTCCAGCGAAGGCAGATCCGTCTTTTTGAGCACGACCAGAAGATTGATATTTGAATGGACTTCGGTCAACTCGCCGCTGGCCGCGCTGCCGTAAAGGATAACGCAGACCAGGTCATCGGAATAAAGTTTTCTTAGCGATCCGACAAATTCATCGATGTTTCTCTTAAAGCCCTGCGGCAATCCTGATTCCTCCATGACCACCTCCACCGGATCGGGACACATTACTTATTTCAATTAAGTATTGTGTCCCTCATTCTTAGTCCCTCATTCTTATTCCTCTTCTCGCGGGGGAGCGTCGTAAAAAAGGACCTCGCCCTTGCCCCGCGCGATCTTTTTCCAGGAATCGACGCCGAATTGCAAACAAACGATTCCCCCTGTCGGAAGTTCGTCCAGTTCATGGCGGCTGAAATACTTCATCAGATCCGACAAAGCCGGATTATGCCCGACCACGACCGCCACGTCATGATCCCGCGCGATATCTTTAATGACCCCAAGAATCGCCGGCGCGCCGGACTCATAAACCGCCGGTTCAGTAATGATTTTTTCCAGCGGGTATTGGATCCCTCTGGCCAGGGTTTTGGCCGTTGCAATGGCCCGCTTCGCCGGACTTGAAATGATCACCCCGGGTTGAACGTTGGATCCTTTAAGCCGCCGCCCCAACCACGGCGCCTGCTTTTTACCGCGCGCGTTCAATGGCCGGTC
>CAYIMR010000060.1:0-1740 GCA_964364455.1 uncultured Planctomycetales bacterium | reverse complement strand
GCTTATTTTAAAATCGCCGGTTATGGAAAAATCCATCAGGGTGTGGACCATAAAACCGCCGCAGACCCCCAGGCACAACAACACTAAAGGAAAATACGCCGGGGGCAGCAGGAACGAATAACCGGCAATGATCGCGCACGTGAAAACGTAGTCGAGAAAATGGTCCATGTAAAATCCCCACTTGATCAATCCCGTATTCCGCCGGCGGCCAATCTCCCCGTCAAGCATGTCGGTAATATGCTGCACGAATATACACGCGCTAAAGCCCCATAACCAATTGATATTTTCAACGGAAAGATAACCGAAAAGAACGATCAACGCGGACCATAAAAAGGTCAGCAGCGTCAATGGGACCGTGCCCATCCACGAGGGAACGAGCGGCAAAAAGGCGGCGATCAGTTTCTTTTCATAGCCGCGCAGGAAATGGTCCAAATGCTTTTGGCCGCCGGTGAAATGTTCGCCCATTTAAGTCACCTCCAGATCAACGATTAACGGCAAGTGATCAGAAGCCAGTTTATCCAATTTAGTATTGGGAACTTCGATGGCGCAAACTTTTATCCCCGGACTGACAAAGACATGGTCAATGCGCCCGATAGGGTAACGCCCAAACCAGGTCGCCAACGGGCGATGTTCGTCGAGCGAGCGCTGGACATCGCGAAGTTTACCGTTGATCGTGCGCCAGGGATTGGTGTTGGGCAGAGAATTAAAATCCCCGCAGAGGATAACGGGCTCGGCGCACCGCGGATGCGCGAGCCATTCCGGCCCGATCAACGCCTTCGCCTGATGCCGGCATTCAGGGCCGTAAAAACTTAAGTGCGCGTTAATGATCTGCAAATGAACATTACCAATCTTCACCGAAACCCAGACCGCCCCGCGCGGTTCCAGCTTCAACCGGCTCTCGAGCCTGGGCAATTTCATCGCGCGGACCAATTCCATGGGATAACGGCTCAAAACAGCGTTCCCGTATCTTTCTTCCGCGACCTCAATGGCGGGATGAAAGTGGTAGAGCATTTCCAGCTCTTTGGCGATAAGATGCGGCTGGTCGGCCTCTCCGGTGCGTTTACGGCCGATGTCGAGCTCTTGCAGCGCCACGATATCAGGCTGGTAGCGTCCGATAACGCGGGCGATCCGTTTGGGCGAATGTCTCCCGTCGATCCCGACGCAACTGTGGACATTGTACGTCATGATCCGGACGGCCGTCACGCCTTCTTTCGCCTTCTTTTGGGAATGGCCCAAAAAACTCCGGCCGTCTTTTGGAATCTGGGTCAAGTTCAGCGCCGCCTCCCGCAGATCCATCGTTTTCAGATACGGGCGTGGCCGGTCAAGCGCGATGGCATGAAAAGGCAGCAAAGCGAACGCGCCGGTCTCCACCTCCCCCGGTCCGGCGTGGGCGCCGTTCTCGAACGGGAAACTAAAATTTTTTCCGTTGACATTCCATCCGGAGATCGTGAATGTCCCGGCGTTGGGATGATGACACAACGCGACCAGGTCCGCGACGACATCATCAAAAAATGGATGCTCCGGATCGATGATCTCCTTGGCCTGTTCGGGCAAAACAAACTCCCCTTTTTCATTCCAGGCGCGGAGCTTATGATCCCCTTCCGGCATCAGGACCAAGGGGATCTTCGCCGACTTGACCAGCTCCTTGGCAAAGGCGGCCTTTTCTCCCGTGCTTAATTGCCGAAAAACGTACACGCCGCCCAAAGGCCCCATCGCGGCCACCACCACCTCACGCCCCGC
>CAYIMR010000059.1:0-5391 GCA_964364455.1 uncultured Planctomycetales bacterium | reverse complement strand
ATCCGTAATTCTTGTAGATCAACGCGTGCGTCAGGCGGGTGTTCTGCTCGATCTCATTGAACCGGGCGACATAAGTTTGAATGATCTCGCTGATCCTGCCGACGGAAAGATCGGCCATGTTGGACACGTGGTCGGGCGTCTCGATGATCGTCTCGTGGATACCGACGTCCTTGATCACTTCATAAAGACCGTTTTGCGCGTTAGGGATGGACGCTTGTTGTGCTGGTAGCTGGCCGGTAGGCTCCTCACCCTCGGCCAAAGGTTCCCCGAGGGGAAGGGACCTGTGGCTGCGGGAGGAAGATTGCCGGGAACGCACAACGCAAATATCTCCCAGGCTGTACACTGGATTATCGGGCTTGACGCACAGATCGCACTCCTGATCATCGTCGCGCCGGCGCCGGTTTATAGGGTCGATGAAATTCCCCGGCCGTCGCGCCCTTTCGACGGATATAATCACCCAACGGCCGATCACAGGATCTTGTCGGAATTCTGGCATGGATGTTCTTTCTAAAGAAACTTAAATCCCGGTTTCACCCGGTGTCCCATCATGAACTGATACGCGCTCATCGGCTTGGAAGCTTCCAGATGCACCGTTTTGACCAGAAGCCCTTGATCGACGGTGGCGACGGTAAAACCTTTTTTATCCACCTTGGTCACCTCTCCCGGTGAATACGACCGGCAAGCTCCCTTCGGGAGGAGAAAGTTACGCGGGATCACTTCCGTTTCCAGTATCTTCAGGAGCTTCCCCTGATAATACGTGTACGCCCCTGGCCAGGGCAACAGCCCGCGCGCCAAATTATGCAGGACCATCGCCTGCTTGTTCCACTGGATCTGTCCCAACTCTTTCGTTAACTTGGGCGCCAGCGTCGCTTTCTGGTCGTCCTGAACGGTAAAAGTATAGGTTCCCTTTTGGATGGAGTCAATCGTCTTTAAGAGAAATTTCGGCCCGATTTCCATCATGCGCGCGCGCGCTCCCGCGGCCGTATCGGCCTTGAGGATCTTCAACTTCTTTTGGGCAAGAATGTCGCCAGCGTCCATCTTCGCCGTGACCCGCATGATCGAGATCCCGGTTACACGCTCGCCATTGATGATCGCCCAGTTGATCGGCGCCGCCCCCCGGTATTTGGGAAGTAAGGAACTGTGGACGTTGATCGCGAACGTACGAGGTATGGCCAGTACCTCAGCGGGAAGAAATCTCCCGTAAGCAATGACCACGAACAGATCAGCCTCAAAGGCCTTGAGCTCTTTTAAAAAAGTGTTTTCTTTCAGGTCCGAGGGCTGGAAAACGGGAATGCCTTTACGCAAGGCCGCTTCTTTGATGGGGGAAGCGGATACCTCCATGCCGCGCCCGCGGGCTTTATCCGGCTGCGTCACGCAGGCGCATACCTTGTGCTTCGAGTCGAACAAGGCCTCGAGGTGAACCGCGGCGAAATCATCACTGCCGAAAAAGACAATATTCATATTCGTATTCCGTATCTCGTATTCCGTATCTCGTAACGAAATACGGAATACGGACGACGAACGACGGGTTACGGATCCACATTGATCGTAACGACCGTATTTCTTTTTTTGGAAAAATCCTTCAATGTTTTCTTAACAAACGCCAGTATACTCTTGACCGAACGGCCTTTCAACAGGATTGTAAAGCGGTATTTGTCCCGCAGCTTCGGGTTAACATCCGGGTGGGGGTCGGAGATCTCCACCTTGGCGTCCCGGTCCTTTTCGAGACGCGCGAACAATTCTTTGGCCTGTTCGAAAACAAAGTCTTCGTTGACCCCGCGCAGGCCGATCGCGACCAGATGCCGGTATGGAGGAAATCCAAGTTCTTTGCGCAGCTCCAATTCCTTTTTGTAAAACCCGTCAAAATCGTTCCTGGACACGGCCCGTAAAACGTAATTATCCATCATGCGCGTTTGCACGAGCAATTTCTGCGCGGCCAGCTGGCGCAGCCGCACCAAAAGGGCGAAGGCGTGATGGCCGGACCGGAAATCCAGATGATGCAATTCCGCGTCAAAATTGATCACGCCGACCAGAGAAGCGTCCATTGCCCCCTGTTCTCTTAAAACGGCCTTGGTGGTGATGACAACATCGGCCTGGCGCGGAAAACTTTTGCTGCTAGTGTCAAAACGTCCCACGCGGGCCTGCGGGTATAGCCGCGCCACTTCGCTCTCCAATTTTTCGGTGCCCGTTCCGCTGGAACGCAAATACCCGCCGTGACATTGTGGACAAACTTTAGGCAGCTCCGTTCTAAAATTGCAATGGCGGCAAACCATCACCTTCTGGGAATACAGATAGGTCAAGTTGACGTTACAGCGCTCGCATTGGACCGTAAAGCCGCACTGCTGGCAATGCGTGCGCGTCGTGAAGCCTTTGCGGTTCATCAATAAGACCACCTTGCCCTGTTGGGCCAACGTGTCGCGGATGGCGTTCTGCAAAGGAAAAGAAAGGATCGAGGTCTTTTGCGGATTATAATTCGTCATGTCAATGATCTGCATGGCGCTCAAACGTTCGGCCTCGCAGGTGACCTTCTGCCATTTTTCTTTCCTGGCCTGTTCCCATGTTTCGGCGCTGGGCGCCGAACTGACGTACAGAACAGAACAACCTTCTACGCCAGCGCGCATCCGCGCGAGCGTGCGCGCGTCGTAATGGGGCGTTTGTTCCTGCTTATACGCCGTGTTTTCTTCCTCATAAATGACGATAAGTCCCAAATCCGCCGACGGCGCGAAGACCGCCGAACGCGTGCCGATAACGACACAAGCCTTGCCCTCTCTGGCCGCGAGCCAGCTTTCCAATTCCCTGGCCGCGGAGGCCTTTTTATCGAAAACCATAATCGGGACAGAAACGGTTTTTGCAAAATGAGCGGCGACGGCGTCGACCATCGCGGTCTCGGGGACCAGAAAGATCACGCCGCGGTTAGCGTCCAATGCCTTGCGGACCATTTCCAGAATAAACGGCCAGCGCTTGTCGGAACTTTTATCGTGGAGCAATATGATGTTTTTCGCGAATTCCCGCGCCGCGCCTGGTGCCGGCGGCGTCCATTCCAGAGGCCTGGTCGTGCGCAGCGCCGGCGGCAGCCACGTTTCGATCGCTTCACCCCACGAACAAGCGTAATATTCACTCAATTCCCTGGTGAAAGCCAGCGCGTGTTCATCGAGGGCCGGAGGACTGTCGAGGCAGGAAAGAACCGGGTTTAACCGCTTGAAGAAACTTTTCGCCTTGAACCCAACGACAATGCCAAGCCGTTGCCGCCGGTTAAAAAGAACGCGCACACGTTGCCCAATGGCCACCGTGCCGGCAAGCTCCGCCGGAACAGAATAATCAAAAGGGCCTTCCACCGGAAGGCCGACAACGACTTGAGCAATCTTAAGAAACATTTTTTGTCGCTCGTATCTCGTATTTCGTATCTCGCAGTATTCAAAACGAGATACGAACGACGAGAGACTAGATACGATTGATTTATTTTATCAATGAAATAATATCCTGCACTGCCAAAGGCCGGGCCAGCCGCCGGGTATTTTTGAGCGCCGTCAGATGCGCGTCGCGGCCGTTAGGCTCCCTTCGGGAGGAAGATTTCAACTTTCTTAATTCCCCGGCAATGCCCTGGACGTCCGCCGGCATGCACCCGATGCCGTATTCGCGCAAAACCAGCACGTTATTGGTCTCCTGTCCGGGGATCGGATGAAAAAAGATCATCGGCAGCTGGCTGACCAGCGCTTCAGCGATCGACAACCCGCCGGGCTTGGTCACCATGCAATCGGATACGGCCATCAGCTCGTGCATATTATCCACCAGTCCAAAGATCTTCGCGCCGGCGTAATTGCGCCCTCTTAACCGCTCGGCAAGGCCCCGGTTATGTCCGCAGACGACCAGCGCCTGAAGACCATCTTCCTCCCGCAGGCCGGTAGGCTCCCTGCGGGAGGAGCCTACCGGCAATTCCAGAATGCGCAGAATATCCTCGATGGGGCCGATGCCAAAGGACCCCGTGGCAATAAGGACGGTGAACACGTTCTCCTTGAGGCCTAATTTCTTTTTTAGTTCTCCACGGTCCACCGGATGGAGGAACTTCTCATTGACCGGGATCCCGGTGACACGGATCTTCCCTTGGGCAACACCCAGCTGACGGAGCTTTTGCTCGGTCCATTCGCAGGCAACGGCATAAAGATCCGTTTCCGGGTTCAGCCAGATCCGATGGACATCAAAATCAGTGACGACCGTGATCAATTTGGAACGGATCTCCCCTGTCCTTTTCAACGCCGCGACGACCTCGCTGGGCAGAAAATGGGTCGTGATCACATAATCAAAATTCTTGTCTTTAAGGAAAGCTCTCAAGCGTTGCGCGTTGAACCCATTATAAAACCTGCGGGAAGAGCGCATCAACGGTTGGATCCACGGCCGATCAAGAAGCCCGAAAAGAAATCCCCATAGCCAGGGCATCCCCATGACCAAAAAAATATACGTGCGTTGATAGAACTTCTTGAAGAACGGGCTGGTATAATCCAGGGAATCGGCGAAGACGGCTTCGTGGGACGTGAATTTCTTGAGGCCTTCGTAAATGGCCTGGGCGGCCTTGAGGTGTCCGGCCCCGGCGGAAGCATGGATGACGAGGATCTTCATAAGGCCTTGCTTAGGATCTTTTCTTTTTCCCAAGCTTGGAAAGTTTGGAATGATTACGGTTGATGATGGCAACGGCTTCCAGGAGATCGGCGGCGATAAAATCCGGACGCGCCGCCCAGGAGCGCATGTGCCGGCGGTCTTCGCGCCCGGAGAGGACAAAGATGGTTTTGCACCCGGCCTTGTGCCCGGCGAGGATGTCGGACTCCGTGTCGCCGACGAAGAACGCCTTTTGCGCCGCGCGGATGCTCTTGTTCATCGTTTCAAAGGCCTTGCGCACCGATCCTATTTCCGGCTTGCGGCAGTCGCATCCTTCATCCGAGCGATGCGTGCAATAAAAAACTTTCTTGATCCGGCCCCCCGATTGCCTGATCTTATCAAGCATATTGCGCGTGATGTGGCTAAGCTTCTCTTTCGTATAGACGCCTTTGCTGACGCCGGCCTGATTGGATATGATAAAAATCGTGAAGTGCCCTTTGGTAAGGATCCGCAGGGCCTCTAAGGAACCAGGGATAAAAGAAAATTCCTTGAGTTTCGTGACGTATTTTCCGTTACCCGGAAACTCGTTGATGACGCCGTCTCTGTCGAGGAAGACAAGTTTCATAGCACTCGTTGATAGAAAAGAGTTCCTTTCCCAACCTTTTCAAACATTTCGAAACCTCTTTTAACTTTTTATACCGTTCCTTTTCATTTCTAGGTATTTTAAATAGCTCATCAGCTGATAAAACGAGTCGAAGTAAGCGATGAGAAAGCCGTACATTCCGTCCTTGTATCCCTTTT
>CAYIMR010000058.1:0-5393 GCA_964364455.1 uncultured Planctomycetales bacterium | reverse complement strand
GACAAAGCGAAGATCGCGATGGTGATGACGGGCATCCGGCATTTCCGGCATTAATTACCATGACATCCTCCGAAGCCCAGGAATACATTTCCTCCTTTTTTAATTTTGAATTATCTCCCGCTTCATATTCCGACCCTCGCGTGTTTAAGCTTGATCGCGCGCGTTATTTATTGGAGTTGCTTGGCAATCCGCAGGATCAGCTTAAAATTATCCACGTGGCCGGTTCAAAAGGAAAAGGCTCGACCTGCGCTTTGACGGCGAGTGTCCTGCGCGCGGCAGGGTACAAAGTCGGATTGTATACTTCGCCGCATTTGAACGATTACCGGGAACGGATACGCGTGCTGGATCCTTCTTTGAGCGGCGACGGCAATGATGAAAATATCTTCCCGGATATGATCAGCGAGCAGGAATTGTGCGCCGTACTTGAGGCCATCAAGCCATGCATCGCGCGGTTACAGAAGGAAACCGCGCTCGGAGAATTGAGCTTTTTTGAAGTTTTTACAGCGTTGGCGTTTTATTATTTCCGTTACAAACAGGTCGATTGGGTTGTTTTGGAAGCGGGAATGGGCGGCCGGCTGGATGCGACTAACGTGGCACCCTCCCAAATATGCGTGATCACGCCCATAAGCCTCGAGCATACCCAATATTTGGGCGATACTATTGCCAAAATTGCCGGGGAGAAAGCGGCGATCATCAAGGATCCTCTCGCAAGGGTCGTGATCGCTCCGCAGGAGCCCGCGGCGCGGGATGTTTTGGAAAAGCGTTGCGCGGAATTTTCTATCCGCCCGATATGGATCGGCCGGGGTATCCGTTATAAGGTCCTGCACGTAGGGACAGGCCCAGACCTGTCCCTACGAAACCGTCTGCACCAGGACCTGCCTGCCGGCCGAGTAGGTCCCGCTACGCGGGACAGGCAGGTCGTTCGTATCCAAAGAACAAAACAACATTATATCGATTTTGAATTGTCTTTGCTAGGGAGGCATCAGGCGATCAATGCCGCTGTTGTTTTTGGAATTGTCGAAACCTTACGAGACATGGATTATGTTGTTTCGCAAGAGGCTGTTTACGCCGGATTGCGTGATACCTTCTGGCCGGGAAGGCTGGAGGTCATCCGTAAAGATCCTTTCATCGTCCTTGATTGCGCGCACAATCGATCTTCGGCAAAAAACTTGGCCGAAAGTATCCTCCGGATCTTCCCTCATAAAAATGTAACACTTGTTCTCGGGGTAGGCGCGGATAAGGACAGGACAGGGATCTGCGCAGAGTTAAACCGCATCGCCAGCCGGGTCATAGCAACAAAAGCAGATCATCCCCGGGCGCATGAATTCTCCCGGGAAGAATTAAACGTTTTTTTTGCCAACAAACCTTCCACGTGCTTGTCCAGCGTGGAAGAAGCTCTCGCATCCATTGCAGATTCCCCCGACATTATTCTAATCGCCGGCTCCGTTTTCCTGGTAAGCGAAGCCCGACGTCATTTATGCCACAACTCTCTCATATAGACGATACGATCGTTGCTATTTCAACGCCGGTTGGTCAGGGCGCGATAGGCATGATCCGCTTAAGCGGCAATGACGCTTTGGCGATCGCCGATAAAATGTTTGTGGCCCGGGATAAACAGGAACCTTCACAGATGAAAAGCTTCACGGTGCATTATGGGGACGTTATCCGGGGCGAGGAGACGATTGACGAGGCTTTGTTGACGCTGATGCGCGCGCCGAAAAGTTATACCAGAGAAGACGTGGTGGAGATCAGCGCGCACGGCGGTGTTGCCTCGGTACGGGCGATCCTCCAACTGGCTGTTGATCTGGGCGCGCGTCCCGCCGAGCCGGGGGAGTTCACCAAGCGGGCGTTTTTGAACGGCCGCATCGATCTGACCCAGGCGGAAGCGGTCCTGGACATGATCCATTCCAGGACTGAAGCCTTCTTGCGGGTCAGCGCCAATCAGCTCAAAGGTGAATTATCAACGGAATTGGAAAAGATCCGGGAACAGCTGATGAGCGTATACGTGGCCATTGAAGCGATCATTAATTTTCCAGAAGATGATGTCGATACTGAAAAGAAGTGGGCATTGTCTTTATGCGAGCGCATACAAGGAGCCCAGGACGACATCGCGGGGTTGCTGGCCTCGGCCGACCACGGCCGGATCTTAAAAGATGGGATCAAGGTCGTCATCTGCGGCCGGCCCAACGTGGGCAAGTCGTCGCTTCTTAATGTCCTTTTGAAGCAGCCGCGAGCCATCGTGTCGCCGATCGCGGGGACGACGCGCGACACCATTGAAGAAACCGCGCAAATAGAAGGCATTCCTTTTCAACTGATCGATACCGCCGGGGTTCTCGAGCCGCGCGATCTGATCGAAGAAGAGGCCATCCGGCGCAGTCAAATGTCCATCCGCGGCGCGGATCTTGTGCTTTTTATCCTTGATGCCGGCGCGGCGCTTAACGCCGAGGATGAGAAATTATTTGATCTGGTCCGCGGACAGAACTTGTTCATTATCCTTAATAAATGTGATCTAAGATCAAAGATCGATGAAGGCAAGGTCAAGACCGCTTTTCCTGACGCGCCGATAGTGCGCGTATCAGCGCTCAACAAAGAAGGCATCGGGGAACTGGAAAAAAGGATCGTCGCCCAAGTCTGGCACGGCAAGGTCGTCGATACCCACGGGATCCTGATCACTAACGCGCGGCACGCGCGCGCGTTGCAGGACGCCCTGGCGGCCGTCGCGCAGGCTCAAGACACGCTCAAGAAGAAATTATCTCTGGAATTCGTTTCGGAGGAGATCAAGCGGGCGGTCAGCTTTCTGGACACCATCACCGGACGCCACGTTGACAACGACTTGCTGGAACAGATCTTTGCGCGGTTTTGTATCGGGAAATGAACATTTTCTAAAAAGGATTTCAGAGAAAAATTTATTCCTGATCATCGTTGGTCGGTATTTTTTGTTCCATCATTTTTATGTTCATGTCCAGTATCTTCTTGACCATGGCCGGATCCTTCATCATCGCCTGCATCTTGGGGTTCGCCAGCAGTTTCGCGAAATTTTTGTCCTGAATGTCCCGCATGATCTCTTCGTCCGCCAGAAGTTTCTGAAGGGCTTGATCTTCCCAAACGGCCTTGTATTCCGCCGACGATTGCAGATTTTGTATTTGTTCCGGGTCTTTTAATGCCTGTGAAACTGCGCGGATATCGATGGACTTCTCGGGGACAAGATGTTTTGTCCACTGGTCGACGAGAGAATACGTTACGGAATTAAAAATGTCCTGGCGGATCCGTTCGATCCAAAAAGTATTGAGGGGGATCAAGGCGATGAGGACGATGATCAGTAAAATGTTGATGCCGCCCCAGAGCGCGCAAAGGCCCGCGCCCAAGGCGCGGCTGGCCGGGGAGATCGGGTTTTCGGTTTTGGTCATTTTGCGCCACACGGCCAACGCGAGCGAGAAAAATATATTCAGGATAAGCGGCGCGACGATGCTGATGATAAACGCCACGATGATATTGTGGGTTTGGGCATAATAGATGAAAGCGCCGAGACATCCCACGATCAGCGCGATCGGCCCCACCAGGGTACGCAGCAACCCTCGCGACCAGCCGCGGTACAGAAAATAGAGTGTTAACGCGAGGACAACGGAATCTGTTACGTTGGACAAGATCAGCTCCTTTCTACGGGCCTATTCCAAGGTAACAACCCCTTTCCTTTTTTGCAATATTTTTTTGTTAAATATTTGCTTTTTGGGGAATAACGTATTATATTTAAATCGTGAAAAGGTTTTTTTAAGGTAAGAGCTCCCAGGGCAGGTTCATTCAGTTAAAGATTTTTAACTTTTGGCAATAAAGAAGTTACAAAAATGCAGGATAAGAGAAAAGTACTCCGTCATACCTGTACTGTTCCCGTAGACGGCAAGCAGGGTGGGCCGTTTGAGTCCAGCAAGACTTTGGATTTTAGCGAGGGGGGGCTGGGATTGATCTCCAGCCGCCGGCTTCCTGTGAATAGAGAGATCGCCATTCAACTGGATCTCTCCGCAGAAGGGCATTCGGCCCTGGTGGTCGGTAAAGTCCAGTGGGTCAACCCCATAGCAGAAACGAACCATTTTCGAATCGGCATCGCGTTTAAAGAGATGCTTCAGGGTTCCCGGGCCAATGTGAAGGGTTATTTGCGTGACAAGTAAGGGTCTTTTGTTCACCCCGTAGAAAAGTATTTTTTTACGGGGGCAGTCGACCGCTTACCAAAGGACGGACATCATGCGAATCGCAGACCGCACCATGGAAGACCGCAGGACATTCGAACGCTTCATCGCGCGTTTCCCCGTCAGGTTCAGGGACAGTCAGAAAAGTTACGGCAGCAACGTTTCGCTGCGCAACGCTTCCGCCCTCGGAGTGAAGATCACCACCAAAGAACAATTATTCGTCAATGACAGCGTCACCCTTGAGATCGAATTGCCTGACTGCAAACGGCCGATGACCTTAAAAGGCCAGGTGGTCTGGGCCGCCAATGACAGCGAGTCTGGCATGCATGATGTCGGCGTAAAATTCCACACCATCGACCTTGTCCATATGTCCCGCTTGTACCAATTCATCCCCGCCGCCATGGCGTCGCTTTAGAACCTAAAGAACGCCGTTTTTCTTGTACCTTGACAATTTCGTTTTTGTATGTTGATTCCCTTAGGTTTAGAGGAATCGACATACAAAAACGGTCTGTCAAGGTGCTTGTCTAATCACATCTTCCGTATTAGAATGGTGTCTTCAATTTGAGACCATTTCAAAAACTAATGGTTTCATTCCGGCACCATGGTCAGGAAAGATTTTATGCGGCATTCGGGCAATAGTTTATACACTTATCTGCAGGACGGGATCAGTTTTTCATCGCGGGAAGCCGCGGGATTTAAGACCATTTATTTCCCTCTTTGCGGCGTTGATTCCACCGGTGTTAAATCCGCCATCACCCCTTCTTTAAGCGGCGATATCAAGATCGATAGCCTGCGGTATCTCACCAAGCCGGTCTCAACCGAAGATCTGCGTAACAATCTGCGCGATTTTTTTTGTCACGTCGAAGGCAAGGGCGTGTTTTCCCTCACCCAGGCGTCAGCACCCGATGATTCCGCGGTCGAAGCGGGACCGTTATGGCATAAATTGACGCGCCGCCATCCTGAATCGGGTTTGTTGCTGGAAGCGGTCAATTTCGTGCCCGTCACCGGCGAGAACGTGGAACTGATGCGCGTCACCGTCAAAAATGTTTCCCGCAAAACAATCCGTATCACGCCGACGTTCAGCTTGCCCATTTTCGCCCGGGCGTTGGCCAACAAGCACGACCATGAACAGGTCACAGCCCTTTTAAACCGCATCTTCCAGTTGCCTGAAGGGGTCGTGGTTGAGCCCACCATGATCTTTAACGAGCATGG
>CAYIMR010000057.1:0-5586 GCA_964364455.1 uncultured Planctomycetales bacterium | reverse complement strand
CGCACCGGCAAAGCCGCCCGCGTTAAGAAAGAACAAGTCGTTCAGGCGTCAAATTTATTAACTCCGAAATCCTGATTTCGAGTTTAAAAGTTCTGAATATTTTATGCTAGAACTTGAGGATAAGACCAGAAAAGCTGGTTTTAACCTCATCATCGGTGTCGATGAGGTGGGCCGCGGCCCACTGGCCGGCCCGGTGGTCGCGGCCGCCGTTTCATTGCGCAAATCCGACTTTTCCGTCCCCATCCGTGATTCCAAAAAACTTACCCCACTCCAGCGCGAAGAAGCCTTTCACGAAATTTATCAGCGCGCGTACGTCGGTATCGGGATGATCAGCGAAAGCGTCATCGATCAGACCGATATCCTGCAAGCCACGTTTTTCGCGATGCATAACGCCGTTGTCAATCTCATCGCGTGGCTTCCTCCGGCAAAAACTAATCAGAAAAATTTCACCCAGGGAATATGTCTTCTTGTTGATGGCAATTGTTTCCGCTCTGACCTGCCATACAAGTTCAAGACGATCATCAAAGGAGACGAACACGTTCTTTCCATTGCCTGCGCTTCCATTGTGGCAAAAGTGACGCGCGACCGGGTCCTTAATATGTACCACCGTGTTTATCCGGGATACGGGTTCAGTCAGCACAAAGGTTACCCGACGCTGGGGCACAAAGCGGCCATCCGGCGTCTTGGCCCGTCGCTGATCCAGCGCCGAACGTTCCAGTGCCAGCTATGACGCGCGAACGCCTTGATCTGGGAAGGCTGGGGGAAGAACAGGCGGTGGCGCGGCTGAAAAAAGAGGGCTACCGCGTTATCGCGCGCAACTACCGCAACACCTTTGGCGAGATTGATATCATTGCCCAAGACGGCAAGACGTTATGTTTTGTGGAAGTGCGCACCCGCACCAAAGACTGGCACGGGCATCCCTTTGAATCGATTTCCTCAATAAAACAAAAAAAGATCATTCGCGCGGCGCGGGCCTATCTGGCGCGGGAAGACGCCGAAGACACCGACGCGCGCTTTGACGTCGTGGCCGTGATCCCCGATGAGGCCGGCGGCTATACGGTTGAGCTCATCAAAAACGCGTTTGAAATCGAGTGAGCCTGGACACTCCGGGAGTGTCCGCTGGCCAGTTTCCTGGGAAAAAGGAGTTGACCCCCTTAATATTATGGAATTTTAATCCAGGAGGTTATGGTGAACAAAAAAAGTGTTGGAATCATACCATGGGCCATTGCGGGGATCATTGTTGTTGCGTCGACGGGCGTGATGATGCTGGTTGCAGATGGCAAGGCAGAAACTGTTTGCACGCAGGAGGCGAAGCTGTGTCCGGACGGTTCTTCTGTCGGCAGGGTTTTAGCGAATTGTGGATTTGCGCCATGTCCTGGCGAAGAGCTTCCCTCCGGATCCGCGCCGGGAGACTCTGATTTTGAGCAAGAAGTTGCCGCCAGCGGAATCGCGGGAGATGTGGTGCTGGGGCCCCGGTGTCCTGTTATAGGGCCCGGCATGGAAGAACAATGCGCGGACAAGGGCTATCAAACAACGCTTGTTGTGGAGACGAAAGATGGAAAGCAAGAAGTTGCGCGTGTTCAATCCGGGGTGGACGGCCGATTTCGCGTTGCCCTTGCGCCGGGAGAATATATCGTCGCGCCCCTGCCCGGTGCCGGGCCATTACCAAACTGCGCAATGCAATTTGTGACAGTCGATCCGGGTCAATTCACCCCGCTGACGGTCCATTGCGATACAGGCATTAGATAAATTTTCTATCAAAGCTCCATGGTACGTGCGCCAAACATTTGCTGGCTTGACACCAGACGTTTGCTGGGTTGCTTTTGGGAGCCAACCTGCTAGAATGAAAGAATGAAAATCATCACAAAAACCTTATCGATGGATGAACTCAAGGGAATGGCCGCCGCGACCTTTGGGGATATGGTCAAGGCTGTTGTCGACATTGAGCGTGGCCTTTTGGCGGTCGATGCCGAACTGCATTCGGATCTGGAGGCCGCGCTGTTACAGGACGGCTCAAAGCAGAAGAATTTGTGGGGCATTAACCTTTACCCGGAAACCCCCGATGAAGATTTTATCGAATTTGATTCCATGATCAACGTCCGTCCTTCCCAAGGCAACCGCAGCCGCGGGGTTGAAGATGAAGGTCTGCGTAAAAGAATCGTAAAAATTGTCGATCAAAGGATGTCAAGATGATCATCCAGCACAAAGAGCTTGCCGCCGGCAGATGGGACGAGTTACGGCTTATTGAGCAAATGGCAAATATCGGAAGCGAGGTTGAACGGGCGTTGAACTGGAAAGCGAAGAATAACCTTCAACGGTCGGCCAATGCTTTCGACCGCGCGCTCGAGTTGCTGGATCTGACCCTCGACTGTCCCCGCAACCGGCCGCGCTTTAAAGAGATCGCCCGGGCGCGGGAAGTTTGCGTGGACTTCTTCCGTGGCGAAAACGAGTTTGTTTCTTCCGCAAATTCCCTGCGAAAATATTTTCTGCAATTCGCGTGCGCCGCGCGGCGCGAAGTCAAATAAGCATGGCAACGGCGCGGACGGATCGACGTGAAAGTCCCGATAGTTCGGATGCTTTTCCCGGAATGCGTCTTTAGGGTTTACGGGAAATTCCTTGCGCCCTTGCAGGATATCTGAGAGTTCTTTGTTGATGAATTCAAGCTGCTCGCGGCTGAATTTCGAGCAGAGCCAGACAATGAAACGAGAGATTTGGTCCATGATTTTTTCCTCCTGGTATTACAATAAACGTCTTTCCAGGGGGAGGCAAGCATATTTCTCAGAAGTCTTTGTAAGAATAAAAGATAAGAAGATTAAGATTAAAAAATTTTGACAGAACCTGGCGCGCCAACAAGGAGCGTTTCCCTGACGATTTCATGTTTCGGCTCAATGACGATGAGGTCACAGAGCTGGTATCACAAAATGTGATACCCTCCAAAAGCACCCTGGGAGGCCATAACCCGTATGTCTTTACCGAACAGGGTGTGGCCATGCTCTCCAGTGTTTTGCGCAGCCCCCGGGCGGTTTTGGTAAACGTCCAGATCATGCGGACGTTCGTCAAGCTCCGCAAGATCCTGGCAAGCCACAAAGAGCTGGCCCGCAAGCTGGAAGAGCTTGAAAAGAAATATGACGTCCAGTTCAGGGCCGTGTTTGATGCGATCCGGCGACTGATGAAGGAGGAGGAAAAACCCAAAGCGCCCTTTGGATTCCACTTGCAAAGACCCCGCTAACTTGCGCCTTGACCTTTTTCGCGGAATTCCCTACCATTGTCTTATCGCCAATTTCCGCCCGCGGCCGAAGGCTCCCTGCGGGAGGCGGGAATTCAAATTGTCGCGGAACGGCGAAAAGCGGCCTGAAAAAACGTAAAAATGCTTTCATTGGTAGGCAGGTAGTTGTGATATACTTCTATCATGAGTGAATTAGATAAAATTAAGCATGCTTTAAGGCAAAACAGGTCCGCCCTGAAAAGGCAATTCAAGGTCAAGGCACTAGGTGTCTTTGGCTCCTACGTGCGCGGGAAACAAAAAAAGAACAGCGACGTTGATATCCTCGTTGAATTCAGCCAAACCCCCGGCCTTTTCGATTATGTCCGGACGGAAAACCACCTTAGCAGTATATTGAAAAAACGCGTTGATCTTGTCATGAAGGGTTCATTAAAGCCCACCATCGGTAAATATGTCATGCGCGAGGTTGTTTACGTATGATCCGTCAATACCGGGATTATCTGGTCGATATCATTGACGCCATCGAGAAAGTCGAATCGTTCACCAAAGGGATGATCTTCGAAACTTTTGAAAAGGACGCCAAGACGACCTTTGCCGTCATCCGCGCGTTTGAGATCATGGGTGAGGCAGTGACGAAAATCCCCTCCAGTGTCCGCAATAAGCATAAAAATATCCCCTGGAAAGAAATGTCCGGAATGCGCAATAAGCTGATCCATGAATATTTCGGCATTAAGCCCCGTGTTGTCTGGAAAACGATCAAACAAGACCTGCCAAAAGTCAAACCGTATTTGCAAGCCATCTTGAATGACCTTGAGCAATAAAAAGCACGGTATGAAGAAACTGGAAGAGCTTAAGGTTGCCATCACCAATTTTTCGCCAAAAGAGTTTGCCCGGTTCCGAAGTTGGTTTATAAAAGAAACCATGCGCCGTGCGCCGAAGGCTCTTCCCTAAAGGGGACCGATGGCCGCAGGGAGGCGGAAATCCGAATTTTTGCGGCGCCGCAAGAATTCAAATTGTGCGGAAACGCACGAATTCAAAAAGCGGCCCACGGCCGAAGGCTCCCGCAGGGAGGCCGCAATTGGCAGGGCCAAAATACCCGACACAAATTGAAAGATTTGTTTTATAATTAGCGCAAAGCCAACGGCTTAGATACAACGGAGACGCGTAAAATCAAATTGGCACCAGGCGTTTGCCGGGTTGCCATTTTGGAGCCGACCTGTTAGAATGAAAAAATGAAAATTATCACAAAAACGATGTCCATAGATGAACTCAAAGAAATGGCCGCCGCGACATTTGGGGACATGGTCAAGGTCGTTGTCGACATCGAACGGGGTCTTTTGGCGGTTGATGCCGAGTTGCATTCAGATCTGGAGGCCGCGCTGCTGCAGGACGGTTCAAAACAAAAGAATTTGTGGGGCATTAACCTTTATCCGGAAACTCCCGATGAAGATTTTATCGAATTTGATTCCATGATCAACGTCCGTCCTTCCCAAGGCAACCGCAGCCGGGGGGTCGAAGACGAAGGTTTGCGTAAAAGGATCGTAGGAATTGTCGATCAAAGGGTGCCACGATGATCGTCCAACACAAAGAGCTTGCCGCCGGCCGGTGGGACGAATTCCGGCTTATTGAACAAATGGCCCATGTCGGAAGCGAGGTAGAGAGGGCCTTGAGCTGGAAGGCGAAGAATAACATTGAGCGCTCGGATAAAGCCTTCGACCGCGCGCTCGAGCTATTGGACTTGACGCTCGACTGCCCCCGCAACCGGCCGCACCTTAAAGAGGTCGCCCGTGCGAGGGAAGTTTGCGTGGACTTCTTCCGCGGCGAAAATGAGTTCGTTTCTTCCGGGGATTCACTGCGAAAGTATTTTCTGCAATTCGCCTGCGCCGCGCGGCGATAGATTCTTGGTAGGGAAAAGTACCAATTGTGCACCGCCGTGCACAATTCAAATTGTCGCGGAACGGCGAGAATTCAATTTGTGCGGAAACGCACGAATTCAAAAAACGGCCCCCGGGGCCGCAACACAAGATTCTTGCCGGCTGGTAAAAATTTCAATTTTGGCAGGGCCGAAATACCCGACACAAATTGAAAGATTTGTTTTATAATTAGCGCAAAACCAACGGCTTAGATACAACGTCTACAATTACAATTACACAATGGCAATTGGCGAAAAAGGACAAAAATGTCGGTAAAGAAATTAGGAAAAGCTATAGTGTCGCACGGCTTAAGAGATATTTTTTGCAGTTTAGCTGGTAGTAATGACAAATTCTCGATTGTCGAACAGACGGAGGAAATGGAAAAAGAATTATTGTCTCTAGAGTAACCTCCTGAGCATCCTAACTTTAGCTTTTATGAAGATTTTGAGG
>CAYIMR010000056.1:0-5673 GCA_964364455.1 uncultured Planctomycetales bacterium | reverse complement strand
ATCCTTATATTTCCAGAAAGGTGCTTTCTGAAAAGTTAGGTATTCACGAATCGGCTGTTCAAAAGTATTTGAATGCTTTAAAAATGAAAGAGGCGATTAAGCGCATCGGTTTGGACAAGGGTGGGCATTGGGGGGTTCGTTGAGGCGGAGATTTCGGCGGAGAGCAAGGATTAATCTTGGGTTTTTGTAGCTATAAGTATAAGGGATCTTTTATTGAGTATTTTTTAAAAAAATGTTAAAATAAAACGCCTTTTAGGCAAAAAACAGATCGTTTGAACAGCAGTGCACACACACACAAAAACGGAATTAAGACAAAAAGTACTAACGCTTTTACGAGAACAGAAGGAGGAAGAGCGGTTAGCGAAAAGCTTGGTAATCTTGGACAAGCTTTTAAAGAAGCTGGAGTTCCAGAAGGCGCTCACCGTACTGTTTTATGCGGCATTTGATGGGGAAGTGGACACGTTCGAAATGATGCAACGCGCGCAACAATTAGGCAAAAGAATAGGCTTACCCTATATTGTCCGAAAAGAAAAAAGAATGATCCCGACCGTAGTGGAATCGATAGAAAAAGACCTCGTAGCAGGCCCTTACGGAGTCAAACAACCCAGGGAAACATCCAGGGAAAAAACTCTAAGCCCGGATGAGCTTGATCTGGTCATAGTCCCCGGCCTGGCCTTTGACAGGCATAACCATCGCCTGGGCCGAGGGCAGGGGTATTATGACCGGTTTTTAAAAGGGTTGTCCGCGCGCATTCCGACGATCGGTCTGGCATTCGATTTTCAAATCGTTGATCACCTTCCCCCCAAAGAAGAGCACGACGTTCCGGTTTCCTGTGTTCTTGTCAGCTGATCTATCAGCCGTTCTCGTCAATTAAAACTCGACGTATTATCCGGGGTATTACTTAAAGGAGGAGTGGGTCTATGTTCGATGAACTTAACATATACACGCGCAGTGTCGTTATGTTTCTTTTTTTTATTATTTCTTTTTTCGCTGGTTATCTTGTCCGGTGGTTTTTTGCCGGCAAGAAGCTTAAGGATGCCGAGTCCCGGGCCAGGACATTGGTTGATTCCGCCGTGCTGGAGGCAGACGGGCGCAAAAGGGAAATAGAACTGCAGGGAAAAGACCTGACGATCAAGTTGCGGCAGGATTTTGAATCTGAAACGAAACAGCGCCGGGAAGAGATCTTGACCGCGGAGAAAAGGATCCAGCAGAAAGAAGAGAATCTGGACAAGCGGGTCGATCTTCTGGAGCGCAAGGAAAAAGATGTTAACGCGCGGCTGGCAAAACTGCAGGAAGATGAAAGATCCGCCCAAGAGAAAGCCAAACAGCTCGTTGATCTGATCCAGGAGGAAAAGCAGCGGCTGCAGAAGATCGCATCCATGAGTGAGGAAGACGCCAAGAATTTGCTTTTGTCGCGGCTGGACCAGGAACTGGTGCATGAAAAGGCCGTGCGGATCCGCGCCATGGAAGACGAGATCAAAGACACGGTCGACAAAAAAGCCGGCCAGGTCATTTCGATCGCCATCCAAAGGTGCGCTTCGGAACATACCGCCGGCTCAACGGTCACAGTCGTGACGTTGCCCAGCGATGAAATGAAAGGCCGCATCATCGGACGGGAAGGCCGCAATATCCGCGCGCTTGAGGCCGCGGCGGGCGTTGATATCATTATCGATGACACCCCCGAAGCGGTGACCATTTCGAGTTTTGACATGTATCGCCGGGAGACCGCGAAGATCGCCCTGGAAAGCCTGATCGCCGACGGGCGGATCCATCCCGGGCGCATTGAGGAAGTTGTCGAAAAGGCTAAAAAAGAATTGGAGAATGTCATTAAAGAGGAAGGAGAAAAAGCCGCGTTTGATCTGGGCATTCACGGCATGCATCTGGAACTCTTGAAGCTTGTGGGAAGGCTAAAATTCCGGACGAGTTATGGGCAAAACGGCTTGCAGCACACCAAAGAAGTGGCGATGCTGATGGGTTCGATGTGTTCCCAGTTGGGGCTGGACTCGAAGATTGGCATGCGCGCCGGGCTGCTGCATGACATCGGCAAGGTCGTCAGCCAGGACGTGGTAGAGGGAACGCACGCCATCGTCGGCGGTAATCTGGCGCGTAAATATGGCGAGGTGGCGGAAGTAGTCAACGCCATCGAATCGCATCATGAAGAGGTTGAGAAAAGTTCTATTTATGGGGCGTTGGTCTGCGCGGCGGACGCCATCAGTGCCGCCCGGCCCGGCGCGCGCGCCGAAACGCTTGAAACATACGTCAAACGGCTTGAGAGCCTGGAGAAGATCGCCAATTCTTTTAAAGGGATAGCCAAGGCCTACGCTTTGCAGGCTGGCCGCGAGATTCGGGTGATGGTCGACCCTGATAAGATCAATGATGATGAAGCCCTTGTCCTGGCTCGCGATTTGCGTAAAAAGATCGAAGAAGGGATGGAGTATCCGGGGCAGATCAAGATCATCGTTTTGCGTGAGAAAAGAGCGGTGGAATACGCCAAGTAATCGTGAAGCGTGAAGAGTGAAACGTGAAGCGTGACGAGATACGCTTCACGAAATACGAGATACGATTTTATGAATATTCTCTGCATCGGCGATATTGTTGGAAAACCGGGGCGCGTGGCCATTGAAGAGGCCTTGCCGGGCCTGAAAAAGGAATTCCAGATCGATTTTGTGGTGGTCAATGCCGAGAACGCGGCCGGCGGAGCCGGGTTAACCTCAAAGATCGCTCAAGAGTTGCTGAAGGCGGGCTGTGACGTCCTTACGCTCGGCGACCACGTTTGGGACCAGAAGGAATTGGAAGGATATCTGGATCAGACCGACGCGGTCATCAGGCCTGCCAATTTTCCGGAAGGCACGCCGGGCAGAGGATGGTGCGTCCAGAAAACTGCCTCGGGACAAAAGATCGGGGTCGTTAATCTTCTGGGCCGCGTCTTTATGCGCTATCATCTTGAGTGCCCGTTTCGGACGCTTGAGCGTATCATCGAGCAGATCCGGAAGGAAACGCCGGTCGTCATCGTTGACATGCACGCGGAGGCAACCAGCGAAAAGGTTGCGTTAGGGCATTTTGTTGACGGCAGGGTCTCTGTCGTCTTTGGGACGCATACCCATATCCAAACTGCCGATGAGAAGGTCTTGCCTAAAGGGACGGCGTATATAACGGATTTGGGCATGACGGGGCCCTATGATTCCGTGATCGGCCAAAGGAAAGAGGACATTATCAAGCGCTTTTTGACCAGCATGCCTGCCAAGTTCCAGGTGGCGGAAAACGACGTCATAGTGCATGGCGTTGTCATCAAGGTTGACGATAAGACAGGCCGGGCGCAAAGAATCGCGCGCGTACAGAAGAAATTCGTGTCCAAGGAAGCGATTTCAAAAAAAGCTGAAGATGTGCTGGCTTAGGTCATTAGATATGTTATACTATACTTGTTTATTATTTTTTATATTATTACGGAGGCTAGAAAGCAGTGTCTAAATGGGATGGATTAAACCGCAGGCGATTTCCCCGTGTTATTTATCCTTGCCTTGTGGTCATTCAGAACAATGACGCTGGCGCCAAAGACATTATTTTAACGCATACCGAGAACGTCGGGATCGGCGGTGTCTGTCTTATCCTAAAGCAAGATATCAAGATGTTTACGATAGTTGAGCTGGAATTGGACTTGCTGGACCTCGGCAACCACATCAAGTGCCAGGGAAAAGTCGTTTGGAACGTCCAGCGCAAGACCGAAGCCAAGAACAAGCCCATGTTTTACGATATCGGCATAGAATTTGCAGATGTCACAGACGAAGAACAGCATCGACTTGAAAAGATCATTCAGCGGTTGGTAAAAAATATTGAAGAAACAACCTCGCCCTGAGTAGACCAAAATTCCTTCCTGAATCGTTCCCTGCCGTCCCGTGCCGTCCCTGCACGGGACGGCACGGGACAATGAAATTAATTCCAATTACATGCTTGTTTGGTAAAATAACCATATGATTAAAGTCAGATTCGCCCCCAGCCCAACAGGTTATTTGCACATCGGCGGCGCGCGCACGGCCTTGTTTAACTGGATGTATGCCAGGGCGCAGGCGGGGAAATTTGTCCTGCGCATCGAAGATACTGACCGCCAAAGGTCCCGTCAGGAATTTGTCGATGAGATCCTGGACAGCATGCGCTGGCTTGGCTTGGAGTGGGATGAATTGTATTATCAAAGCGAGCGCTTTGATGCGTACCGCCAGCGCGCGCAGGTGCTTTTGGAGCAGGGCAAGGCGTATAAGGACGGGGACGCTATTATTTTAAAGATGTCCGCCAATCCTGTTTGTAACAGAATTGGCGAGACCTCGCCATCCGCTATAGCGGATGGCGGGCCCGTACGAACTGTCAAATGGGATGATCTGATCCGCGGGGAAATCGTGTTCGATACGGCAACCATCAAGGATCAGGTTTTGATGAAGTCCGACGGCTCACCGACTTACAGCTTCGCGTGCGTGATCGATGACGCCGCGATGGAGATCACCCATGTCATCCGCGGCGAAGACCACATCTCGAACACTCCCAAGCAGATCATGATCTATCAGGCGCTGGGCCTGAAACCCCCGAAGTTTGCGCATCTTCCTTTGATCATGGGGGATGAAGGCCGGCTTTCCAAGCGCACGGGGGCGGTCGCCGTCAGCGACTACCGGAAAGAAGGTTTCCTGCCGGAGGCTATCGTAAATTATCTGATGCTCCTGGGTTGGTCGCCGGGCGGTAATCAGGAAAAGATCGATCTCGCTTCAGCGGTAAAGAAATTTTCCATCAAAAAGATCAACAAGGCCGCGGCCATTTTTTCCATGGGCAAACTGGAATGGCTCAACGGCCAGTACATCAAGGAAATGACTGCCGGAAAGCTGACGGATCTTATCATTCCGTTCTTAAAGGAAAAAGGGTATATCCGCGCGGATTTTGACAGAGAGCGGCTTGAGAAAATAGTGGACTTGTTCAAGGTTCGGATGGCGACGTTGACGGATTTTCTGGAATGGGCGGATTTTGTTTTTGTGGATAAATTGACGGTTGGCGATGAGATCCGGCAGCAGCATCTTTCCCATGACAGGTCAAAAGAGTTTCAGCTTTTAAGCGAGCGTATAAGCCGGCTGGATACTTTCGATACGGCCAGCCTCGAGAAGGCTTTTCGCGATCTGGTCGCCGAGCTGGGCATTCAGGCGTCAGAATTGGTGCATCCAGTCCGCGTTGCCCTGACCGGGAAAGCGATCGGCCCGGGCTTGTTTGATACAATGGCGATCTTGGGAAAAGAAAAGACGGTCGAAAGATTGCAGGCGGCGTTTTCATAAACAGATTTGCCCTGTGGTGTAATCGGTAGCACAACAGACTCTGGATCTGTTTGTCTTGGTTCGAGTCCAAGCGGGGCAGATATTTTCATTCTGGACTCGAACCAGGAGCAGGAGAAAAAATACGGCCTATAAATGATTTTGTGATATCAGATGGCTGCGTTATAGATGGACTATAGATAAGATTGTAAAGGCGTTGGTAACGTTGGAATAATATTGAAATATGAGGAGACGAAGAATGGGAAAGACAAAGATAGATTTAAATACTTTTGTTTATCCAATGCCAATGGTGCGGTCAATGTGTGACGGCCCGTCAGGCCGTTAATGACCGGCCGGCATTGAAAATTGTTTTCAGCAGCATTCCACGGGGATA
>CAYIMR010000055.1:0-5810 GCA_964364455.1 uncultured Planctomycetales bacterium | reverse complement strand
TAAGTCCGAGCATTATCGTTATTAATCTTCATCGCAGGAATCCAAAGTCCCCCACGATAGGTTGCGTGAGCAAGCAATAAGCATTGCATTTGACGCCGAGGTGTTTGCTGTGTTAAACTAAACGTCAATTTATTATTTTACGGAAAAGGAATTCTGAAAGGAAAATTAATGGCTAAAATTTATTATGACAAAGATGCCGATTTGAATGTGTATAATGGCCGGACCATCGCCATTGTGGGATATGGTATTCAGGGCCGCGGTCAAGCGTTAAGCCTGCGCGATAGCGGCCTGAACGTCCTGGTCGCCCAAAGGCCTGGTGGCCCTAATTATGAGCAAGCCAAGAAGGACGGGTTTGAGCCGGTTGAGGCGGATGTGGCGGCGAAAAAAGCCGATGTCCTCATGATCTTAACGCAGGATCACGTGCAAGGAGAGCTTTATCGCAAGTCCATCAAACGTTATCTCAAAAAAGGCAAGTCTTTAGCGTTTTCCCACGGATTCAATGTCCATTTCGGGCAGATCAAACCTCCTGCGGATGTGGATGTCTGGATGATCGCGCCCAAAGGGCCGGGAGCGCTGGTGCGCCGTCAATTTGAAGAGGGAAAAGGGGTGCCGTGCTTGGTTGCTATTCATCAAAACGCGTCGGGAAACGCTTTGAAGGACGCGTTGGCTTACGCCAGGGGCATCGGCGGCGGCCGCGCGGGAATTTTCGAAACGAGTTTCCGGGAAGAAACCGAAACGGATCTTTTCGGGGAACAAGCGGTTTTGTGTGGTGGAACGAGCGCGTTGATCAAAGCCGGATATGAAACGCTCATCGAAGCTGGCTACGCTCCGGAGATGGCGTATTTCGAATGTCTGCATGAATTGAAATTGATCGTTGATCTGATCTATGAAGGCGGGATCGTCGGCATGCGCCAACGGGTCTCCGATACGGCGGAATACGGTGATTACACGCGTGGGCCACGCATCATCACGGATCGCACTCGCAAGGAGATGAAAAAGATCTTAAAAGAGATCCAGTCCGGGAAATTTGCGCGGGAATGGATGAAGGAAAATAAAAACGGCCGGCCGAATTTCAATAAGTACCGTGAAGATGCCGAGAATCATCCCGTGGAGAAAGTCGGTAAAGAGTTGCGGGCGATGATGACGTGGATGAAGCGGTAGATCTATGAGACTTCACTTAGGTTGCGGCACCAAGAAACTTGAGGGGTGGATCAACATTGATTCGGTGCCCGAGTGCAAGCCTGACCTGGTGCATGACATCACGACACCCTTGCCGTACGATGACCAGAGCGCCGAGGAGCTTCTCGCCGAAGACCTTTTGGAACATTTTGATAAATATGTCCGTTATCTTGTGTTTTATGAGTGGACACGGGTCCTAAAAGTTGGCGGGAAGATCATCTTGCAGGTGCCGGATTTTAAAACGATCCTTTTACGATATTTTAAATTCGGTTACGACAATTTTGTGGATTTTATTTTCGGTGAGAATTTGTGGGAATCAAAAATTTATATCGGGCATTTCGGCAATCACAAGTGGGGATATTCGCAAAAGACGTTAAAGGAATTCGTCAGCGTATTCGGGATTGAAACAGCGAACATCCGAAGAGTGGGCTTGAATATCCGACTGGAAGGTATCAAGCGCCGGCACGTCACGCTCAATGAGTTGGACAATGTTACGATCTATTCACATGCGAATAAATCTGGGAACGGGCAGGAGAGAGTAACGTTAAAATTCGCCCGTGACGCAATTCAAAGATTTCAGGAAAGTTCCGAAAAAGCAGGGTTGCGACAATGAGTCAGAATCAGGACAGGGTTTTTATTTTTGATACGACGCTGCGCGATGGCGAGCAGGCGCCCGGCGCCAGCATGAACGAGCGCGAAAAGCTGGAAATCGCTCACGCCTTGGAGCGCTTGGGCGTTGATGTCATCGAGGCGGGATTCCCGGTCATTTCCAAAGGTGACTTCGATTCCGTCAATAGCGTTGCCAAACATATCAAAGGACCGATTGTCTGCGGTTTGGCACGTTCCCTGAAAGCGGATATTGACGCGGCGGCTGATGCCTTAAAAGCCGCGGCCCGGCCGCGCATCCATGTCTTTCTGGCGACCTCCAAGATACATATGCAGCATAAATTAAAGAAAACCCAGGAAGAGATCCTGCAGATGGCGGTCGATGCTGTTAAATACGCGCGGCATAAAGCTGCTGATGTGGAATTTTCACCGGAAGACGCCTCACGCTCGGAAAAATTATTTCTCTATCGCATCATCGAAGCCGTCATTGACGCGGGGGCGACCACAGTGAATATTCCGGATACGGTCGGTTATGCCATGCCCATTGAATACGGGCAGTTGATCGCGGATATTAAAAATAATGTCCCCAACATTAATAAGGCTGTTATTTCTGTCCATTGCCATGATGATCTTGGGGTTGCTGTTGCCAATTCGCTGGTGGCGGTTCGTAACGGCGCTCGACAGGTTGAATGCACCATTAACGGCATCGGGGAACGCGCGGGCAATGCTTCGATGGAAGAGATCGTAATGGCCTTAAAGACGCGTTTTGACATTTACGGGTGCGTGACGAACATTAACACGCCGGAAATTTGTAGGGTTTCACGACTGGTCAGCAAATACACCGGATTTGTCGTTCCGCCCAATAAAGCGATCGTTGGCAACAACGCGTTTCGCCATGAAGCCGGCATTCATCAGGACGGCATCTTGAAGGAGCGTTCCACGTATGAGATCATGCGTCCGGAAGACGTCGGGTTCGTGGGGACCGGATTGGTTTTGGGCAAACATTCCGGCCGGCACGCCTTTCGCGTGCGCCTGAAACATCTGGGCATCGATCTTAATGACACGCAAGCAGAGCAAGCGTTCGAACGTTTCAAACGTGTCGCTGACAAGAAAAAGCAGATCTTTGATGAGGACCTGGTCGCTATCGTTGAAGATGAGATCAAGCCGGTTGAAAAGGCCTGGAACCTGGTCAGCCTGGTCACCCAAAGCGGCACCAATATCAGGACTGAAGTCACTATCGTTTTGAAATCAAAAACGAAAACGTACAAGAAAAGCTCCTCCGGTGACGGTCCGGTGGATGCCTGTTACAAGGCGATTGATGCCATCAGCAAAGTCAAAGGAAAATTGCTGGATTACACCATTCATTCCGTCACGCAAGGCAAAGACGCGCTGGGTGAGGTCACCATCAAGGTCAAATTCAAGAACAAGAGTGTCATCGCGCACGGGGCCAGCACCGATATTCTGGAAGCCTCCGCAAAGGCCTATATCAACGCCCTCAATAAAGTCGTTGCGCCAATGAACCTCCCCGCAGCGACAAGCTACGGGGCATCTCAGAGGAACTCCTGAATGGTTCATTCTTCGAAGCCGGATACCCAACCCTGCTACGCTCAAAAACTCCACTACGTTGCGTGTTTGAGCTTCGCAGGGTTCTACTTTCGCCTTCATTCTCCTTCGCTAAAGCTTCGGAGAATAGTTCTTCGAAGCCTTGGCGAAGAAGAACATCCCCGCAGTCCGCGGGGTATTCGGCGAAGTAGAATAAAATCCCCCGGAAAGTAATTCGCATGGATGCTCAAAGTGCTGTCTACGGAATCATCGGTTATCCCGTAGCCCACAGCTTGTCTCCCTTAATGCACAATACCGCGTTTAAAGAGCTTGGGGTCGACGCGGTCTATAAACTTTTCCCGCTTAAAGAAAACGAATTAGATATATTCTTTACCGAACTGCGTAAGCCTTCTAGTCCTATTTTCGGGTTAAATGTTACTGTACCCTATAAAGAAGCGGTCCTTAAATATTTAGACAACGTTACCCCCTTAGCGCAGAAAATCATGGCGGTTAATACGATTGTTATTAATAAAGAACGTAAATTGCTCGGGTACAACACGGATGCCACGGGATTTTTGGCGCATTTGGTCGAATTGCAGTTTAATACCCGGGATAAAAGGATCGCGGTCATGGGTTCCGGCGGCTCGGCGCGGGCCATCCTGGCGGTATTGTGCATGATCCCCGAACGGCCGGATTCCATCAAAATATACAATCGCACGCCGGAACGCCTGGATAATTTGCTTGAGGATTTGAGCGCGCGTATCGATACCAGCATTGTCGAGCCGGTCGAGAGCATTGATGATCTGGATATCCCCGAGGCGGATTTGTTGATCAACACGACATCGGTGGGATTAAATCTGGAGGACCCCAGCCTGGTTGATGAAGAATTGCTTCATCGAAAATTATTGGTCTACGACCTTGTTTATAACCCGCCCCTGACACCGCTTTTGAAAATGGCCAAAGCAAGGGGAGCGCGCGTCGCCAACGGGCTGGGCATGCTGTATTATCAGGGAGTGCTGGCCTTCCAGCATTGGGCAAATGTCCTGTTGGACGACGATGTCAAACAAAAAATGCGGGAAGCTCTGGAAAAAGGAGTGAAGGCAAGAGGGTAAAATTAAGGTTTTAGCCAATTGCGTCACAAATGACGCAATTGGCCGCAGACTAAATGAGGAGATGATATGAGTTTGTTCATGTTTATTTTAGGCGCGATCGTGGGAAGTTTCCTGAATGTGTGCATCGTGCGCATGCCGCATGAGAAATCCGTCGTTACACCGCGGTCGCATTGCGTTCACTGCAAAAAACAGCTATTGTGGTACGACAACATTCCTTTTATTAGTTATATTTTTCTTGGCGGACGTTGCCGGTCCTGTAAAGAAAAGATCTCTCCGCGTTATTTTTTGGTCGAATTGATCACCGCTATTACCTTCGTTATCTTTTATCAATATTTTGGCCTGACCGCGCTTTTGCCGGCGTATTTGGCCATGGTGTGCGGATTTATCGTGGCGACTTTTGTCGACTTTGAACACCGGATCATTCCGGATGAAATCAGCATAGGTGGCATGGTGGCCGGGTTGCTATTTAGCGCGCTTATCCCCGAATTGCATGGAATGGATGCCGGCACCGGACCATTGATCTTGGCCCATTTAAAATCTTTGGGATGGTCATTAGTCGGCGTTTTGGTCGGAGGCGGAGCCATTTACGCGATGGGAATCCTGGGAGATTTTCTTTTCAAGAAGGAATCGATGGGTGGCGGGGATGTGAAGCTGATGGCGATGGTGGGAGCTTTCCTGGGTTGGAAATTGGCCATTCTCACATTCTTCCTGGCTCCGTTTTCTGGCGCGGTTTACGGGATTGTGGAAAAGATTCGGACTAAAGACACCGCCATCGCCTACGGGCCGTTTCTGGTGGCCGGCGCTATTATCAGCCTTTTTTGGGGAGACGCGATCATCCTCTGGATTTTGAGCGGATATGGGTTGTATTAGATAGGCCCTTGTGTTACAATCCAGCCATGTCGCGAAAAAATATTGTTTTAATCGGCTTTATGGGTTCTGGCAAGTCAATGGTAGCCAAACGGTTAGCAAAGATTCTCAAGCGGGATATGGTTTCGCTGGATGATCTGATCGAAGCAAAGGAAGGCCGGCCCATCAAACGGATATTTGTAGAATCCGGTGAGGCATACTTCCGGGACAGAGAAAAAGAGGCTGTCCATGAAGTGGCCGGAAAAGAGTCCCTGGTGATCGATTGCGGGGGTGGCGTTGTCTTAAACCCGCAGAACATGGCAAAATTGAAAGCGAACGGCATTTTGATTTTTCTTTCAGCGGTCGCGGAAACGATTTACGCGCGTGTCAAAGATACGAAGAAGCGGCCGTTGTTGAACATAAAAAATTCCAAAGCCCGGATTAATGAACTTCTTAAAGAACGTCAAACACTCTACGCGCAGGCTGATCATACCGTTATAACGGATAACAAAACCGTAGATGAGG
>CAYIMR010000054.1:2170-5884 GCA_964364455.1 uncultured Planctomycetales bacterium | reverse complement strand
AGACTATGACCACCAGATATTGTAGAAAGGGCAGTCAACCGGATAAGCCTATAACATTATATGCTTTTTGTTCACATGTGCCGGATCTAACACGCCGCGCGCGTCACAAGAAGCATGAGACGCAAAATGGGCTTTATTATATCAGAGAAAATTTTGATTTCAAATATTTTGTTCGCCCCGGCCGCGGCGCCATAAAAATGGCTTTCCATCGACGAGATAGCGAAAAATCGCCAACATCTTCAACCATATGGTGTTTTGGCTCTGCAGTATCTGAAAATCGCTTGACTAACAAAAGACCTATGTTATAATTGAAAAATTATGAAAAAGCATTTGAAGACAACGTCAAATCTTCGCGGCAAAAGAACACACGGATTTCGCAAAAGAATGGAAACCGCAGATGGCCGGGCAATTCTGCGGCGCCGTCGCGCAAAGGGGCGCAAAAAATTAAGCAAATAAAGCCTTGTTTTCACCCGACCGCATGCTTTTCCCGTCGGGAAAGCAGATTATTTCGCGTGAACGTAAAACCATGACGACCCGGATCCTTACGAAAATAATCAGAGGATATCAAAATTTCGGCAGGATGGTTTTCCCCCGTGCCTGCCGGTTTTACCCATCATGTTCCCATTATGCCATCGATGCCGTCGAGAAATATGGCGCGGTTAAAGGCGGCATAAAGACAATCCTTCGCATCGCGCGTTGTTCGCCTCTCTCCCGCGGAGGATATGATCCGTTAAAATAGTTTTGTGCCATGGAAAAACGATTTCTTCTTGCCACAGTAATATCACTACTAATATTAGCCGTTTGGACAGCCCTGTTTCGCCCACTTCACACGGGCACAATTCAGCCTGGATTGTCAGAACATATTGGCAATAAATCAGTTAAGCAAGAAAGCGTCACGCCTTCCAAGATTGCGACCTCCCTCCCTGCTTCTGTTGGCAGCCCTAACGAAGCTAAAATTGAAACAATTGAAACTTCTAAATTTATAGTGGAATTTTCCAATATCGGCGGCACCATCCTCAGGGTATTTCTTAAGGAATACGATTTGGCTCTCCCTGTTCGAGGAATGGGTGGCGCACCGGAATATGACCATACAGAATTTGTTGTAGAAAAAATGGGCGTCCGGAATATTATTTATCGCCACGAAACGTCGGATCTGTTGGTTCGGCAACTTTATACGGTTTCGGAGGACGATTATACAATTGAAGCACAAACAACCATACAAAACAAGACTAATATGTCCAAACTGGTTGCTTGGGAAAATCAGGGCGTCGTGTTAGATATGTCCAGTCTTGATGAGAAAAACAGTGAATTCGTTCACGATCGCGCTTTGTTCGAATACGTGATCTCTTCTTCCAGCGGTATTGAGCGGAAGAACAATGCGTTCAAATTTAATGGAAAAGAGCAAAAAAATGTTTTGGGGCGCGTTCTTTGGGCTGCATTCCGGAGCCGATATTTTTGCGCGATTACAAAACCGCTGTATGATACGAATGCTTATACAATAAATCCAGTGAATGATAATGAGTTACAGTTAAATATCCGTGCTGTGGCAGTTAATCTTACCCCCGGCGCCAGCGCCGCATTTGCCTCTCTCGTTTTTGTTGGCCCTGAAAAATCGGACTTATTGGCGCAGTATAAGTCGGGCTTTGAGGAGATCAAGCGCTATTATCGTTTTGCATTGTTTGATGCTATTGCCAAAATCATCGATAGTATTTTACATGCTGTACACAAGGTCTTGCCAAATTGGGGCGTGTGCGTTATTTTGATTAGTATGCTTATTTATGGGGCGATGTACCCATTGACCCTGCGTAGCATGCTCTCGATGCGCAAGATGCAAGAATTGCAGCCAAAGATTGCAGCGCTTCGAGAAAAATATCGCGACAATCCCCAAAAAATGAATATCGAAGTAATGGACCTATATAAAAAATATAAAATTAATCCATTGGGTGGATGTTTGCCCATGCTACTGCAAATGCCTGTTTTTATCGGACTTTATCAGGTTTTGTGGCGGTCAGTTTCCTTTAAGGGCGCACATTTTCTTTGGATTAAAGATCTTTCAGAGCCGGATCGACTTTTTATTTTGCCATTTTCCTTGCCATTTTTGGGCAACGAAATTAACCTACTACCCATTTTGATGATTTTTGTCATGGCTGTTCAGCAAAAATTGACTGCGAAAAGCATGGGGGCGATGGATCCGGCTCAAATGGCTCAGCAGAAAATGATGGCTGTGATTATGCCGGTTTTTTTGGGAGCCATCTTTTATCATTTTGCCAGCGGGTTGACTTTATATTTTACCCTATTTTATGCTTTTTCCACAATTGCTCAGTGGAAAATGTCTACAATTCATAAGGCGGCTTAATGGATGTGAACAAGGATAAGAAAATGAAGCGCTCCCCAAAAAGCTTTGAAGTGGAGGGAGGCACCGTGGAGGAAGCGATTAAAAAGGCTGCCGAAATTTTCAATGTTTCACGCGACGAGATTTCTGTGAAAGTAGTATGCGAGGAGAAGCGAGGACTATTTGGCATGGAAGGGGAAAAACCTGCAAAAATTCGGGTCTCTTTGAAGGCCAAGAAAAAATGAAATAACTCTTGATCTACTGAGTTTTTAATGGAAAATAAGAATAAAGGAGGGGTTTGAAAGCAGGCTATGTTTCACGTGAAACATAGCGACAATTCCAGGTCGCCATGGGGAAAATTATATCAATTTGTAATCAGAAGGGTGGAACCGGGAAAACCACCACCACCGTTAATCTTTCGGCCGCCATTGCTGAGCTAGGTAAGCGCGTGCTTATTGTTGATGCAGATCCCCAAGGGAATGCGACCAGCGGTGTCGGGGTAAATAAAAATGAGCTGGAAAAATCAGTTTATGATTTGATTTTAAACAAGGCTGTAGTTTCAGAAGTGCTCATTCCAAACGTTTATCCATTGCTTGATATAATTCCTTGCAATATTCATCTGACGGGGGCGGAAATCGAGCTTGTTGGGATTTTGTCAAGGGAAACACGCCTAAAAAAAGCTATTACTCCAATTCTAAATAATTACGACTATATATTCATCGATTCCCCACCGTCCTTAGGTCTTCTTACTCTAAACTCTTTAGTTGCAAGCGATTCCATCATTATTCCTATTCAATGTGAGTTTTATGCTTTGGAGGGGGTTTCCCAACTTATGCATACTCTTGGCCTGATACGCGAGGGACTCAATTCCAGTTTGGACATAGAAGGCGTTTTGCTTACCATGGCGGACTATAGGACAAATCTAACCACAGAAGTCATCAATGAAATTAAGGAATATTTTAAAGATAAAGTTTATAACGCAATTATACCCCGCAACATTCGGCTAAGCGAGGCGCCAAGTCACGGCAAGCCGATCACGGTTTATGATGGAACATCAATTGGAGCCAAAAAATACCGTGAATTGGCCGCAGAGGTCATCAACGCTAACCATAAATCACATAATATGTTGAATATGAAACAGTTAGGAGAAGCTGATGTTGGCGAGAAAATGGCCCCATAACGGTCTGTCTGGATGTTCAATTGTTGAACATTATTAGGAGGATCCATGGAAAATAGAGCTCTAGGCAAAGGACTGTCGGCGCTTATTCCAGATAAGGTCAGTAAATCAGGGGGCGAGGTCACTTTCTTGAAAACAGAATTGATCCAAGACAACCCGTTTCAGCCGCGCACCCATTACGATGAGAACAAGCTGGCGGAATTAA
>CAYIMR010000054.1:0-2070 GCA_964364455.1 uncultured Planctomycetales bacterium | reverse complement strand
GACAACCCGTTTCAGCCGCGCACCCATTACGATGAGAACAAGCTGGCGGAATTAAAGGCGTCCATCAAGGAAAAGGGTATTTTGGTGCCTATTCTGGTTCGCCTGAAAGACGGCAAGCATGAAGTGGTTGCAGGCGAGCGGCGTTTGAAGGCAGCGCGCAGTTTAAATGTGCCAGAAATTCCGGCAATCATCCGGGAAGTTTCCGACCAGGAGGCTTTAGTTTTGGCATTGGTGGAAAATATCCAGCGCGAAGAATTAAATCCGATCGAAGAGGCCGAGGCTTATAAAAAACTTATTGAAGAATTTCGTTATACGCAGGACATGGTGGCCGAATCGGTTGGCAAGGACCGTTCGACAATAACCAATTTGTTGCGCCTGCTGAAATTGCCCGCAGAAATTCAGCAAAGCGTTTACGGCAACGGATTGTCTGTTGGGCACGCCAGGGCCCTTTTGAGCGTTGAATCCCCCGGCGAACAAAAAAGATTGTTCGACCTGGCTATCAAAAAAGGGTTATCCGTTCGTGAACTTGAGGAACTCGTTCGCACGGGTGGAAAGGATAGCGCTCGACGGGCGAAGACTCAAAAAACGAGGGATCATGAAGTGGCAGCGCTTGAGGAACAGTTGCAGAACACGCTGGGAACAAAAGTTTCCATCCAGGCCCGGAAGAAAAAAGGAAAGATCGTCATCGAATATTATTCACTGGATGACTTAGACCGCATTATCGCCAAGATCAGGTCATGAGCGAGCCCGCCCTGGTTATCATAAAACCCGACGGTATCAGCAAACAGCTGGTGGGAAGTATTTTGACAAAATTCGGCCATACCGGCCTGGAGATGATCGGTATTCATATTACAAAAACTTCACGCGCTATCGCCAAGGAACACTATAAGCATCTTGGCGATAAACCATTTTTTGATCAGATCGTTTCTTATTTAGCCGGCGAATATCATCTTGTCCATAAGTTGATCGCCGTTGTTTATTATGGCCGCGACGCCATAAAGAAATGTCGGCTTGTTGCCGGAGCGACCAATCCTGAAGAGGCAACGCCCCAGAGTGTTCGCGGGGCCTATGGGCGCATCAGGACCGATGGGCTTTATGAGAACGTTGTCCATGTTTCCTCAACTCCGGAAGAAGCGGAGCGTGAGATCAAACTTTGGTTCGAGCCCGATGACCTTATCAGGGAATTTTATCCAACCAAAACAACAATAATTCACGAGCAAAAAAAGAAGGTGTGGGCATGATCAGGGGTATGACAGGATTTGGCGGCGTGCAGTTGCAGTGGAAGAAGGTCAAGCTGGTCGTTGAGGCCAAAAGCCTTAATCACCGGTATTTTGATATCGCGTTCTACCTGCCCGGCGGATTTGGTTCGCTGGAAAGCAAGATCCAGCAGATCGCCCAGAAGCATATCGAGCGCGGGCGCGTGACGGTTTCGGTCAAGGTTACGCAAAAGCCGTCCCAAGATATCGTTTTAAACAAAGAAGTGATCCAAAAATATCTGCGTTACGTCAAGGATCTTGCGCGAGAGTTTCATTTAGAAAACGATTTGCGCCTTTCCGACGTGATCAGGCTGCCCGGCGCGGTGGAAACAAGGGAATCTTTCCTGGACCCGGAGGTCGTATGGCCGGCTTTGGAGAAAAGCCTTCAGCGGGCGTTCCAGGGACTCGATCAAATGCGTCAGCGCGAGGGGCGCAGTCTGGCAGCTGACATTGGTGATAAACTCAAACAAATGATTCAGCAGATGAAAAAGATCAAAATGCGTTCGAAGGCCGTGCTCCAGGCAAAGCGCAAGGAATTGACTGTCGAAGAATTCGGGGCATTTCAAAAGGGGTGTGATGTTAATGAAGAAATGTCCCGGCTGGAGCATTATATACAGGAGGCGCGCGCGCTTTTAAAAAGTGGAGCCTCAGCCGGAAAGAAAATTGACTTTATTGCCCAAGAAATGCAGCGGGAAACGAACACCATTGGCTCCAAGCTGCAGGACAAGATCGTTGTTGGCGCGGTAGTTGCCTTGAAAAGCAAGATCGAAAAAATTCGCGAGCAGGGGCAGAACATCGAATAACCGTCTCCGGG
>CAYIMR010000053.1:0-5893 GCA_964364455.1 uncultured Planctomycetales bacterium | reverse complement strand
AGCCTTGCAGTATGTGCGCCGGGGCGCTGGTCTTGGCCCGGATCCGGCGGATCTGCTTCGGCGCGGCCGATCCCAAGACGGGCGCTTGCGGGTCGGTATTGGATATCGTCGGGCATGAGCCGCTCAATCACCACCCTGAAGTTGAAGGGGGGATCCTGGAAGAGGAATGCGGCCGGCTGGTCAGCGGATTTTTCCGGCGGAAAAGAATTCCTTGATAAAGAAAAGGCTATCGAGTATTCTAGAAAAAGATTTTTTGGGGTCACTTCTCGCTTTCGGCTCGAAGTCCTCAAGCTTTTTCTGGATAAAACAGGGTAAGCTTTCGGAGAGGTGGCGGAGTGGTTGAACGCAGCTGCCTGCTAAGCAGTTGGACGGCGTAAGCCGTCCCTCGGGTTCGAATCCCGGCCTCTCCGTTTTTTCTTCTTTATAGCCGAAAACTTTTTACCCGAATGGGCGAAAGTTTTCGTTTTTTGGGAAAAGAAAAAACGGACCCCGAAAAGGATTCTTTTCGGGGTCACGGTTTACCGAGATGTGTAGGAGAATCCCGGCCTCTCCGCCAGTTTTTAGGTGAACCCGTCCGTCGACAACTTAAAGCAATTTGGCCTGAGTTGTCGTGGACGCGAACCCAGATTGAAAGATTTTATGAAACAATCACAATCAATCGTATTATTTCACCAAAATACTGTCCGCCGCCATTGGGATGAGGCCAAGGAGCTCTGGTATTTCTCCGTTGTAGATGTTGTGCAAGTATTGACCGGTTCCTCGATCCCAAGGAGATATTGGAGCGACCTTAAAATAAAGCTTCAGGCCGAAGGTAGTGAAGTGTACGATAAAATCGTACAGTTGAAAATGACGGCCCCGGATGGAAAACAAAGAGAAACCGACTGCTTATCCACTGAAGATCTGCTTCGTGTCCTCCAGTCCATTCCGTCCCCCAAGGCCGAGCCGTTTAAACTGTGGCTGGCCCGCGTAGGGTATGAACGCCTCGAAGAAACCGAAGACCCTGAGCTTGCGATGGAACGGGCGATGAAGACTTATCTCCGGAAAGGCTACACGAAAGAATGGATCAACCAGCGGCTTAAAAGTATCGAAGTACGCAAAGAATTGACGGACGAATGGCAGGAGCGGAGCATGAAAGAGGGTGCTGAATATGCAATTTTGACCGATGAGATCACCAAGGCTTGGGCTGGGAGAAGCGTTCAAGATTACAAGAAACTTAAAGGATTAAAGAAACAAAATTTGCGTGATAATATGACCAATCTTGAACTGGTCTTAAATATGCTGGCCGAGGCTTCCACCACCGAAATTTCAAAAAAGAAACAGCCGGAAGGATTATCAGCCAATAAACAGGTCGCTCGTCAGGGTGGTGCGGCGGCTGGCAAAGCGCGAGCTGCTATCGAGAAGCAAACCGGAGAGAGCGTCATCACCGGTGCCAATGCCCGCGTAGCATTGCCCGATAAAGGCAAGAAAGCGGTTTTGAAAAAGAAAGGGAATATCTGAGGTTTTGGGTGAACCCTTCCAACGACAACTTAAAGCAGTTTGGCTTGAGTTGTCGTGGATGCGAACCCTGGCAGGCGTAATAGCCAGGGTCGCTATGAGTTGAAGATGAGGAAATATGGATAAAGAAATAACTACGACTAAAATAGCGATTTTCAGGAAACGTGAGATCAGAAAGACCATCCATAACAATGAATGGTGGTTTGTGGTTAATGATGTCGTATTAGCGCTTACCGACTCGCCCAATGTTCAGGACTATATCAAGAAGATGCGTAAGCGTGACAACGAGCTTAGTAAAGGGTGGGGACAATTTGTCACCTCCCTTTCTGTTAAGACATCCGGTGGGGATCAAAAGCTCAATTGCGCAAATACGGAAGGTATTTTCCGCATTATTCAGTCAATTCCATCCCCTAAGGCCGAACCTTTCAAGCGTTGGCTTGCCAAGGTTGGGTACGAGCGGATCCAGGAAATTGAGAACCCTGAACTGGCGACCAAAAGAACGCGGGCCCTGTACAAGGCAAAAGGCTATAGTGATGACTGGATCGAGAAACGGATGCGTGGGATCGCTATCCGTGAAGAATTGACCGACCAGTGGCAAAAGCGCGGAATAAAAGAGCAAAAAGAATACGAAATATTGACCGCTGAGATTTCTAAAGCGACTTTTGAAATGACCCCATCAGCTTACAAGAAACACAAGGGACTTAAGCGCGAAAATCTGCGGGATCACATGACTGATCTGGAGCTCATCTTTTCAATGCTTGGTGAGGCGTCAACGAAAGAGATAGCTGTTAATAAAGATGCTCAAGGGTTTGTTGAAAATAAACAGGCCGCTTTTGAAGGCGGAGCTGTCGCAGGCAACGCGAGAAGAGAGCTTGAGCGCAAAAGCGGCAAGAAAGTAATTAGCAAAGAAAATTATCGAAAATTACCACAGAATAGGAAATTGCTGGGAAACGAATGAGTAAGTTCGAATTAAACCTTCGAGAAAGAAATATTTCAAAGAAAAACTTATTGAGGATTTAAAGAAGATTGCAAAGTCACTCGGTCAAGAAACAGTAACAGCTGTTCTTTTGAGACGACCTTATCCGGTAAATCTTATGTAAGTTTGTTGACTGAGTTGAAGGCCAGAGGTTATGCGTTACATCTTTTCTTTCTCTGGCTTCCTAGCGCACAATTGGCAATAGCCCGTATTAAAGAAAGAGTTCAGGAAGGCGGGCACCATGTACCCGCCGAAGATGTTCGTAGGCGATTTGTCCGCGGCATTAATAATTTTTTCACCGTGTATGAGCCGTTATTTGATTCTTGGATGTTATTTGATAATTCTAAGGTGAAACCTATACTAATTGCAAAAAGGCGCAATGGTCATAGAGAAGTGCTTAACGATGATTTGTTCGAAATAGTTCAAAAAAGTGTGAGGCGATAAATGAAAAAAAGAATGTCCTTACAGGATAAGGCGGAGGCGGCTTTAAAAAAAGCGGTTCGAGGGGTTGTAGAGCGACATAAAAAGACAGGGCGTTCGTTGGCAGTCTGGCAGAACGGAAAAACCGTTCGTATTTCGCCGAATACGGTGAAATAGCCTTCGAAAGTGTTAAGAATTACAATTGCCTAAGCTCTCTTGCGGTGTATAATACTTTAGAAAATTTTCTAAAGCCTGCCTGTCCCGCGTAGCGGGACCTACTCGGCCGGCAGGCAGGGAGTGTGCATGTCTTCGTTAATGTGGGTGTATGTTTTGACCGGCATCGTCAGCGTCGTGATCGCTTTATTGCTGGTGCGCCTGACCCATGTTTCCGGACAGGTCAACCCGGAGACGGGGCCGAATCCCGCGAAGACTTTTGATTCTCATCTTCCCGCCGGTGAACGCCTGCAAAAGATCATCAATGAAGAGATCGGCAAGGTCGCCGGGTCCCAACAACGTTCGCGCGAGATCGGTAATCTCATCACCAACGTCTTCACCGATGAGCTCAATCAAAAAATAGAACAGAACAAACTCGAGCTGCGCCAGAAATACGAAGCGGTCATCGATCGCAAGACCGAGAACGAAGCGATCGCCTGGAAAAAATACAAGAAGATCATTAATGAAAAGAAGCAGACCGAGGCGGTCATCCGCAGTATCGCCGAGGGGCTGGTGGTCGTCGACGCCCAGGGCAAGGTCGTGATGATCAACCCCGCGGCGGAGAAGCTGCTGGGGGTCTCCCGCCAGGACAAGGTCGGCAAGTCCCTGACGGAGGGCATGAAGGACGAACAACTGATCTCGCTGTCCCAGGGATCGCCGGATAAAGAGGAAAGAGAGATCGAACTGACCAGCAGGCAGGATGAAACTAAAAAGGTCCTGCGGGCCAGCACGGCCGTCATCGAGAATGAGAACGGCCAGACGATCGGCATGGTATCGGTCTTAAGCGACATTACCAAACAAAAAGAACTTGATAATCTTAAATCAGCCTTCGTCGCCAACGTTTCCCACGAATTGCGCACCCCTCTGGTCGCCATCGATAAATCGTTGACTCTAATCCTCGAGAAGGAGGCGGGTGAGCTTTCCCAGACGCAGGAACAGTTCCTGTCCATCGCCCAGCGTAATCTCAAACGCTTGAGCGCCTTGATCAACGATCTGCTGGACCTTTCCAAGCTGGAAGCCGGGAAGATGGAAGTCCGGCGCAAGCGAATGGCCATCAATAATGTGATCCAGGAGGTCATCGACTCGCTCAACAATTGGGCGAGATCGAAAAATATCACGCTGGAGAAGAGAATCGAGGATATGCTTCCCGACGTGGAGATCGATCCCGACCGTCTGGCCCAGGTGCTCACCAATTTAGTCGGCAACGCCGTTAAATTCACCCCCAATGACGGAAAGATCACGCTGGAAGCGAAGTTATCCGATGGTAAAAAAGAATTGGAAGTCAGCGTCAAGGATACGGGGATCGGCATCGCGCCGGAAGACCTTCCAAAAATTTTCAGCAAATTTTATCAGTGCGGCGGCGATCGGATGATCTCGGATGTCAACGGGACGGGGATTGGCCTGTCGATCGCCAAAGAGATCGTGGAGTTGCATGGCGGAAAAGTTTGGGTGGAAAGCGAAAAAAACCAGGGGGCGAGATTTATTTTTACCTTACCATTAACATCTTGAAAGAAAGCCGGAGGGATTTATGGAAGAAGATAAAAAAATTTCAGTTTTAGTGGTCGATGACCAAGCGGATTTTCGGGAATTGTTGACCTTTTGGCTGCAGTCCAAGGGCTACGCGGTCATCACGGCCGAGCATGGGAAAAGAGCCATCGAACTTATCAAGGAGAAAGCGCCGGATATCATGTTCATTGATCTGCGCATGCCGGTCATGGACGGGATCGAGGCCATCAAAAAGATCCGGGAGTTCGATAAGGAATTGCCAATCATTATCATCAGCTCGTATGTCGATGACCCGCGGATCAAAGAAGCTGTTTCGTACGGAATATCCGGAGAATTCTTCAAGGGAGCGGATTTTAAGGACGGCCTGTTTCTGCTGGAAACTATTTTAAGGACCCATAAGAAGCTCAAACGGCAATAAGTCGCATAAAAATATTTTGTTCCAAGCTCATCCTTTACAAAGATGAGCTTTTTTGTTGCCGCCCGCGCAAAACGCGTCATAATTTATCGACTATTTTATTGACAGAGCATCGTGGGGTGTTATTATAAAAATTATTATAATAAATGAGGGGGCTGGATGTTTTTCCACATTCGCCCCCTCATCCTGACGAGCGAAGCGAGGAAGGATCTCAAGAGATCCTTCGTCACTGCGTTCCTCAGGATGAGCCCTTCGATGAGAAAAATTCTCCGAGGGCTCAATTTGTGGAATTCCAGGGACTTTGTGCGGAGCAATCGGAGGAGAAGTCCACCAGATGAGTTATTTTAAAGTATTAGGATTTGATAAAGAACCGTTTTCCACCAGCCCTGATCCCGATTTTTTTTATCTTTCCCGCGAACATGAAACCGCTCTTACCAATGTTTTGATCGAATTGCGTCTCAAGCGCGGTTTGTCCGTTATTTTGGGAGACGTTGGCACCGGTAAAACCACGTTGTCCCGGAAATTGATCCAGGAATTGAAGGAACGGGATGATTGTATCTTCAATATCATCCTCGACCCCACGTTCGAAGATGAAAAGCTCTTTTTGACCTCGCTGGCGCGGAATTTTGAGATCAACGTCGATGCCGCGGGTCCCTTCACCAATGGTTCCACCTTTACCGGGGGAACCACCATCCTGGCGTTACGCGAGGCCCTGGAGAAATTCCTTTTCCAGAAAGGGGTGACGGAGGGCAAGACCGTTATCCTCATCATCGACGAAGCCCAAAAGCTGACCGAAAACTCGTTGGAAATATTGAGGTTACTGCTGAATTACGAGACCAATGAATTCAAGCTTCTGCAGCTGGTCCTTC
>CAYIMR010000052.1:4459-5934 GCA_964364455.1 uncultured Planctomycetales bacterium | reverse complement strand
TGAAATGGCCGGCGGGTTGAACATCACCGCCTACAATCAGCCCGCGGGCGGGTGTTTTTTGACGGACAAGAATTTCGCGGCGCGCATGAAGGACACGCTCAAGCACGGTTACCGGAATTTTCGCGAAACGATAGCCCTGAAGTGGGGCCGGCACTTTCGCCTTTCGTCGGAATTTAAAGTTATTCTCGGCCGCGACGAAGAAGAAAACGAAGCGCTTATTCGCCACGCGCATCCTGATGACCACGTCATACAGATGTCGGACAATCGTGGGCCGACCTTGATCCTCAAGGGATACAACCCTACGCCCGAAATTTTGGCCACGGCGGCAGGGTTGATCCAGAAGTTTTCCCGTTTGAAGGATCAGCCCTCGGTTGAGATGACCTGCTGGCAATGTCGTGATAAAAACGATGTCTGTCGTGTCGTTGCCCGCGCAATTGATGAACCTGAAATAGAGAGGATACGCATTTGACGTCACTGCCCAAGATAGAAACGACACTTGATACCGTAAGATCCATCATCGCGGTTTCTTCCTGCAAAGGCGGGGTTGGCAAATCCACGGTCGCGGCGTATATCGCGCAAAATCTGGCCCGGCGGGGTTTGAAGGTGGGGCTTCTGGACGCGGATCTTCACGGGCCGTCGATTCCTTCACTTTTTGATCTCACGCGGGTCAATGTCGCGATCAATGAAAAAAAGGAATTTGTCCCCGTCGAGCACAATGGATTGAAGATTATGTCCTTTGGATTTTTGCTGGGTGACGCGCCGGCGGTCATGCGCGGGCCGATGGCCACTCAATATATCCAGCAGATCTTGAATCGCACGGCCTGGGGAGAGTTGGATCATCTTGTGATCGACATGCCACCGGGCACCGGGGACATTCAGCTCACCATCACCCAGTCGGCGCGTTTAAGCGGCGCGGTCATCGTGACCACCCCGCAGACGCTTTCTTTGATCGATGTCGCCCGCGGGATCCTGATGTTCGAGAAGGTGAGCGTCCCGATCCTCGGCGTGATCGAAAACATGTCCTATTTTATTTGTCCCGATTGTTCCGCGAAGCATGCCATCTTTGGTTCTCAGGCCAGCAAATCGCTTCAGGAGCGCTTCGGCGTGGAGATATTGGCCGCGTGGCCGCTATCTGACAAATTTATCCATTCGGTAAGTCCGGAACTTGCCCAAGATCCGTTGGTGCGTGAAACGGCCGATAAAGTCCTGGCGGCTTTGGAAAAGGCGAGGGCTCAACAAGGGGTCATTCCTAAAATTAGGTTCGATCAGAATTATGTGACGCTGACCTGGCCCGACGGCACCCAGGCGCGCGTGGCCAACAGAGATCTGCGTTTAAGCTGCGGATGCGCTTTGTGTATCGATGAGAGAAGCGGTAAACAGTTGTTGAAGGAAAAAGATGTGCGCTCAGATATCGCCCCCAGAGAGATCACGCCGCTGGGCAATTACGCCATCGGGATCACCTGGAACGACCGCCA
>CAYIMR010000052.1:0-4359 GCA_964364455.1 uncultured Planctomycetales bacterium | reverse complement strand
GTGGGCCAGTCGGCGTATTCTTTGACGCCCTGGCGGATGGCTTCATCTTCGAGGATATTGAAAGAATGAAACGGCACATTGTATTCGCGCAAGATATCAACCGTTCGTGCTGAAAAACCGCACTGGGGGGCATCAGGCGTACCCTTCATATATAGCATCACCTTGTTTTTTTTCACATCGTTTTCAATTTTCTGGCGGATCGTTTGGTCCATGATCTTCTCCATTAAATTTCGTAGGTGCCTTTAACTTCATCCCATTTTTCCGGTGTAAACGTCTTTAACCCCAGCGCGTGCAGACGCCCCGAGAGCGCCTCGTTGAGAGGCTTCATCACCATGTGATGCTGTTTGACCAAGGAAATGTCTTTAAATGCCGGACTGATGACAACGGCCTTCAAATGCCGGCCGTCGCACATCGGGTCGACCACGTAGGCCTTGGAGTCAGGGACGGAGCGCTCAATGATCTTTTGAATGTCTTCGAGCATTTTATTCTTTTCCTGCCTGCCGGCAGGCAGGTTTCCAGTCTTTTTTGAACCACTGGATGATATCATCCGATTCGTATATCGCCTTGCCGTCGATGACGAGACAAGGCACCTGCGGTTTGCCGCCGATATTGATGAGTTCCTGGCGGATCCTGGGATTTTCATCCCGGTTCTTTAAAAGCACCGAAATGCCGTTTTGCTGCATGAAGGTAGACACCTTTTGGCAGTACGGACAGCCTGGTTTGTGGTAAAGGGTCAAACGGCTCATTGTCGGTGAACAGTATACTTGTTAACGCCGGGCTTGGTCAATTAAATTCTCAACGAAGTCGAGGATTTTGTCTTCTCCGCGCGTGCCGTAAAGTTTGTTTATTTCCTGCAGACCCGTAGGCGAGGTGACGTTGACTTCGATGAGGCATTCGCCGATCACGTCGATCCCCACCAGATAAAGCCCCAGTTCCTGCAAGCGTGGCTTTAAAACACCGATGATCTCCCGATCGCGCGCGTTAATTTCGGCGTGCAAGGGCTTGCCACCGGCGAAGAAATTATTGCGGTGATCGTCCTCGGCGTGCATCCGTAAAACCGCGCCCAAAGGCTCGCCATTAAGAAGTAAGATTCGTTTGTCGCCGTCTTTGGATTCAGGGACGAACTTTTGCAGGATGATCTCTTTTTGCCAGTTGTGGGTCAATGTCTCCAGGATGACGTTGGCGTTGGCGCCGCCGGATTGAACATGAAAAACGGACTGCCCGCCATGGCCGCCGGTCGGTTTGGCAACGGTATTTTTTTGTTGGCTAAGAAAATCCAGCAGGTCTTTGCGGTTGCGTCCCACGAGCGTGGGCGGAATAAGAGAGGTGAACTGTGTGGCCCAGATTTTTTCGTTGACGGTACGGATGCCCGAAGGACGGTTGATGACTGGAATGTGTTTGGGTAAAAGGTCCAGCAGCCAGGTGTTCAAGAGATATTGTTCGTCAAAAGGAGGGTCGCTGCGCACGAACACGGCGTGGACGTCAGTTTCCTTCAGGACAATGGATTTGTTCTCGATAAAAGGTTTCTCAGCGACTTGCTGGGGGGTGACTTCCACCGCATGGAAATACAGCTGGCCGTTGAGCCGCGTGATCCCGCCATCGGGCAGAAAAAAGACTTTGTGGCCGCGCCGGTGGCCCCCAAGCATCAGGATAAAGGAAGTATCTTTTTCCATGATCACGGCATGCAAAGGGTCCATTAAAAAGACGAAATTCATTTCTTTCTGGCCTCCAGATAGGTGATCTCCCGGCGGGCCGCAATGGCGGCAACACGCGCGAGAAGCCGGTAAATGTCGAACACGTTAATATCGTGATGGACTCCGCAATCGCCGTATTTCTTGAGATGCGGGCACATTTTTTTGAAAATCACTCCTTGAGTATTGAGATTGTCCCGGTCCCCTTTAGTCGCGTGGGAGCGGTAAAACCCGCCTACGAGATTATTCTCGATCTGGTAGATGCACACTTCGCAGACTTCATGGGCGATCGTGCACATCGTCGGCACGCCTTCTTGTAATAAATATCTGCTGATGACCTGGGCGCTTTTACCTTTATAGAGCTTGTTGCGGTCTTTACGGTTTAAATTCACAATATCCGACGGGTCTTCAAAGGGCAGAACACCCATCCCGTAAGTCCCCGAGTCGGCCTTCATAACGATGTAGGGTTTTTCCGGAATGTTGTGTTCTTTGTATTTGACCGCGATTCCCTTGAACAATTCCGTTGCCGCCTCCGCCAGTTTGTCCTGGTCGGACTTGACGTTGATATTCACCCCATCGACGACTTCGAACAGGCAGGAAAACAGCCACGGGTCGAGATCCAGCAGGCCGGCGAATTCCCGGATCAAATTCGCCGTGTGGCTGAAGTGATGCGATTTCAAACGCGCGTGCCAGCCCGCCTGCATCGATGGATAGATCGGGATCCGGGAGTTCTGCAAGATCTCCGGAATACCGGTCGTCAGGTCGTTGTTCATGATGATCATGTCATAATGTTCTTTGCCCTCTTGATACGCCGCGAGGATTCTCTTGAAACAGTAAATGCGCACGGTTTCATTCGTCGCCGTTTTCAGGTCGACGCAGGCGTCGTCTTCGCAAAACGTGGGCTGGTCGGTCAGAAAGGTGGTGGCCTTGACATTAAATCCGGCCTGGCTGATGATCTGTTGCAGGATTCTGACGTTTTCCAGATACCAGGTGTTACGCGTGTGTTCTTCGGCGATGATGAGGATGTCCTTGCCGCCGGGCGCGCGCTTGAGGATCGCCTCGCGCATGAACTTCACGGAATCCTCCAGCCCGTGCTCGCACAAGTTATTGAACCCCGCGGGGAAAAGGTTTGTATCAACGACCGCCAGTTTAAAGCCCGAATCCCGGATATCCACGGATGAATAGAGCGGGAGTTCCCTGGACCGCTCGTGCGAGTCCAGCCAGCGGTGGATCTCTTCCTGGTGGACGCGGATGCGCTCGATCACCACTCCGATTGTTTGTGGAATAGCTGTCAGGGGCGGTTTGGGGTTCATGTTCTTAATTTATAGCCGATACGAAACATATAAACGGTCGCGAAAAAGGTGCCAAGGGCAAGGACGAGCGATATCAGGGCGCAAACAAGAATTGAGGAATCCGATACGCCGGTAACGCTGTAGCGCATTCCGTCAACGAGATAATACATGGGATTGAATTTGGAGACATGGCGGACAATATCCGGCAGCATGGTCATCGGATGGAACACCCCACCCATCATAACGAGCGGTATGATGATGTAGATGCTCCACAAGCTCAGCATCCCGAAATCCTCGGCCCAAAGTGCGCCCATCATCCCGCCGCAGGAGAAAATGACGGCAATCGTGAGAATAAAAAAGGCAAGCAGGAAAGGATGCATAATGGGTAGCGGCGTGAAAAAAAGCGCCACCACGTAGACCCCCAGGCAAACGATGATGCCGCGGGTCACTCCTCCGGCCAGAAGCCCCAGGACCATTTCAAAATAGGAAAGCGGCGAGAGCAGTACTTCCTGGATATGATTATGCCAACGGGCGATAAACAAGGATGACGTGGTATTCTCATAGCAGGTCGAGATCAAATGCATGGTCATCAACCCCGGCACGATAAACCCAAGATAGGAAAGTCCGGTGCTGCTAAAATCAATGCGCGCGCCGATGGCGACCCCGAAGATGTACATAAAAAGGGCCGAGGCCATCAACGGTGGAAAGATCGTTTGCGAGGCCACCGAAAGGAACCGGAGGATCTCACGTTTGGATAACGCCAGAACTCCTATAGGATTGTTGATCATTTTAGTAAATACGTCTTTCGTCGTTCGTACTTCGTACATCGATGTACGAAGTACTATGTGCTATGTACGAATTTATTCCTGTCCCGTCACTTCCAGAAAAACCGCTTCCAGCGATTTGTCCCGCAGGACTTCCTGTTTGTTACCGATGCGCACGATGCGTCCGTGGTTGATGATACCGATCGTCTTGCAAAGTTTTTCGGCTTCTTCCATATAATGCGTCGTCAGAAATATGGTTTTGCCTTCCTTATTTAGCTGGGTCAGATAATCCCAGGTTAGGAATTTCAGTTCGAGGTCGCAGCCCGCGGTGGGTTCATCCAGGATGAGGACCTCCGGATCGTGGATGAGCGCCCGGCAGATGAGGAGTCTCTTTTTCATCCCGCCGGAAAGGGCGCGGTGTTTGACGTTGCGTTTCTCGATGAGTTGAAAACGTTCGAGCAACTCATCGGTGCGCTGCGAGGCTTCCCTGGGCGGGATCCCGAAATAGCCCGCCTGGTAAACCAGGAGTTGATGGATAGTCAGGAAGGGGTCAAAATTGAATTCCTGCGCGCACAAGCCGATGAGCCGTCGCGTCCGGGTGTATTCGCTGAC
>CAYIMR010000051.1:3675-6048 GCA_964364455.1 uncultured Planctomycetales bacterium | reverse complement strand
GCTATTCTGGGCCAAGTGGAAAAAGGGTCACGCGTTCGCGTTCTCGAGAAGATCCCGGGATGGTACAAGATTGCACCGCCGGCACAGGTTTTCGGCTGGGTTGCCGACGGACTGGTAAAATTTAAATCCAGGGACATCACGGCGTATCGCCCGAAATGGAAAGAGGTGGAGCGAGAAGGATCCCCGGCTGGCCCGCCAGGGCCAGGCAGCGAGGCAAGCGAAACAAGCCAAGCGTTGCAGCCCGTGACGCCGGCGGTAGCATCCGCTAATTCCAAAAAGGTTTCGGTAACCGGAGTCCTGCGATTATTACCGCCGCGCCAGGATAATATTGACGTGTCCTATGAACTGCTCATCCGCAACAAGCCCGCCTATTTTATTCAAGGTCTGCGCGTCATGTTCGATGATTTTGCCCGCTACACGGTCACGGCCGAGGGGGCGGTAAACGCCGATCTTGAAAAACAGTTTTTAAGGCCTGTCATCAACGTTGCCCGGGTCCAATTGGTATTGTAAGACGTTTTTGTAAGAGGATATAGAGGGGCATTCCTTCGTGATTCTTGAGATCATTTCTATCGCAGTTATACTTTTTTTTGCCGTGGTGGTGCATGAATACGCCCACGGCTGGGCCGCGTATAAATTGGGTGACCCGACGGCAAAATTAGCCGGTCGCCTGACGCTCAATCCGATCATGCACGTTGACCCGGTGGGGACCATTTTTCTCCCGGGGGTATTGATCGCGTTACGCCTGCTGGGCATAAATACCTTTTTATTCGGCTGGGCGAAACCTATCCCTGTCAATTTTTCAAGGTTGCGCAATCCCCGGAGGGATATGATGTTGGTCGGTTTGGCGGGGCCGGCGGTCAATGTCGTAATGGCGGTTGCTATCAGCCAGTTGGCGCGGGTTCCCGTGTCTTTGGAGGTTTACAAATTCGTCGAAGCGGCGGTATTCATAAATCTGTTGCTTGCGGCATTTAACATGATCCCGATCCCTCCGCTGGATGGTTCCCGGATGGTCATGGGGCTGTTGCCACGGCAATTGGCGGGTCCCTACAGCCGGTTGGAACCGTATGGTATATTTATCGTCATCTTGCTTGTTTCCGGAGGGATCCTGGATACCGTCGTAATCCCTGTCGTTGAATGGGCGGGAAGATCACTGGGGATACCATTTTCATGAAAACGATCAATGTTTCATTAAAAGAAAACGCCTACAAGATCGTTATCGGGCGCGGGATCCTGCCCCGGCTCGGCGCCAAACTCAAATCGCTGAAGATCGGTATGGATGCGGTTGTCATTACGAGTCCTGTGATCCGGCGGCATCACGGCAACGCTTTGGCCGCGGGTTTAAAAAAAGAAGGATTCTTCGTTAAATTCTTTGAGGTTCCGGGGGGGGAACAAAGCAAATCCGCCAAAGTGGCGTTCCCATTGATGGAGCGAATCGCCCGCCATGATTCCATGAGGGGGCTTTTTATCATCGCCTTCGGAGGCGGCGTGATCGGTGATCTGGCAGGGTACGTGGCGGCATCTTACAAAAGAGGCGTGCCGTACGTCCAGGTCCCGACAACGTTCCTGGCACAGATCGATTCGGCGATCGGCGGGAAAGTGGCCATTGATCTGCCTATCGGCAAGAATTTGATCGGCGCTTTTCATCAGCCGAAAGTAGTCTGGAGCGACGTGTCGGTTTTATCGACGCTGGATAAACGGCAGATGCGTAACGGCCTGGCGGAAGCGGTCAAGTACGGTGTCATCGCGGACAAGAAATTATTCGCCTACATCGCCCGGCATTACCGGCAACTTTTAGACCTGCAGCCGGCGGCGCTGGAGCACGTCGTTGTTCGTTGCAGTCGGATCAAGGCTAGTGTGGTCGTGGCCGATGAAAAGGAGACTAAGGGGATTCGTACCATTTTGAATTTCGGACACACGGTCGGCCACGCGGTGGAAGCGGCCGGCGGGTACGGCCGTTATCATCACGGCGAGGCAGTGGCCTTAGGCATGCGGGTAGCCGCCGAGATCTCGCGTCAAAAAGGAATGATCTCCGCGGCGGATTGCGTAAAGCTTAACGGGATCCTTTCGGGCATCGGGTTACCAGTAAAGATCAAAGGAGTTTCGCTGGCGAACATCCTGAGGATCATGCAACATGATAAGAAATTTTCGAAGGGCAAGAACCGTTTTGTTCTGGCGCAAGAAATCGGCAAGGTCAAAGTCGTTGCGGGCGTTTCCCCATCCATCGTTCAAAAAGCCATCCGGGCTTATCAGTAATTGTCAGCGTCCTTGTTCCCTGACCTCCAGGATCGTAACGTTATCCCCATCGCGTAATTCGACCCTGTTCAAAGTGATCTTGTTTATCCTTTGGTCACCGATGTAATCCCCGACCTCGTA
>CAYIMR010000051.1:1185-3575 GCA_964364455.1 uncultured Planctomycetales bacterium | reverse complement strand
TGTTCAAAGTGATCTTGTTTATCCTTTGGTCACCGATGTAATCCCCGACCTCGTAAATTTCCCCATTGATCAAGGCGGCCATTTTACTTTGGTCCATCATGATGCCGTTCAGGACAAGATTTTTAGCCGGCGCGCCCATCGGGAATTTTATCCCGGAGGGCGCGCTCGTAGCGGGAACTGGAGCAGGTTGCGGTGACAGCGCTACAGGTTTGGGTTGTGCCGTTGTGGTGATGCTTTTACGAACTGCTGGAGATCTTTTAGGATGCAGGGAGGAGCGGAATAGTTGCGGTTGGAAGATGAACAGGACCCACGCGGCCAGGCCTAAAACCAGGATCTCCGTGATCACGATCAGGTACCAACGCTTGCTGGAAGTTCGTTTGGCTTGGGGCGCCGGGGTTGCCGCAGGCGCGGAAGAAGGCGCTTGCGTAAAAGTTTGCGCGGGTTGCGCCGCGGGGGACTGCCAAGTCTTCTGTCCCACGGAGATCCGGTCGTCGGTGACGGTTACTGTTTTTTCTTTAAGATTACTGAGATTGGTTTGTGTCTTTTTTAAGGCCTCATTGATGATGCTCATACTAAAACAACCTCCTCCACGGATCGCTGCACGATGGTGTCATCGATGGTGTGTGTTTCGGCGATAAACCCCGCCAAAAGCGCGCGGTCGCAGAGGATATTGATCATCCGCGGCGTTCCTTTGGATTTTTCGTAAATAAGGTCAATGGCGCTGTCGGTAAACTGGACCCGATGCTTTGGATTCTCTGGTGATCGGGCGATGTTAAGGCGGTGGTGGATGTAGTCGTGCACTTCCTGTTTGCTTAATGGCATAATATGGTAGCGCACCGTGACCCTTTGATTGAGCTGGCGCAACGAAGAGAGTTTGAGCTTCTCGACCAATTCCGGCTGGCCTATCAGGACGATCTGAAGGAGTTTTTCTTTTTCGGTTTCCAGGTTGGACAAGAGGCGAATTTGCTCAAGCTGGCGCACGCTTAAGTTCTGGGCTTCGTCGATTATGATGACCACATTATGCCCACGGCTGGTCTCTCGCAGCAGGAATCCGTTGAGCGCGTTGACCAGGGCGAATTTATTTTTGAAATTGCCTTCGATCCCCAAGTCATTGAGGATAATTTGCAAGAGCTGGACCGCCGAGAAATTGGGGTTCAGGATGAGGGCGGTTTTGACGTTTTTATCAAGCTTGTTCAAAAGCATGCGGCAGAGCGTGGTTTTTCCGGTACCGATCTCTCCGGTGATGACGATGATGCCTTTGCGCTGCTGGATGCCGTAGAACAAATGCGAGAACGCTTCAATGTGGTGGGCGCTGGAAAAGAAAAAATCGGGGTCGGAAGTGACGTTAAAAGGGCTTTCGCGCAGATGGTAGAATTCTTTGTACATTTGCCTGGATTATAGCATGGCGACCGTATTTGGTAAATACCGGAGAAAAAATAATTGTCATGGTGATGTATTATGCTATAATGCACCCTGATGAACATTCCCACGGATACCGGAGCCATGGAACCTGCAGAAAAAAGGCGGTACAGTCGCATCGAGTTACGCCAACCTATCCAGTTCCAATCCACAAATTGCGCGTTAGAGGGAGGATCCCTGTCGTGTGATCTGAGCGAGGGCGGGGTACGCGTCGATGTGTACGACTTTTTACCTTTGGGCACCGAGTTGACCCTGCGGATCTGCCTGGCTGTCGAAAAGATCGTCGAATATGTCGGCCGCGTGGTATGGGTACGAAAATATCCGTTCGCGGACCGTTATCAGGTCGGGTTGGAGTTTTCAGGAGATAAGACGTTCCTGGCCGCAAAGCGGCAACTTCATGAATTCATTGAAGTTCAGTAAATCTTGTTGGTGGTTTAATTCAATTTTAAAAGGCCGTTCCGCCAGATTTCCTGGAAATCTGGCGAGACGAGCCTCGTCATTCCTTCTGAAGAAAGGAATGAAGAAAATGACGGGAGTTTAGGAAGTTATGGCTGATGAAAAAGCAGTTCTAGAGGTCGGTAAAAATTGTGCCGAATGCAAAAAGCCCATGAAAAAGGCCAGGCGGTATTACCGTAACGGCGCGTACTATTGCAACAAAAACTGTTTCAAAAAGAAGCTCGCGGGCGAAGGGTCTGAAGCCGAAGCAAAGGCAGAGAAAAAATGATCCCAGCGGAGTACGCAGGAAACGAGAGAAGAAAAGGCCAGAGGGCGTTGGCCCATATCCCGGTCAGGATCGCGCAAGAAGATGGAGATATCGTTACCGAGACGTTGAATATCAGCCGTTCGGGCGCGTATTGCCAGGTCAATGAACGCGTCGAACTGATGACCAAGCTCAAAGTCCAGATCCTTCTTCCGTCGCGTAAGAACCAAAAACGTTCGAAGACCATCCATTGTCAGGGCGTTGTGGTGCG
>CAYIMR010000051.1:0-1085 GCA_964364455.1 uncultured Planctomycetales bacterium | reverse complement strand
CGCGTAAGAACCAAAAACGTTCGAAGACCATCCATTGTCAGGGCGTTGTGGTGCGCGTGGAACCGGCCGCGCACAACGGCCGCTTCGACGTCGCGATATTCTTTAGCGAGATCGCGCAGCGCGACGCGGAATCCATCAATGATTATGTCGGTTCCTGTTTCGAGCAGGACCATGCGTGAGGAGGATATTTAAGGGTATGGAGAATGCCATCACGGTCAGCCTCACACCATTGCAGGCGCTTCTTTCTTTGGCGTTCCAGATCTGGATCGTCGTTTTCCCCATTATTCTGATCCGTAAGATCAATTATTTGACGGAGATCATCCAGGAACAGTTTGATTCGAACAAAGAAACATCATAAGGGATGCACAGCGGCCATCCTCAAAGAATTATCCCTGTTCTATACGAGGATGAGTCGTATATAGTCTTTGATAAACCGGCGGGCGTTTTGGTTATTCCCGCGCCCGGGGAAAAGAAGCAGACGCTGGTGGATATCGTCAACCGCCAGTACGCTCCCGAGCAGGGGTGGAAGCTGCATCCTTGCCATCGCCTCGACAGGGAAACCTCAGGCGCGATCATTTTCGCCAAGGGCAAGGGGCAGCAGCAGGCGATGATGGCGCTTTTTCACAGGCAAGCGGTGAGCAAGAAATACATCGCCTTTGTCCATGGAAGGCCCCGTCAGCGCCAGGGCGAGTTGCGCAGCGCCATACGGGATCTTGACCGGGTGAAATTCCGGCGGGGCGCCCCCGCGAAACCGAGCGTGACGCGTTATAAGGTCATTGAAGAACGAAAATCATTCAGCATCGTCGAGGTAACCCCGGTGACCGGGCGGACAAACCAGATCCGCATTCAGTTCGCGCAAATAGGCCATCCGTTGGTAGGAGAACGCAAATACGCGCGCGGTAAAGATTACCAGCTTCGATTCCGGCGGGTCGCGCTGCACGCGCACGCGCTGGGCTGGGAACATCCGGTGTCCCATAAAAGAATAAACGTCACCGCAAAATTGCACCAAGACATGGAGGAGTTCATTGCAAGAAACGGAAATTAAGGGAAAATCCCTCAACGAATTGTCGCGGTTGTGTCACCGC
>CAYIMR010000050.1:0-6172 GCA_964364455.1 uncultured Planctomycetales bacterium | reverse complement strand
GAAGAGAACCAGCTGGTCTTTATCCCGGGCGTTCACGCGAGCAAAGAAATTACCGTCAACAAGGCCAAGGAGAACGGTTTCGCCTGGCCGGTGCGCGGGAAACTGATAGGCTATTTCCACGAACGTAAAGGGGCGTACTTCAACAAAGGGATCGACATCCAGGCCAGGGAAGGGGACACCGTCCGGGCGGCCCGGCGCGGACAGGTGGTCTTCGCGGATTACCTGATGGGCTACGGCTATACGGTTATTTTGAGTCACGCGGATGAGTTCTTTTCCGTGTACGCGCGTAACGGCAAACTTCTTGTCGGGTTAAACGATTCAGTGCATCAGGGGCAGGAGATCGCGCGGGCCGGCCAGGGAGACAATCCGTCGCACGTGCATTTTGAGATCAGGAAACGATCGTTGGAAGACAATCCTCTTTATTACTTGCCATAAGAGAATAAGGCATATAAAATGACGAACACTGATTACACTGATTCAAGAATGATTACACTGAAAAATCAGTGTCATCGAATTCTCAATCAGTGTCATCAGTGATTTAATCGTATGAGCGTACAACAGGATTTTTTTGGCCGTACGGCCGTTATGGAATTGTTGAAAAAAAGGGTCCTTGACCTTAAAGAGGGATACCGGCAGAACGTCGCCCTCTTCGGGAACCGTTATATCGGCAAGACCACCATTCTCCGGCAGTTCCTCGCCAACCTCGACGAAGAGATCACCGTGGTGTACGTCGATGTGGAGAACAAGGATTTTCGTTCTTTCCTGGATCAGTTCGTCGGCAGCCTGTTGTGCAATTATTCCCGCCACCGCAAACTTCCCCTTTATGAAGACGTCGTGCTTCTTTTGGAAAGTGTCCAGGAGAGCATTCCCCATACCGTTTCGGTCATCCGTAATATCTATAAAGATTATCACGCCAAGAAATTGAGCACGTCATTTCACGGGCTTTTAGCCTTGCCGGAGATCTTTACCAACGAGACCGGGCGCGTCTGTGTTCTGGTTTTGGATGAGTTCCATCGCCTGGAAGAGGTCACCGTGCCCAACGCGTTCGCGCATCTGGGTAAAAAGATCATGACGCAAAAAAAGTGTCTTTACGTGGTGACGAGTTCTCATCCGCAACAAGCCAAAAAGATCCTTTTGGAGAAATTGTCGTTGCTTTTCGGTAATTTCGAGATGATTTCCGTGGATCCGCTTGACCCGCAGACGAGCCGGCAGTTCATCGAAGAAACCTTGCAGGGCATCATCATCAAAGAACCGTTACGTGATTTCCTCGTTGATTTTACCGGAGGATATCCTCTTTATCTGCATCTGATTTGTAACGAGCTGGTAAGTTTAAGCGTTTTGCACAGCCAGGATGAGGTCTTCATCCCGGTGTTGGCCCAGGCGGTCGAGAACACCATCTTCAATCGCTGGGGGCTTATCAGCCGGCATTTTGAGCTGATGGTCCAGGAACTGGCCGCCGGTAAAGGCAACCAGATCATCTCCGCGTTTTTAATGAGCTTTGCCAACGATAAACATAAGGCGGATGATCTGTGCGCCGAACTGGGATTCAAGAAAAACCAGGTCGCCGGGAAGATAAACCGCCTTAAAGAAGAAGGTGTCATTTTTAAGAACGGCAATTTTTATTATTTTCGGGACAAGCTTCTTAAATATTGGGTCAAATATATCTTCCAGCCGCGGTTAAAGGACATAGGAGGCGATCCGCAGCAGCGCCGGGAACGGTTCCACCAGGAGTTCCAGTCATGCGTAGAGAATTTCAACGCCACTTCCGCCAAAGACCTGCCGTTACGCATCATGGAATTGCTGTATTGTTTCGACAATGAGGCCTTTGACCTCAACGGCCGCAAGTACAAACTCCCCCTGTTTCGGGAAATCGTTCCCTGGAAGATCAGCAATGAGCAGGGACAATCTTTGAACGTGATCAAGGCGTTGACCAACGAGGACGTATGGCTGATCGCGGTCAAGGGTGAAAACGTCAGCGAGGCGGAGGTCAGTGCGTTGTTGGAAGAATCCCGCAAGAACGCGTCGAAACCGCAGCGGCATCTGATCATTTCGCTTAAGACCCTCGATGAGAACACGCGTCTGAAGGCGTTGCAGGAACGTTGCTGGATATGGAACGAGGACGAGATCAACACCTTGTTGACCCTTTTTAACAAACCCTACATTTCGCGATGAAGATCGGCGTCGTTTCGGATACGCATTCTTTGTTGATTCCCCCGGAAGCGATCAATGGCTTGAATAAAACGGATATGATCATCCACGCGGGGGATTTTTGCACCGTGAAAGATGTCGAAACGTTCAGCCGGCTCAAGGATTTTAAAGGGGTTTACGGGAACATGGACGGGGCGGATGTCCGCAAGATTTTATCGCGCCGCGAAATCCTCGAGATCGAAGGTGTGACGATCGGCATATTCCACGGAGAAGGACCGAGAGAGTCGATCTTGGACGCGGTCCATAACGCGTTCAATGACCGGAAGCTCGACGTGGTCGTTTTCGGCCATTCGCACCAACCCTTTAACAAGCAGATCGGCGACACGTTATATTTTAATCCGGGAAGTCCCAACGATATGGTCTTTGCTCCGTATCGCTCTTATGGTATTCTGGAGATCAAGTCCGGTACAGTTACGGGAAAGATCGTTAAGTTGAAAGGATGATCATGGAAAGGCTTTGGGCCCCCTGGCGCGTCACCTATATCACGCAGATTGTCAAGAAGAGCAAAGGGTGCGTGTTTTGTGCTATCTTTAAGCAAAAAAAAGACGCGGAAAATTACGTTCTGACGCGCACGGCCCACGCGTATTCCGTCTTGAATATTTATCCGTACAATAACGGTCATATGCTGATCGTGACCAATCGCCATGTAGACGATCTGGATAAACTGACGCGCGTTGAACGGGAAGACCTGTTCGACCTTTTACGGACGACCAAATCTTTGGTTCAGCGTGCGCTTAGGCCCAAAGGGTATAATATTGGGATCAATCTGGGCCGCGTCGCCGGGGCGGGGTTCCCCGGCCATGTGCATATCCATCTTGTCCCGCGGTGGAAAGGCGATGTCAATTTTATGCCGGTGACCGCCCACACAAAAGTTTTATCCCAGTCCCTTGAGGCCCTATATAAGGAATTGAGCCGTGCGCACAAGAGAAGACATTGAAGAGTTAGAGGAAAAGATCCTTGCCCCGTACGCGATGAAGAGCAAAGATACGGACGGGAGGATGTATGATGAGCCCAAACACGATGTCCGCACGTGTTATCAGCGCGACCGCGACCGCGTCGTCCACTGCGAGGCGTTCCGCAAGCTCGAATATAAAACGCAGGTCTTTGTTATTTTTGAAGGCGATTATTACCGCACGCGTTTGACCCACACCATCGAGGTCGCCCAGATCGCCCGAACGATCGGCCGGGCGCTACAGCTCAACGAGGATCTCATCGAGGCCATCGCCCTGGCGCATGACCTGGGACATCCGCCCTTCGGGCACGCCGGGGAAGGCGCGCTTAATGAGATCATGAAATCCGCTAAAGTGCCTGGGTTCAATCATAACGTGCGCAGCTTTGAGATCGTCACAAAGTACGAAAAGCGTTATCCCGATTTTGACGGGCTCAATCTCACGGAAGAGGTTTTGGTCGGTATCTTGAAGCATCGCACCATCTATGATAAGCCCGGCATTGCCGGAGAATACGCCAACAAGGGACAGACCCTTGAGGCGCTCGTCGTTGACATCGCGGATTCCCTGGCGTATCTGTCGCACGATATCGACGACGGGATCACCTCCGGGTGCATCAGCGAAGACGACCTGGCCGACAGTCAGCTTTGGAGAAAAGCCTATCAGCGCGTCGCCCCGAGCCTTAACTCCAAAGATAAACAGATGTTTAAATACCAGATCGTCAAGGCCCTCATCGATATCCAGATGAAAGATCTTCTGGCGACCTCCAGTCAGCGGCTGGAGCAGCTAAATTTGAAATCCTCCCGCGCGGTCAAAGATTATAATTTAAAAAATCCGGCGAATCCTGTTATTGATTTCAGCCCGGCGCTTAAAGAAGAGCGGGATTATCTGCAGACCGTGTTGAACAAAAAACTTTATCATCATTACCGGGTGGTGCGTATGACGGACAAGGCCAACCGGATCATCCATGACCTCTTTGAGGTGTACAAGGAAAACCCCACGCAATTACCGTATTCGGTCTATCAAAGGGACAAGCGCTACAGTGATACCGAAAAATATGAGATCATCGGCAACTACATCGCGTCGATGACGGACAGGTTCGCGCTAGATGAGCACAAAAAACTTTTCGACCCTTACCAAAAGGTATAAGCTGATCCTTTCAGCCGTCCACATGATCTATAGGCTGGTGAATTCCACCTATAACGTGGAGGAATTGTCGCTGCGCCTGACGCGTCTGTTGTGTCAGTTCATCAAGGCCAGTTCGGCTAATATTTATCTGTTGGACAGTTCCCGCAAGAAGATCGCCCTGATCGCGATCTTCGATAATAAGATCAATATCCTGCTCAACAAAAAGAAACAAATGCAGAAACTTTCGGAAAAAGAGCGGAAGGTGGCCAGCGGATACGCGGTTTTCGAGAAACATCTGATCGGGCTTCCGCTGGTGGCCGATGAGAACGTCGGGGCCGTCATTGTCCGCAGGGAAAGAAACGAACCCGCGTTCAGCGAGTTCGACAAAGAGATGCTCGCCATCGTGGCGGAACAATCCGTCACCGCCATCAAGAACATTCAGCTTTATCAGGACCAGCAGAAGATCATCCTGGGGAGCATCCGGTTCATCGGCGAATTGCTCAAGCGGCAGGGGCACGCGCCGCTTACCACGCATACTCCGGTATATTTTAAGATCGTCAAATCCCTGGCAGAGCAACTCGTCGTCAGCCAGGAAGAGATCGACAATTTGTATTATGCCAGCGTGCTGCGCGACGCGGGAGCCATCGATGTCCCGTACAATATCCTGGCCAAGACAAGCCAGTTGACGCCGGAAGAATTCAAGGTCATCCGCGAGCATCCCGCCCAAAGCGTCGAATTGATCCGGCCCGTCGATTTTCTCCGTCCAGTACTGCCGATCATTTTGTACCGGCGAGAACATTATGACGGGACGGGATATCCGTCGGGCTTAAAACGTGAACAGATCCCCATCGGGGCGCGGATCATGGCGGTCGTCGACGCTTTCGAGGCCATGACGCGCGAGCGTCCGTATAAAATGAGGCTGTCGGTAGAAGAGGCGATCAGAGAACTGCGGATGAACAGCGGCACGCAATTCGACCCCAGGGTCATTGACGCCTTTATCGTGTGCACGGGACAGAAAAAGTTCAAAAATTACTTGAGTTCAGCGAAGGGATAAACGTATAATGGAACGCACGATGAGCACTGAACATACCCAGATCGAACTTTTCCCTTTCTTGACCGGCCGCGCCCACAGCCGGATCGCCAGACCACGCTACCTGTTAAAAGACTTGACACTTTCGGTGGAAAATACTATTGTTTTGTGTATTGTTTTCGTCATGGCGGTGGTCTTATTTTTTTCCTTCGGAGTGGAGAGAGGGAAGCAGATCGTCAAGGGCGCCTTGGCGGAGCCTCCCGCGGCCATAACGGTAGTATCGACCCCCGAAGAACCATCCGGCAAAGTTGCTGAGCGTTCCCTCGCGCCAGCCGGAAGTACGAAAGCGCAGAAGAATACCGCACCCGCTCAGGCGGCCGGCTCGCAGCAACAAAAGCAAACGCCGGCGGCAACAAATGCCACTCCTTCTCTGGAGAAAAGAGAAAAAGGGACATTTACGATCCAGGTCGCTTCCTTTAAAGAAAAGGGAAGGGCCCAGATGGAGGCGAACCGTCTGAAGTCAAAAGGTTACGAAATATTCGTCCTTCCTAAGGGTAAGCACTCCATTGTTTGCATCGGAAAATTCGCGATCAAAGACGAGGCCACGGAATTCTCGAATAAATTAAAGAACAAATATAATGATTGTCTGGTAAGGAGATTATAAATATGTCGTTACATCCTTCATTAAGAGTCGATTCTTCATCAACGCAGCAGCGCACCGTTTTGACGCGCATCGAACGCATCAAGGACCTTATGAAAAAAGGCCTTTGGAACGAATCTCAGCCCGTGACCGCGTTGCCGAAGACGAAGATCATCAAGATCAAGACGGCCAAGGCGAAGAAGAAAGAAGAAGGCGCAG
>CAYIMR010000049.1:0-6265 GCA_964364455.1 uncultured Planctomycetales bacterium | reverse complement strand
CGCTCTGCACGTGCAGATGATCGCCAAGTTTACGGAAAAGCTCGAGCCAGCGGGGCTCGGGCGTGGGCAGCCTTCCCTCGGCCACTTGCCGGCCAATGGCAAGATACGATCTCTGGGCACGCCACAGATCCAGATTCAGATCCAGCGGCGCCAGCGCCCGCAAAATATCATCGACGGATCCCATCAGGCGCATATCCCGGGGGTCTTTTTCAAGATCGCGCATTAAAAAAATGACCCGGCGCGTCGCGACGAAACCGATCCTGGTCTTGTCGATCTCAAAAGACCAGCGCTTGACCTCGGCGGCGATACGTTTGAGCGCGTTGATATCCGTTTCCTCCCGGGCAAGCAGATCCAAAAGGTCACGGTTCAAGATAAATTCGATACAGGCATTCAAAGCTTTCGGCAGCGCGATATGCAATTCCTCCCTGGCCTCCATTAAAGGATGATAATGTTCATAGACCTCGCGAAAATGCGCCTCGAATTCCTCCATCGCGGAGTGGATGATCTCATCAAAGATCCGTTTTTGTTCGTCCCGGAAAAGATATTTCAACGCGTACCTGGTCGTCCCGAAATGGTGTTCCATCAGACGAGCTATTTCCAGGACATCACCGTTGGCAAAGGCCCGGTCCATCTCCTGATGAATAACGCGGAATTCCTCTTCGGACGTGGACGCGCGCGCGGCGGCGCTTAAATGATGTCCTTCCCGGGGCACAACGGCGAAATCAACGCTTCCCTCTTCCCGGGTGATGTCGGAACGGACATGCAAACGCCCGATAACAAACGTTCGCCCATCCTCCTGTTTGAGATCATAAATTTCTTCGCGGACCGTGTAACAATAGACCTTTTTCCCGCCGGTATGATCGTCGAACATCGCGGAAACCGCGTAATGGGCGCCCACCCCCGTCAGGTCTGTCCTGGCCGGCGCGACGAATTTTTCGTAGGCCGCGGCGCCGTTACGAAGATCCGGGATATTGCTCGGCGCGGCCTCCAGCATCTTTTTAAAATGTCCTTCAAGATCCTCGCCGAAAAGCTCTTTCGCAAGCTGCAGGACCCGGCCGGCGTACTGGAGGATCTGCACCCCTTCGATGCCGGAGATCTCATCGAAGAACCAGCCGCAACTGGTGTACATGAGCATCGCGTGGCGCTGAAGTTCAAGAAGCTTTAAGGCCTTCACTTTTTCCTGCGCGTCAAGCCCCTCGCGGCAGTTCTCCCTGAGAAAATCCTCAACGTTTTGCGTGCCGCGGTTTAAGATGACTTCAATATATTTATCCCGTACCTGCCACGGGTCATGCGCGAGCGCGCTCATATGCTCTTCATAACGCGGCGACACCGTGTCCCGGAGCCAGTCCAAAGACTGACGCAGCGGCGCGCGCCACTTCTGGTGCCACCCGCGGTGATCGCCAATTTTACATCCGCAATCCGATCGCCAGCGCTCCACGCCGTGCACGCAGCTCCACGAGGTGTTCTCCGGGATCTGGATCTCGTGGGTCGCCGGAAATTTCTCCAGATATTCGCCGTAGATGGTCACCCGCGCGAGATCGTTGGAAGCGACATGATGCAGGCAATAGGCCAGGCCCATTTCACCGAAACTGTGATGATGGCCGTAAGTCTCGCCGTCGGTGGCGATATGAACGAGCTGAGGATGGTGTTGGTCGCGCGGAAAAACGCCCAGCAACCGGTTCGCGAAATTGACGCCGCTTTTCAAGAGATCCGCGAACGCCACTTCCTGAGCAATGGGCCCGTCGTAAAAGAATAAATGGATCTTTTTACCCGAGGGCAACGGACAGACGTAGGCCATCTGCGGATCAACGCCGGCGTCTTTAAGGGGTGCCCATTTCCCCTCACCGATCTTGCGCACCTTTGCGGCCTGGTGCGGGGCGAGGATGGTAAATCGGATGCCGTGTTCGGCGAGGATCTCCAGCGTCCGGGTATTGACCGCGGTCTCGGCGAGCCACATCCCTTCGGGCTTGCGGCCGAAACGGTATTCGAAATCCCTGATCCCCCAGAGGACTTGCGTGCGCTCATCGCGCGCGTTGGCCAGGGGCATGATCATATGGTTGTACACCTGCGCGATGGCCGAGCCGTGGCCGGAGAACCGCGCCTGGCTTTCTTTGTCCGCCGCCAAAATATTTTGATAATCCTCCGGCGCGTGGCGTTCCATCCAGGACAACAGCGTCGGCCCGAAATTAAAACTGATCGACGCGTAATTATTGACCATCCGGGAGACTTTTTTGTCGGAACCCATGATGCGGCTGGCCGCGTTAGGCGCGTAGCATTCGGCGGTGATCCGTTCGTTCCAGTCGTGATAGGGGTGCGCGGAGTCCTGCAATTCGACTTCTTCGAGCCACGGGTTTTCCCGCGGCGGCTGGTAAAAATGTCCGTGGATGCAAATATAACGGTTCATGAATGGCTCCCTCTCCTTGCTCACTGAAAAAGTTAGATTACCTCTGCCTCGTCTATACCTTTTTTCTCCTTCAAATCCTGACGCCTTACCTTTTCCGGATCGCAGGGTTCCTGAAAGATCGCCCCCAGATCAAACCGTAATTCTTCCTGTCCTGCAACGCGGAACCGGAAATAAGCTTCGCGTATTCCCAGAAAATCAAATCCCTTATTGTCTTAACTGCTTTCGGCGGCATTCTCTCTAAGAATCAGGTTACCTCAACGGCAGCAGCCATTCATGCTACCCCTGCGCAAGTTCTCACTTAATCATTTTCATTCTTAATCAATTCATTGTACTTCTTTTTATCCTTTTCTTTGAGCTCTTCCAAAATGTTATTTACCTCGGCAAAATCAGGATGCCCAGCTGTGGGCCTATTTAACGTAACAAATTTAAATCCATCTTTTCCCTTCGAAAAGCTAATAAGTCCGATATTCGCAGATATAGCAATTCCCTCTATGCGATCGAGATCGCTATCCTCGGGGAGAACAAGCCATGTTCTATGAGCAAATAGTTTGTACGCCATGGCTTGACCCAAGGCCTCTACAGGCGAATACCCCTCATCTTTTATTTCAACAGCTATTATCTCTAGCGGCGGCTTGTATACTGCATCCGAATCCGCCCTAATAGCTCCGAGAATGTCCGGCGTTCCCCATTTTTTCCCAAATATATTCCCTCCGACAACGACACCATGCGTACACTCTTCCCGGCTTAGCAAATAATCTCTCGCTGGCTGATAAATATCGTCTTCCTTAGTCTTGCTAGTGGGTTTTTGTTCAAAATTTCGCTCCACATCCTTCAGAAGTTTCTCGTTTTCTTTCAAAATAAAGAGCCCCCGGTAAGGCCTTGATATTTTCTCGGGGATTTCCTTAGGCAAATTGTAAAGGCTTCCATTGCATGTATTATCATTTTCACCTGTCTCCGCCACAACCATCTTAACCAAAGCAGAAAACCGTATGCCACCTTTAAATTCTGGCCTAGAAAGTATTTCAAATGCCTTCTTTCTTATGCCTTCTTTTTTGCTCATTGACCGCCCCCCTTGCTTTTTGATCTAATTTTATCTATACGCTTCTTGTACCGCCTGCGGCACGGGGCCTTTATCATCCCGCAATAATATCCAGCCATTCTTTTCCGGCGCCGCGGATCCCGTGGACGGCGAAAATGACGCGCAAGGCTGACTCCTTCGTGGCTCACGTTGCAAGAGGTTGCAAAAAGTTGAAAAATGTTGGAAAAAGTTACAAACCACATTCCGGGTTTATTGAGTTGACTGCTCAACGCTACGCCAGAAACACATCCAAATACCGACGATAGACATAGGTGCGGTCATAATTTCCCTTTTCGTCCTTTATTTCAAGGATCTTCAGTTTGATAAACCTGTCTATGACCTTCTGCGCGCCCGGCCTTGAGAATCCTGTCCACTCCATGATGACTCTCGTAGAGACAATGGGCTGGGTGTAGAGTTTACGCAAGACCGTCACCCCGCTTTCCGATTCTCTCTTGGCTAATACATGGATCTTGGTCATATCTTCTTCCCGCAGCTGTGTGATCTTTTTAGAAACCGCGATGGACGCGTTGGCGGTTTCAATAATACCGTCGAGAAAGAAGTCGAGCCAGCCCAGCGCATCACCCTCATGATAATCATTCAGCCGGTTGTAATATACTTTGCGATGCTTCTTGAAATAGGATGAAAGAAAAAGCACCGGTCTTTCCAAAAGGTTCCTGTGGCAAAGCAGCATCGTAATAAGAAGACGCCCCGTACGGCCGTTGCCATCGAGAAAAGGATGTATTGTTTCAAACTGCGCATGCATAAGCGCGGCGTGAATGAGGGGGAGCGTCTTTTCCTCATCATGAAGAAATTTCTCAAAATCGTTAAGGGCGCTGTGCATATCATCTACAGATGGTGGAACAAAGAAAGCGTTGGAGGGCGATGTCCCACCGATCCAGTTCTGTGATTTCCGGAACTCGCCGGGATTGGAGAAATGCGTGGCCCGGGCTCCCGTCATAAGCTTTTCATGGATTTCCCGGATCAGCCTTAAGGAAAGCGGGAATTCCTTTAACCGCGTGATGCCGTAATTCAGCGCCTTGATGTAATATAAAATATCATCGGCATCCGTTTGCTTCACGGCAAGCCCGGCGTCCTTTTCAAGCGCGTCCACTATGGTCGCTTTTGTCCCCTCAATTTGAGCGGAAGACGCGGCATCCTTAATAACAAACATTGACAGAAAAAAATCGACGTCCGGCAGGGTATGCGTAATGCCGTCCAGCTTGCCCACAAGCCGGTCCGCTTCCGCTGTTTTAATAAGGATGGCTGCGGGCAGATCAAATATCCCCTGGGGAGGAAATCCGGCTGGCGCAAATGACTCATATCCATCTTTTTGCTTTACTTTCTTGCCTATCACAACTTTCATTTTTAGTTTCCTTGTTCAATGTATATGTAAACTAAATTAACATATGGTTTATATATAGTCAAGCAATGTAAACTATGCGCAGGTCATTGTGTCGCTACAAGTTATGCTATAAAATCCCCTTCGGTCTTCCAGATCTTTCCCAAAAAGCCGTGGACGGCGAAAATGACGCGCGACTACTTCTTCATGATCTTGATGAGCCGTTCATTAATAAAGAGGTGATATTTGCCATACATCTGTTCTTTGAGGAATCCGCTTTTGGCCAACTGTAAAAGATGGCGGCTGGCCGTCGTGTAATGAAGCCCCAATTCCCTGGCCATTCTGACGGGAGTAATAATCGGAAATGAGAAAAGCACGTCCACCAGATCCGCTGAATAAATTTTTTTCTGGTCTTTCTTTAAATTATTCTTAAACTCAAAATACAATGTCATGATCTTGAAAAGACCCGCCTTGGTTTCCGCCGCCTGCACGTAAAAGGCCTTGAGCATAAACAGGATAAAGCCGTTCCAGTCCCCCTCAACCGTCACTTTTCGCAAAAGCCGGTAGTATTCACCGCGGTTGTTGTTGATAAACCCGCTGACATACAAAATGGGCAAAGTGATAACGCCGTCCTGGATAAGGCTTAAGACCATCAAAATCCTGCCGGTCCTGCCGTTGCCGTCCTCAAAGGGGTGTATGGCCTCAAATTGACAGTGCGCCACGGCACATTTAATCAACGGGTCAATGTCCGTTTGCTGATTAACAAATTTTTCCCAGTTACCGATCAGATCCGGGATCTTCAGGAATTCCGGCGGCGTGTAGAGAACTTCTTTGGTCGTACTATTGACGATCTGATTCTGGGTCTTGCGGTAATTCCCGTGAGAAGATGGGATCAGTTTATTCTGAACCCCCGTGATCAACCGGGTCGAAACAGGAATTTTCTTCAAATTTTCAAAGCCCCACATAACGGCATCACGGTAACGCAAGACTTCCTTGTCAGGCTGGGTTTGCTCCGCCTCCGGAAATAACTGATTTTGCAAAACATCAATGATGGTCGTATTTATATTTTCGATATTCGAACTTGCCACCGATTCTTTGATAACGGCCGGGGATATTAACAACATGGGGTTCGGCATGGAAAAGCTGTAGCCCTTTAATTCCGCAAGTTCCGTGCGCGCCTTAAGCAATAAATCCGTGAAGGCGGAATTTTTCGAATCGATCACTGGCGGGAGCAAATTCAGGCTATGAGGATATGTTGGATTGAATGACATATAATGTATGATATATCATAAATATGTGTTGTTTGCAATATATAAAAATGCGCCCGGAGACCACGAATCTGGATCGACAAGACGGGAAAAAAGAGGGAAGGAAATTTACTTCTTTAAAAACAGCACGCCCAGCGGCGGCAGGGTGAGCGACAGGCAATGAGGCCGGCCGTGCC
>CAYIMR010000048.1:0-6279 GCA_964364455.1 uncultured Planctomycetales bacterium | reverse complement strand
CACGGGTTGCCCCATACGCCCCTCAAACGTACGTGTCTACCATTTCACCACCCGCGCGCAAAACGCTAAAAAACGCTAAACTAAATTTAAAAGTACGCTAAAATTTTTCGCGAAATTTCGCGTTAATTTTCGCGTACTTTCGCGTTCTCCAAAGATGCTTTCACGAATTCCCGAAACAAAGGATGCGCCCGTTCGGGCTTGGATTTGAATTCCGGATGGAATTGGCACGCCACGAACCACGGGTGGCCCGGCAATTCGATCATTTCCACCAGATCCTGGCTCGCGTTGATCCCGGAGAAGATCATGCCGTTCTTCTCGAACTGTTTTCTATACGCGTTGTTGAATTCATACCGGTGCCGGTGGCGCTCCGTGATATTTTCTTTTTTGTAAGCGTGAAAACTTTTGGAATCCTTGAAAATTTTGCAGGGATACGACCCCAGCCGCATCGAAGCACCCAGGTTCCGGACACTCCTCTGCTCCTGCAGCAGGGAAATGACCGGATGCGCCGTATTTTTATCGAACTCGGTCGAGTTGGCTTCCTTCAAACCGCAAACATTACGGGCGAATTCGATGCACGCCACTTGCATCCCCAAACAAATACCGAAAAACGGAACATTTTTCTCGCGCGCGTACTGCACCGCGCGGATCTTTCCTTCGATGCCGCGGTCGCCGAACCCTCCGGGGATAAGGATCCCCTGGGCACCGTTGAACAGCCGTTCAACGGTATTGCTTTTCACGTCCTCGGAATCAATTTTGACGATATGCACCCGCGCGTTACTGGCGATCCCGCCGTGCACCAAAGCTTCGTAGATGGATTTATACGCGTCCTGCAGGGCGATATATTTACCGACAACGCAGACCGTCAGTTCATGCTGAGGATTGCGCAGGCGGTTGATCACCAGGCTCTCCCAATCCTTCAGGTCGTTCTCCTCGCTTTTAAGATGCAATTTCTTCAGGATCAGATCATCCAGGCTCCCCTTGCGGAATGACAGCGGGACCTCATAAATATATTTGACATCCGGCGCTTCGATGACCGCGTCGCGGTCCACGTTGCAAAAAAGCGCGATCTTGTCCCGCTGTTCTTTACTGATATGCCTTTCCGTGCGGCACAGCAAAATATCCGGCGCGATACCGATCTCCCGCAGACGCCCGACGCTGTGCTGCGTGGGTTTCGTTTTTTGCTCGCCCGCGGATTTGATATAGGGCAAAAGCGTCACGTGGATATCCAGCGCGTAAGATTCACCCAATTCCCAGCGCATCTGGCGGATAGCTTCCAGAAACGGCAGACTTTCAATGTCGCCAACGGTCCCGCCGATCTCAACGATGGTCACATCGACATCTTTTTCCTTGGATACCTTTTTGATGCAACGCTTGATCTCATCGGTGATGTGCGGGATGATCTGCACGGTCTTGCCCAGATAATCTCCCCGGCGCTCTTTGGTGATGACCGTATGATACACTTTGCCGGTCGTGATATTGCAATCTTTGGTGATATGCGCGTTGGTAAAGCGCTCGTAATGCCCCAGGTCCAGATCTGTTTCGGCGCCGTCGTCGGTCACGTAGACCTCACCGTGCTGATAAGGGCTCATCGTGCCCGGATCGACGTTAAGGTAAGGATCGCACTTGATGATCGTCGTCTTTAAGCCACGCGCCTCGAGAAGTTTCCCAATGGAAGCGGCCGCGATACCTTTGCCCAAACTTGAAACAACCCCCCCGGTAATAAAAATAAATTTGCTCATTTCTTCGTTGATCCTTCCAGTAGATATTTGCTTTTATTTTTTGGGATCGCCACCGGATACTGTCCCGAGAAACAGGCGTGACAAAAATCTTTGGGATTTTTAACGACCGACAGCATCCCCTCCAAACTCAAATATTCCAGCGAATCAACTTTCAAAAAATCAGCGGTCTCCTGAACGGTTTTGTTGGAAGCGACCAGCTCTTTCTTGCTGGGAAAATCGATCCCGTAAAAACACGGTGACTTGATCGGCGGGCAACTGATCCGCAGATGGATCTCCCTGGCGCCGACATTACGCAATTCCTGCACGCGGCTTCGGGAGGTCGTCCCGCGCACGATGGAGTCCTCAACGACAATGATCCGTTTGCCGGCAAGGACGCTGCGGATCGGATTTAGTTTCACCCGCACGCGAAAATCCCGCAAAAATTGCGTCGGCTGGATGAACGTCCGGCCGATATAATGGTTACGGATGATGCCAACCTCCAGCGGAAGCCCCAGCTCGTTGGCGTACCCTATGGCGGCGTAATTACCCGAGTCGGGGATCGCCATGACAAAATCCGCGTCCGCCGGATGTTCTTTGGCCAGTTGCGCGCCTAATCTTTTTCGCACGTTATAGACATTACCACCAAAAATGTCGCTGTCGGGCCGGGCGAAATAAACATATTCGAAAATGCAATGCGCCCGCTTCGCGCTCTTGCTGTCGGCCGTAAGGCCGCCTGCGGCCTGGAGGCTCCCTTCGGGAGGGAGGAAAACCGATTCTACCGTTTTACCCTTGATAAAAACGATCTCGCCGGGCTCGATCTCCCGGATAAATTTAGCGTGGATCAGATCCAGCGCGCAGGTTTCACTGGCCAGAATATAACTGTCATCGATCTGCCCCAGGCACAACGGACGGAACCCCTGCGGGTCACGCGCGCCGACGATGGTGTCCTCCACCAGGAACACCAGGGAAAACGCCCCTTGCAGCTGCGTCAAGACATCCAGGAACCATTTCTTCATGTCGCCGTTACGGCTGCGGGCCAAAAGATGCACGATGATCTCCGAATCGATCGTGGTCTGAAAAATGGCCCCTTCCTCTTCCAGCTTTTTATACAAAGTCTCGGTATTCGTCAGGTTGCCGTTATGGGCCACGGCGATTCCTTTATTTTTGTGAGTGGCCAGAAATGGCTGGGCGTTCTTGACATTGCTGGAGCCCGTCGTCGAATAACGGCAATGGCCGATGGCCGATCGACCTTTGAGTTCCCGCATGGACCGCTCGTTAAAGGCGTCCGCTACCAGGCCGGAATTTTTGACGATATGGACGTTACGGCCGTCATACGTGGAAATGCCCGCGGCCTCCTCACCACGGTGCTGAAGGGCGTACAACCCTAAAAAGGCTATTTGCGCCGCGTCCTTATGATTGGAAACGCCTATGATACCACACATGATATGTTTCTCCCGGCACTATAATATTCTTGAAGCGATTGTACCGTCAATTCCTTGTCCTTACATGTCTCCATCCCGTTGACCGCCTCGCGCGCGCCCTGGATCGTCGTGATGCAGGGGATATTGTGCAAGATCGCCGCCGCGCGGATAGAGCGCATGTCATATTGGCTATCTTCGCCCGAAGGCGTATTGACAACAAGGGCGATCTCGTTTTTTTTGATCAACGTCATCAGGTTCAATCCCTCACCCTGCCCCTGGTCGTAACGTCCGACTTCCCGCACCTCAATGCCATGGCCGCGCAATGTCCTGGCTGTCCCGCGGGTGGACACAAGCGAAAACCCCAGACGTTCAAGCCTCTTCGCTACCGAAACGACCTCCCGCTTGTCTTCATCACGCACGCTTAAGAAAATTTTGCCTTCCGTCGGCAGTTTCTGGTTGGCGCTGATCTGCGACTTCGCGAAAGCCTCGCCGATCGTCGCCCCGATCCCCATCACTTCACCGGTCGATTTCATCTCGGGGCCCAGCACGATATCGACGCCCGAGAACCGCGAGAAAGGCAGCACCGATTCCTTGACCGAAACGTGCTTTAACTGCTCAATGAGTTTATAGGAAAGACGATATTTCGACAAAGGTTCACCCACCATGACCTGGGCCGCGATCTTGGCCAGCGGAATCCCCGTGGCTTTGCTGACGAACGGGACCGTGCGCGAGGCGCGCGGGTTGACCTCAAGGACATAAAGGGTCCGCCCTTTGACGGCGAACTGGATGTTCATAAGGCCAACGACGTTGATGGCCTTGGCGATCTTGCGGGTGGTTTCCCTGATCTGTTCGAGGAGGGTCTCACCGATCGTTGTCGGCGGCAAGACGCAGGCCGAGTCGCCCGAATGGATGCCGGCATTTTCGATATGTTCCATGATCCCCGCCACGAAGGTTTCTTTCCCGTCCGAAACCGCGTCCACATCCAATTCAATAGCATCATCGATGAATTTATCGATCAGGACCGGGTGGCCGCCGGAAACTTCCTTGGCCTCATCGATGAATTTCAGCAGCGATTCTTCGTCGTAAACGATCTTCATCGCGCGTCCGCCCAAAACGTACGAAGGCCGCGCCAGGACAGGGTAGCCGATCTGACGGGCGATTTTTACCGCCTCCTCAACGCTGCGGGCCGACCCGTTGGCCGGTTGCGTCAGTTTCAGGGACTGGACCAATTTAGCGAACTTTTCGCGGTTTTCCGCCAGTTCGATGGAGGCGACACTGGTTCCGACGATAGGCACCCCGGCCTCGTGCAGGCGCTGCGCCAAATTCAGCGGCGTCTGGCCGCCGAACTGCACAATGACGCCGTCGGGCTTTTCCACATCCACGATATTCATCACGTCCTCAAAGGTCAGCGGTTCAAAATACAACCGGTCGGAAATGTCATAATCGGTGGAGACCGTCTCCGGGTTGGAGTTGACCATGATCGTTTCATATCCCAAAGATTTCAGGGCAAAGGACGCGTGCACGCAGCAATAATCGAACTCGATCCCCTGGCCGATGCGGTTGGGCCCGCCGCCTAAAATCATAATCCGTTTTTTCTTGGCCGCGCCGAATTTTTTTTGAATTTTCTCAATCTGCAAAACGGCCTCGTCCTCGGTCTCGTACGTCGAATAAAAGTACGGTGTGTATGCCTCAAACTCCGCCGCGCAGGTATCAACCAGTTTAAAAGTCGCGACGATGCCTTCTTTCTTACGCAAAGCGCGGACCTGCGCTTCAGGGATGTTCATGATCTTTCCCAACTGCGGGTCGCTAAAACCGTATTCTTTGGCCTTGCGTAACAAGGCCAAAGGAATGGTCCCTTGATTTTTAACCGCGGCCATCAATTCCTTTTCAAAATCCCAGATCTGGGCGATGTGCGCGATGAACCAAATATCGATCTTACTCAAGCGCGCGATCTCTTCGATCGACCAGCCTTTTTGCAGCGCGTATTTGACGTAAAAAATACGCGAAGCGTTAGGCTCTTCCAGGCGCTGGCGAACCTTTTCATCGGGGATCGTCTTATAATCCACTTTATTATCCAAACCCGTGTGGCCGATCTCTAGGCCGCGCAGTGCCTTTTGCAGGGCTTCCTTGAACGTGCGGCCGATGGCCATGGTTTCGCCGACGGATTTCATCTGCACGCCCAAAATATCTTTGGCCTCGGGGAATTTTTCGAACGTGAACCGCGGGGCCTTGACCACGCAATAATCGATCGCCGGCTCAAAAGACGCCGGTGTTTCCCGGGTGATATCGTTTTGAATTTCATCCAAAGAATACCCGACGGCCAGTTTTGCCGCGAATTTGGCGATCGGAAATCCGGTTGCCTTGCTCGCCAAAGCGGAACTGCGCGAGACCCGCGGGTTCATTTCGATGACGACCATCCGCCCGTCGGTGGGGTTGACCGCGAACTGGATGTTGGAGCCGCCGGTTTCAACGCCGATCTCGCGGATAATGGCGATCGAGGCGTCGCGCATGTTCTGGTATTCACGGTCCGTCAAGGTTTGCGCCGGGGCAACTGTGATGCTGTCGCCCGTGTGCACTCCCATCGGATCCAAATTCTCAATTGAACAAACAATGACCACGTTATCTTTATTATCACGCATCACTTCAAGCTCATATTCTTTCCAGCCTTCAATGGATTCTTCGATCAAAACTTCGTGGATCATACTGCTTTCAATACCTAAAGACGCGACGCGCTCTAATTCTTCCATGTCGTGGACGATCCCGCCACCGGTACCGCCGAGCGTGAAACTCGGGCGCACGATGACAGGGAAGCCGATCTTCCCGGCTTCCACCCGCGCTTCCTCAAGGCTGTGCGCGAAACCGCTGCGCGGGACATCGAGGCCTATCTTAAGGATCGCCTCTTTAAAACATTGCCGGTCTTCGGCCTTTTTAATGACCTCATAATCGGCCCCGAGCATCTTGACGTTATATTTTTGCAGGACACCGTTTTCGTAAAGCTTCATGGCCAGGTTCAGGGCGGTCTGTCCGCCGAGCGTGGGCAGGATCGCGTCCGGGCGTTCTTTCTCGATAATGCGTTCAATGAATTCCGGCGTGAGCGGTTCGATATACGTGTGGTCGGAAAATTCCGGATCGGTCATGAT
>CAYIMR010000047.1:3354-6386 GCA_964364455.1 uncultured Planctomycetales bacterium | reverse complement strand
ATTCCATAAGGGCTCATTTCTTTTTTTCTTTTTTCTCGTTCTCGTTCTTCTCGTTTTTCTCGTTCTCGCTCTTCTCGCCCTTCTCACCCTTCTCGCTCTTCTCTACTTCCCGTATCTTATCGCGCAACTGCGCGGCCTTCTCGAAATCCTCCATCTGGATGGCCTGCATCAACTGATTCCTCAGATCCTGAAGGCTTTCGATGCGTTTTTTTTCCGCCTGCGGCATCCGCACCGGGGTTTTCCCCAAATGCTGGTTGGAACCGTGAATCTTTTTAAGAAGTGTCGTCAGATACATCTTAAAGGCCTCGTAGCATTCACTGCAACCCAGACGGCCGAATTTCCGGAATTCTTCGTAGGTCATACCGCAGTTGGGGCATTGCAGGTCGACCTTTTCGGCCTCGCCGCCGACAGTCTTGCCGAAATCGGCCAGCCCCGCCAGAAGGTCCGCCAGACCGAACTGCTGCTCCATCTGGACGCTTTTCTGGCGCGCGCACTCCTCGCACAGATGCATCTCCGACATCTGTTCATCGACGATCTCCGTCAGGTGAACCGTCGCTTTTTTCTTACTGCAAATATCGCACATCATGACCGACAAATTCCTCTCGACTAGTACTTTGTCAGACATGTTTTCTAATGTTGCTTCCTCTATCTTTAAGGTAAGCAACATTAGAAAACTTAACCGACAAAGTACTAGTATTTCACGCCGCTTTGACCCGTCAGCGCCCGGAACATCTTCATCATTTTGAGCGTCACCGCGCCGGGCTTACCCGTACCGATCGTCCGGCCGTCGACCTTAACGACCGGGATGATCTCGGCGGCCGTTCCGGTCAAGAAGCACTCATCCGCCGTGTACACCTCATGGCGGGTGATGAACCGCTCTTCCGTGGCGATCTTGCTGCTTTTGGCCAGTGCCATCACCGTGTCGCGCGTGATCCCCTGCAACCGCCCCTGGCCGGGGGTGGACAACACGCCATGCTTGACGATAAAAATATTGTCTCCCGTGCATTCGGCCACGAACCCCTGATGGTCCAGCATGATCGCCTCGGCATATCCGGAATTGTTCGCCTCGACCTTGGCGAGGATATTATTGAGATAATTGAGCGATTTTAGCCGCGGGTTAAGCGCTTCGGGGTTATTACGCACGGTGGGCACCGTGATAATTGCCATGCCCTTATTATACAGTTCCTTGGCATAAAGGGTAATCTTATCCGTGATAATGATCACGTTGGGCTTACCGTAACATTTACGCGGATCCAACCCCAGATCCCCTTCGCCGCGCGTGACGATGGCCCGGATGTAACCGTCGCTGATATTATTCTTCTTTAACGTGGCCACGATCGCCGCCATCAACTGATCCTTGGTCAGCGGAATCTGGATCATCAGCGTGTGGGCCGTCTCATAAAGACGATCGGCATGTTCTTGCAGCTTGAACACGCACCTTTTGTAGGACCGGATACCTTCAAAGGCCCCGTCGCCATAAAGGAGCCCGTGGTCGAAGACGGACACCTTCGCGTCTTTGCGGGAAAAAAATTTACCATTGATATAAATTTTCATATTAACCTCTCTTTTGTCAGCTAAATTAGCCGGCCGTCCTGCATCTGAATGGTCCTGTGGCTCATCCGGGAGATCTCCTGATCGTGCGTGACGATCACAAAAGTCTGGCTGTTGTGCGTATTCAAATCCTTTAAAAGCCCGATGATCTCCTTGCCCGTCTGCGAATCCAGGTTCCCCGTGGGTTCATCGCAAAAAATAATCGCGGGCTGATTGATCAACGCCCGGGCGATCGCCACGCGCTGCTGCTCGCCGCCCGATAATTGATACGGCTTGTGCGTGGCCCGTTTTTCCAAACCTACCTGTTTTAAAAGAGCCTTGCCCTTCGATGCCAACCGGGTGCTGTCGCGTTCATCGGATTTGATCAACGCCGGCAGCAAAACGTTCTCCAGAGCCGTAAATTCCTGGAGCAAATGATAGAACTGAAAAATAAATCCTATCTTGCCGTTTCTGATCTTCGCCCGCTTGGCATCGTTAAGACTGTAAATATCCTCTCCCTGCAGTGTCACGGTGCCTTTTTCGGGAACATCCAGCCCGCCGAGGATATGGAGCAGGGTCGATTTTCCCGCCCCCGATGGCCCGACCATCGAAACAATCTCGCCATCCGCGATCCTGATGTCAATGCCTTTCAAAACATGCAACATGGCGTTGGCACTGCGATATGATTTATGGATGTTGACCGCCTCAAGCAATAACCCCTTGCTATTCATATCGCAACGCTTCCACCGGCTGCAGGTTCGCCGCCTTCGCCGCCGGGTAGATCGTTGCCAGGAAACTGATCACCATCGCGGCGGTAATAATCGCCAGCATATCGGAAAGCTGCAGTTCAACCGGCACATGATCGATAGAATAAATTTCTTTAGGGACCTCAACATAGGTCCTTAAAACATAGCTCAGGCCCACGCCGCCTAAAACTCCCAAAAGCGTGCCTAAAGACCCTATAAAAACTCCCTGTTTGGTAAAAATCCTTCTTATCGCGCTTTTAGGTACGCCGATGGATTGCAATATCCCGATATCATGCACTTTGCTTGTGACCGTCACGATCAGGGTACTGATGATATTAAACGACGCGACCACCACCATCAACGTCAGAACGAGGAACAGCCCCCACTTTTCAAGGACCAAAGCGTCAAAAAGGTTACGGTTCATGTCGATCCACGTTTTGACGACGAATCCATAGCCGACTAGGCCGTGAATCGCACCCTGGATGAGATCAACTTTGCTGGGATTATCGACCCTGACGCCGATGCCGGTCGCCGTGTTCTCGGGCAAATGGAATATCTGCTGGGCTTTTTTAAGATGCACGATGATCAGGTTCGTGTCGTAATCCACCATGCCCGTTGTGAAGATGCCAGTTATCTTCACATCGTGGCGCCAGCCCGTTCCCGCGATCCCCGAACCCGGCGCGATCAGATTGATCGTATCACCCAGTGAATATCCGAAATACCTGGCGAGCTCACTGCCGACAATAACACCGTCGG
>CAYIMR010000047.1:0-3254 GCA_964364455.1 uncultured Planctomycetales bacterium | reverse complement strand
CCCAGTGAATATCCGAAATACCTGGCGAGCTCACTGCCGACAATAACACCGTCGGAATCCAGACCCTTAAAATCACCTTTAACCAGATATTTATCAATGTTCGTCGTTTTCTGTTCCGTTTCCGGGAGAATGCCGCGCACCACCAAACCGACCACCTGGCTGGCGCTTTCCAAGAAAACATTGCCCTGAATGTACGCGGAAGAACCCTTGACCCCGGCAAGCCCATTGATCCGTTCCTGGAGCGCCGCGAAATCGTGCACGCCGCCGTCCGCCTCGACCATGATGTGTGGCGTCGTCCCGATGATCTTCTCGCGCAGGTTATTCCCGAACCCGGTCATCACACCCGTCACCACGATCAAAGCCGCCACGCCGATGGCCACGCCACCCACGGAAATCACGTTCAGAAAGGTCAAAAATCTTCCCTTGCTCGCGATCATGTACCGGTAACTGATCCAGTTCTCGTAATTCATCTGACGTTCAATGCCCTTCTATCCTGACTGCCGTCAGGCAGGTTTAAGAAGCGGGAATAAAATGACGTCCCGGATCGATGCCGCGTCGGTCAAAAGCATGACCAGCCGATCGATCCCGATGCCCAGCCCCCCCGCGGGGGGCATCCCGTATTCCAAGGCATGCAAAAAATCTTCATCGACATTTCTGTTGCCCGTCTCCACATCATCTTCCAGATCTTCCGTAAGCCTTTTGCGCTGTTCGACAGGATCATTTAACTCGGAATAGGCATTGCCGATCTCCAGGCCGCCAATAAAAACCTCAAACCGCTGGGAAACGCCCGGGTTTTTCGGCATCGTCTTGGCCAGCGGACACAGGAACGTGAAATATTCCGTGAAGAACACCGGGTTGACGATCTCTTCCTCCTCGAGCATTTCTTCGACGATTTTCATAACGCCGGAACGCGTCAGCCGATCTCCTTTTTTGATCGAATGCGCTTTGTGTTTTCCCAATTTCGCGAGCATTGCCTGGGCATCATCCTCAGGCTTTATGCCAAATTTTTCGTCAACGATCCTGGCGAATGAGCGGCGTTCCCACGGGGGAGTAAAATCAATGGTCTTGCCCTGATACGTGACCTGGTACGAACCGTTGGCTTCCTTGGCCAGGCTGCTAATGAGATCTTCAGTCAACTTCATCATGTCCTCGTAATTCCCGTAAGCCTGATAAACTTCAAGCATCGTAAATTCCGGATTATGCCGGGTGGAAATTCCTTCATTACGGAAATTGCGGTTCATTTCATAAACTCGTTCCAGGCCGCCGACCAGCAAGCGCTTGAGATACAACTCCGGCGCGATGCGCAAGAACACTTCCATGTCATAGGCGTTATGCAAACTTTTGAACGGCCTGCCCCGGGCGCCGCCGGCCATCTGCTGCAACATCGGGGTCTCGACTTCCAGAAAGCCGCGCGTATCCAGAAAAGAACGAATATAACGGATAATTTGACTGCGCTTGATAAACAGATCACGGACTTCCTTGTTGACGATCAGGTCAACGTATCTTTGGCGGTATCTGGTCTCAACGTCCTTGAGCCCGTGCCATTTCTCCGGCAGGCTCATCAACGATTTACATAAAACCTGGATCTCAGCTACGCGAACGCTCTCTTGACCCGTCTTGGTCTTAAATAATGCTCCTTTGACGCCGATGATATCGCCAATATCCAGATCCTTGATGATGTTAAAAGCGTCCGCCTTGATAAAAAGCTGCATCTTGCCGGTCTGATCCTGGATATCGGCAAAGACAACCTTGCCATGGCTGCGGTTGGCGATAAGCCTTCCTGCTAAAGCGACTTCTTGCCCCTCACTAAATGCTCCCAGTGCCTGGGCAATTGTATGTGATGGGACAAACCCGCCGGCATAAGGATCCAGCCCTTCAGCCCTGAGGTTATTGAGCTTTTCTAACCTAACTCTCTTTATTTCATCAAGTTCCATAAATGTACTTATATATAATAGTTATAACGAAATTAATATTTAGATTATATAGAAAAAGCCGGAAGGTGTCAATGACCCGAAAGATTATTCGGGCTGAACTACGCGGCTACGATACAGATCCCGGCCTTATTGGCAAGGCGCACGCAACGGTCGCGGTCAATGAGAAGTGTTTTTCCCGCTTCGATTCCCAGACAGCGGGCACGGGCACGGATCATCGTTTGGAGAGTTCGCGGACCCACGACCGGCACATCAAAACGCAGGTCCTGGTTGGGTTTGCTCATTTTGACAACCACCGCCCCGTCGCGGGCGATTCCAGCACCGCGCGCGATGGTACGATCGGTGCCTTCCATGGCTTCAATGGCCAGGATCGCCTTTTCCTTGACGACAACCGTCTGCCCCACATCGAGGCCGCCCATGGCCTTGGCAATGTTCCTGCCGAATTCGATATCGTCCAATTCCCGTTCCGTAGGCGCCCGCTGCGTCAAGGTCCCTTTGGGCGCCAGATATTCTTTGAGCAAGAACGTGGAATCGACCAGCCGGATCCCCTGGGACTGAAGCTTATCAGCGATGGCGGAAAAAATGGTGTCGGCCTTGCGGTCGCGAATGGCGTCGAAGATTTTCTGGAATTCCTTATCGAAAACGACGTTTTTCTCGAAGAGATTATCGGGATCAACCTGGCCCGCCATGATCACTTCACGGACCCCCTGCCGCGCGAAGAACGCAAAAAGCTTTTTTAATTCACCGACTTTAAACCGCGCGAATTTATCGACAAGGAATTTTAACGCGAAGGAAGTATCTCCCCGGATGGCGGCGGCAACGACGGAATATCCCCGGGATTTGGCCTTTTGGGCGAAGAGCAACGGGAATTTCCCGTTACCGGCGATCAGGCCAAGAATTTTCTTGTCCATAGATTAAGCGAAAGCGGACGGATTACGCCTCATCGACGGGTTCTGCCGATGAGCCATTAGGTGCGGAGCATAACCCTCTTTTCGAGGTTTTCGCGAAAAATATCAGGTGCTCGATCTCCGGGCAGGTTTCGATCTCATTAACGATCTTTTCCAGAGCATGGGCCCGGCTTAAGCCCAGGCGAAATAATATTCGAAATGCCTTCTTTATATTCAGGATCCTCTCCGGCGAAACCTGGGCGCGCTTTAATCCAACCGTGTTGATATTGATCGCGGCCGCCGGATGCCCGTCGCACATCGAGAACGGCAGAACATCCTGCACGACCTTGGAACATCCCCCAACGATGGAAAGCCTCCCTAAGCGGGTGAACTGATGTACGGCGCTTAACCCTCCGATGACGGCATTGTCCTCGAT
>CAYIMR010000046.1:0-6454 GCA_964364455.1 uncultured Planctomycetales bacterium | reverse complement strand
GGATGTTTCCTGGGGTCCAGCATTTCACCGTACGCCCGCGCGGTCACCATCCACAGGCCTGCCTGACCGGCAGGCAGGCCTTTCTGTTCCTTGAACCGCATCCGTGCGGCCCGCAACAAAAGCTGTTCGGCATCCTTATAAAAAATGAATTCCTGAAGGAATTGAAACAAAAGCATCTCAAACGTTTCCGCTTCTACCGAAACTTCCCGCCACAATCTTTCCGTGATCGTCCCCAGGTCCTCGACCATCACGTTCATCAGCGCGTCGGAGGCGGCGATGAACATCTCTTCTTTCGATTGCCCGCAAGCCTCAAAGGCAATATCGGCGGTGGCGACTTCTTCTAAGTATTTATAAGGCATGTTGGGGTCAAGTAGCAAGGGTCACGGGCCAAGGGGGTCATGGGTTAAGGGTCACCCTCGCCCCTGCCTTGACCCTTTTAAAATTATCCTTTCACATTCCCGATCGGCACAAAGCGCGCCACGCGGCGGCTGATGCCGGCCATTTCGGTGGCGGCCGTGACATCATCAATGCTCTTGTACGCCGAACCGGCTTCCTCGGCGAGCCCGGCGTAAGACGCGGTGTGCACGTAAATTCCCCGCGCGCGCATATCATCTTGCAGCTGCCGGCCGCGGAACATCTCGCGGGCCTTGCGCCGGCTCATCGTGCGGCCGCTGCCGTGCGCGGTCGAACAAAATGTTTCCTTGCTCCCCTCCACGCCGGCCAAAAGATACGATCCCGTTTCCATGCTTCCGCCGATGATGACCGGCTGGCCGGTCTTGCGGTAAATAGACGGGATGCCTTCCATCCCGGGGCCGAAGGCGCGCGTGGAGCCTTTACGATGAACAAGCACTTTCTTCTTTTTTCCGTCGATCACGTGCTCTTCGAGCTTGGCGATATTATGCGCCACGTCGTAGATCTGGTGCATCCCCAATCCCTGGGGCGTTTTACCGAATACCTCCGCGAACACTTCCCTGATCCGGTGCAAAATGACCTGACGATTGGCAAAAGCCATATTGACCGCGCATTTCATCGCCTTGAAATAATCCTGTCCTTCAGGAGAATTGAATGGCGCGCAGGCGAGCTCGCGGTCTTCCACATCGAGGCCATATTTATTTTTCATGACTTTCAGGAAGATCTGCAGATAGTCGGTGGCCACCTGGTGCCCGAACCCGCGGCTGCCGCAATGGAACATCACGACGATCTGGTTCGGCTTCGTGATCCCGAATTGCGCGGCCAATTCTTTGTCAAAAATGTTCTCGGGCTTGGCGACCTGGATCTCCAGATAATGATTTCCCGATCCCAGCGTGCCGAGCTGGTGGAACCCGCGTTCGATGGCGTGCTCGCTGACCCTGGAGACGTCCGCCCCGGCCATACATCCCCCCTCCTCGGTGCGCTCCAGGTCCTCGCTCCAGCCGTAGCCCTGCGCGACACACCACGGCGCGCCCTGTTCAACGACGCGCCTGAATTCATTCTTGGAAATTTTGACGAACCCCTTACAACCTACACCGCAGGGAATCTGCTGAAAGAGCCGATCGACTAAATCGGTGAGGTGAGGCTGCATTTGCTCGTACGTAAGGTTGGTGGAAACCAAACGCATACCGCAATTGATATCGAAACCAATTCCACCGGGAGAAATGACGCCGGTTTCGGCGTCCATCGCCGCGACACCGCCGATCGGAAAACCGTAGCCCCAATGCCCGTCGGGCATACAATAAGAATATTTGAGGATGCCGGGAAGTTTCGCGACGTTGGCCGCCTGTTCAAAGACGGTCTCATCCATACTTTTCAGTAATTTCTCGGTGGCGTAGATGCGCGCCGGCACGAGCATCCCCTTGCGGAAGGTTGCCGGAAGTTCCCAGACCGTTTCGGAAATTTTCTTGATCTCGAGGGGTACAGCCATACGATGATCCCTTTCAATGCATGGATTTCATTATATCACTTTCATTGTTTGCGAGGGGCGGGATTATGACTTCTTAATATTTCTAAAACCTGCGCGTCATCGACTTGCTCGAAATGGAGATAAAATTTACTGAGCGCGTAAAAATCTTCCGGGACCCGCAGGCACACCAACTTATCGGATCGCTGTGCCAGCCGCCGCAGGGTGTCCTCGGAGCCGATGGGAATGGCCGCGATGAGTTTGCGCGGCTTTTCGGAGCGCGCCGACCACAGCGCGGCCTCGAACGTGGCACCGGTGGCGACCCCGTCATCAGTGACGATCACGGTATGGTCTTTTAAAGAAATTTTGGGATGGACTTTGCGGAATATCGCGGCGCGGCGCTTGATCCCGGCCATTTGGCGCTTTTTTTCTTCTTCGATATACGCCTCATCGGCCCCGGCCCGGCGCGCGTATTCCTGGTTCAGATAGACATGACCATCTTCGCTGATCGCGCCGACGGCGAATTCAGGGTTGCCGGGCGCGCCGATCTTCCTGGCGAGGATGATATCCAAAGACGCGTTTAACTCCAGGGCAAGATATTGGGCCACAACAACTCCACCTCGAGGGATCCCCAGCACAACAGTTTCCTTCGCATCAATTTTCCCTAATGCGCGCGCTAACTCCTGGCCGGCCTGTGCCCGGTCATCAAAAGGATCGTCCGAGCGCGCAAGAATCGTAAAATTTTTCATACTCACCAGCTTATCGGGTCACCGAGGATGCTTCATGGTACACCAATACAATAACGTTCTCACCATCTTTACGCTCAATACAAATCAATTTCTCCCGAACAAGCATCCCGATACTGATATTAATAATACTCATTGAAGCGGCGCTACCTTCGCTGATCTCTTTGATACTCACTGGCCCAGTGCGCGTCTTGAGAAGGTCCAATATTTCACCGGAAACTTTTCGAACGTCGGTGAACATGTTTCACCCCTCCTTATCCCGGATTTTTTAGTAAAGAAATCCGCCCCCTCCATCAACATCGGGGTCGGCCGGTTAAATCTCAAAGAGATTTAACCGCGCTTGCCGAGGTAACCCAAATTTTGTTCAAAATTTGGGATTGCAACTGCAAAATCCTGGATTTAAAATCGCCCATTAGATCGCTTCACCCCCTTTCTCTTTCTTCTAATTATATTTTACTCCCGCCCGGAGAAAATAGTAAACAGTTAATTGAGAAATTGAGAAATTGTGGAATTCCCTCATCCTGAGCGAAGCGAAAAAAATTTTCAAGCGTTTATGCGACCGACGAGAGTCCCTTTAGGGACGAGGGCTGGCTTCGAGGATATTTCTTTTTAAACTATCGCCACGGCTTCGATCTCGACCAAGGAATCCTTGGGCAAGCGGGCTACCTGGATGGTCGAGCGCGCCGGCGCGGTGGCCGCGTCAAAATATTTGGCGTACACCTCATTCATCGCGTTAAAATCATTGAGGTCTTTTAAAAAGACCGTGGTCTTGACCACCTTAGCGGTCGATGACCCCGCGGCCTCGAGGACCGCCTTTAAATTCTTCAAAACCTGCTGGGCCTGTTCGCCCGCGTTCGTCCCCACCATCTGGCCGCTCACCGGGTCAAGCGGGATCTGCCCCGCGGTATAAACCAGATTTCCAATAATAACGGCCTGATTGTACGGCCCCACCGGCGCCGGCGCGCCCTTCGCCTTCACGATCTTTTTGTCCATCATTCTCTCCTTTTGAAATCATTTTTTAACGCCGTTTCCGCACCTGCCCCTTTCTTTTATGCCAATTGCCGATGCGCAAGGGAGTCCCTATGGGACTACTTGAACCTCACGATTATTTTCCCTCAAACAGATACTTGTACTGACCGTAACCTTCTTTGTCCAAATCTTCTTTCGGAATAAAACGCAAAGCGGCGGAATTGATGCAAAAGCGTTGGCCCGTGGGCCCTGGCCCGTCGAGAAAAAGATGCCCCAGGTGCGAATCCGCGTGTTTGCTGCGCACCTCGGTGCGGCTCATCCTTAAACTATCATCTTCTTCCGCGACGATATTACCTTCTTCCAACGGACGCATGAAGCTTGACCAGCCCGTGCCGGAATCGTATTTGTCCGTAGAACTAAACAGCGCTTCTCCTGATATGACATCCACGTAAATCCCTTCTTTTTTATTGTCCCAGTACGCGTTATTAAAGGGCTGTTCAGTCGCGGCATTGCGGGTCACCTCGTATTGCAGCGGCGTCAACTTCCTTTTGAGCTCTTTGGGGGAAGGAATATTGCACAAAGGCCCCGTGAAATTCTTTCCGGGATCATTGACCCAGGTCTTTTTCAGGAACGGTTCACGGCCGGAACAATACTTATACTGTTCATACTGCTCGGCATTGGTCTTGTAATAACCCTGATGGTCTTCTTCCGCGGAATAAAAATCGCCGGCCAGCAGGATCTCGGTGACGATCGGCTTCTTGAACTTACCCGAGCGGGCCAGGGCCGTTCTCGATTCTTCAGCGAGCTTCTTTTGCTGTGCATCATGATAAAAAACCGCCGTGCGATATTGAGGCCCGCGGTCGACGAACTGCCCATCGGGATCGGTGGGGTCGATCTGCCGCCAAAAGACGTTCAAAAGATCAGCGTAGGACACTTTCGCGGGATCATAAGTGACCTGGACCGACTCGCGGTGTCCCGTCAGGCCGGCTGAGACTTCTTCATAGATCGGGTCCACTTCCTTGCCGCCCGTGTAACCGGCGATGACCTCAACGACACCATCCATCTTTTCGAAGGAGGGCTCCATGCACCAGAAACACCCGCCGGCGAACGTCGCCTGCCGATAAGCCGGCGCTTTATCGGTTTTCGGCTGGGCGTGCGCCCGACCCGTGGCGGCCATAAAAAAAATAAATGCCAACAATGCCGTTTTATCCATCACACACTCGCCTCAAAATCCGGAACCCGGTTTCTTCAAAAATTCGATTTCCTCCGGTGTCGATGCCCGTCCCAATATTTTGTTGCGGTGCGGGAAACGGCCAAAACGCTCGATGATCGCGCGATGCCGGTTCGCGTAATCCAAAGAATAATTGTAATAATGGGTATTGCCGGGATTTTTGTTTTTGGATTCCTCGACTAACTCTGCGAAATACCGCACCGACAAGCGCTGCGCCTGGACATCCTCGGCGTGCATCAACGGCATGTAGACAAAGACCCGTTCCACAAAGTAAAGTGTATGTTCTTTTTGCCCGGACGTCAACCGCAGCGCCAATTTCCCAGCCAGCGCGTCGGCCATATACATCTTTGGCGTATCGCGGTACATATTACGGGTAAATTGGTCATAAAGAAGGATCAGCGCAAGAGACCCTTGAGGCGACTTTTCCCAATCTTGATATTTTCCCGTGAGGGCATTGTTGAGATCGCTCTCGAAACGTTCCCGGATCTCCTGATCCAGCGCTTTATCGGCCCTGAACCACTTGCTAAACGGCCGCTGGCCTTTGTCGATAGGTGTCGAATCGTCGACACCTCCGAACCAGAACTGGAGAATGGATTGTATTCTATCCATAAATTAAGTGACATCCGGGCCGGTACACTCCGGGAGTGTACTCGGGCCATAAACGAACAAGTACACTCCCGGAGTGTACCGGCACAAGGTCACAAGCCGGGTGACTTTGTCCCTCGACTCCGCTCGGGATTCCTTCGTGAGGGATCCTGAGCTTGTCGAAGGATGGCATTGTGGCTTGGTGACTGCACAGTTTCAATTAAATAGTCTGCTTTCACGTTCTGCAAGCTATGGAAAATGTTGGCCACGACCGTGGGGTTTTCCTGCTCGAACTGGCGCAGCATCTTTTTGATCAGCATCCGGTGCGAGGTATCATCGTTGGCGCATTTGGATTGTCCCATGCCGGCGATGCCGAGCTCCTGGGCCAAACGCACCATCGCCTCCTCGCGCGTGTAGGCCAGCGGACGGATGATCGTGATCTCGCCGCCGAAAAGCTCCTGTTTGGGTTTCATCGCGCCTATCTCGCCGCGGTAAAATTGGTTCAAAAGGATCGTTTCGACAATGTCATCCATATGATGCCCGAAGGCGATCTTGTTGAAACCTTCGCGGTCGGCCAATTGAAAAAGCGCCTTGCGGCGGTTGCGCGACCAGCGGAAACAATCAATGTCTCCATACTTCTCGTCCTTGAGAGAATCAGCTTTCTCCACCAGGCAGGGGAACCCTTCCTTCTGTAAATATTCGATCAAGGCCTGCGGATTAAAATCGGAGAATTCAAAATCGATGTGGACCGCCGTAAAATCAAATTTGACCGGGCTTATCCGCCAGCGGTCACGCAAAACGTGCAACAACGAGAGGCTGTCTTTGCCGCCGGAGACCGCCACCGCGATACGGTCGCCCTCCTGGATCATGCCGAATTCCACGATCGCTTTACCCGCGCGTTTGGAAACGGCGGACAAAACCGGCATTCCTTTATCTTTCCTGAAACGCGCTTCGTTCATGGCGTAACCATCACACGCTACGCTCGCTATGTTCGCTCTGCACGTGCAGATGATCGCCAAGTTTACGGAAAAGCTCGAGCCAGCGGGG
>CAYIMR010000045.1:0-6485 GCA_964364455.1 uncultured Planctomycetales bacterium | reverse complement strand
CCTGAACCAGGACCTGCTCGACGCCGGCCTGGCGCGGCTGTGGCAGGGTTAAGCCCATGAACGAACATTTCCTTATCGGTATCGCCAGCATCATCGTTGCCGGCATCGGCGCGCAGTGGCTCGCCTGGCGACTGAAACTGCCGTCCATTATCCTCCTTTTGGGACTAGGTTTTCTCGCCGGCCCCATTACGGGATTGATCCGTCCCGACGAAGTTCTCGGCCCGCTGCTCTTCCCGCTGGTCTCCATTTCCGTCGCGATCATCCTTTTTGAAGGAGGGCTGGGGCTGCGCCTGCATGACCTGCGCCAGATCGGCGGCGCGGTCTTTAACCTGGTCAGCGTCGGCGCCCTCATGAGCTGGGCCCTGATCGCGTTCGCGGCACGTTACATTTTAGGATTAAATTCCACCATCGCCACCCTGCTGGGCGCCATCCTCGTTGTTACCGGGCCGACGGTCATCTTGCCGCTGTTGCGGCATGTCCGCCCTTCGGGACGGGTGGGCAATATCCTCAAATGGGAAGGCATTGTCATCGACCCTGTTGGGGCGGCGCTGTCGGTTTTGGTCTTTGAGTACATCCTCCTGGGGCAGGCGCTGACTCCCGGCGCGGTTTTTTTCTTCCTTAAGAGTATTTTTACAGGCGGACTGATCGGCTGGGCAGGGGCGTGGATCATCCTGACGTTGCTGCGCAAATACTGGGTCCCCGATTATCTCCACGGGACCAGCACGCTGATGATGGTCATTATCATCTTTATCTTGTCCAATTTAATCCACCGGGAAAGCGGATTGTTCGCCGTCATCGCCATGGGCGTCGTCCTGGCCAACCAGCGCGAGGTCGAGGTCCAGCACATCGTCAGCTTCAAGGAAAACCTGGGGATATTGATCATCTCGACGTTGTTCATTATTCTGGGGGCACGGCTGGACTTCCGGGATTTTCACATCCTACGCTGGAATTACCTGGCGTTCATCCTCGTGCTCGTCTTTTTTATCCGTCCGCTGTCCGTTTTCCTTTCCACGGTCAAAAGCGGCCTGGACATAAAAGAGCGGATATTCATCGCCTGGATGGCGCCGCGGGGGATCGTGGCGGCCGCGATTGTTTCCATTTTTACCTTTGAATTATCCGCCCGTGGAGTGCCCGGGTCGGAGTATCTTGTGCCGGTCACTTTTCTGGTGATCATTTCCACGGTCATTATCTACGGCGGCACGTCTTTGTTCGTTGCCCGAAGGCTCGGGCTCTCCCGGACCTCCCCGCAGGGGGTGTTGATCATGGGCGCGCACCGCTGGGCCCGACTTTTGGCCCGTAAATTGCAGGATGAAAACATAAAAGTCGTCCTGGTCGATTCCAACCCCGTCAGCGCAGCACTGGCGCAGGAGGAAGGCCTGCACGTCTACGAAGAAAACATCCTGGATCCGGACATTGAGGAAACCATCAACCTCGACGGTATCGGGCGTTTTGTCGCGCTGACCCCCAACGATGAGGCCAATTCGCTGGCGGTGTTGCATTTCCGGGAACTGTTCGGCCGTCCGGAGATATATCAGCTTGCCCCGGGCAAGAGAGTCAAAGACCAGACCCTGACCATGCCGCCGTCGTTGCGCGGCCGGTATCTTTTCGACCCCGAAATGAACTATGATTTTCTCGCGGCGCAAATGATGCGCCCGGAAAACCTCAAAACGGCCACGGTCGGCGATGAGGCAAAAGAGGAAAAATTCTGGACGCGTTATGGCCCCGACGCAAGGCCGTTATTTTTGATCAATGAGCGCCAGGAATTGAAATGGTTCACGGCTGATGAAAAGTTTTCCGCCCAAAAAGGCGACAGATTGATTTTCCTTGTTCCGTCCTGAAAAATGCGCCGGGAAAACCCCACCGGAACAAAACGAGTTGTTGCGTTATTATTAATTCCTGCTTATAATACGCCAAATTTAAATACCACGGGTCCAGGGGCAACCCTGGAGGGATATTTTACGATGGTCGGGCCGCCATCTGTGTAAATTCCAGAGGCGGCTGTTTTATTTCTACAGGAGGAAAAAATGACCCCGGATATCAACCCCATACTTCATGGATTTATTACAACTTCGGTTCCTTTGATTGTTTTCAGCACGGTTTTTGTGGCCGGTTATGTGGCCCGAAAAATCCTGTTTAAGCGTTTGTTGAATTGGGCAGGGAACACAGCGTCTCCCCTGGATGATGTGATTATTTCCGCGGCCAAAGGCCCTTCGCTCATTTGGTGTTTGATGCTGGCGATATATCTTGCCATAGAGAGTTCCAGTCTCCCGCGAGACATCGCGGATACGCTGGGAAAGTTTCTATTGGTTTTGGGCATCCTTTCGGCGACCATTGTCATCAACAATATCGCGGGAAAGGCGATCAAGATATATGCACGGAACATTGAATCCATTCTCCCGCTCACTTCTTTAACTCAAAATTTTTCCAGGATCCTTGTCTTTGGAATTGGGGTTCTCATCATTCTTAACACCCTGGGGGTTTCAATCACGCCTGTTTTAGCGACTTTGGGCGTCGGTGGACTGGCCGTCGCACTGGCGCTTCAGGACACGCTTTCCAATTTGTTTTCCGGATTTCATATTATGCTGGCGCGGCAGGTTAAGGTCGGTGATTTCATCAAGCTGGAATCCGGAGAAGAGGGGTATGTGACCGATATCAACTGGAGGACGACCAAAGTCAAAATGCTTCCCAATAATGTGGTCCTCATCCCCAACTCCAAGCTCGCCCAAGCGATTATTGTCAATTATTATCTGCCGGATAAAGAGACGGCTGTTTTGGTCCAGGCCGGGGTCCACTATGACAGCGACCTGAAAAAAGTCGAAAAGGTAACGTGCGAGGTCGCCAAGCAAGTGATGAAGCTGGTCCCGGGCGGGGTTCCGGGTTTCGATCCTTTTATCCGGTATCATACATTTGCGGACTCCAGCATCAACTTCACCGTGATCCTGCGGGCCGGGGAATTTGTCGATCAGTATCTCATCAAGCATGAATTCATCAAAAGATTGCATGAACGGTATCAAAAAGAGGGGATCGTGATCCCCTATCCGATCCGCGCCGTCAATTATCAGCAGGAAAAGGCGGGAAAATCTCAAGGGATATAAAATATTCCGATGACCGGCTGTAAAAAGTTTTTTCCCGCAATTTGTATATTATTGCTGCTGTGCGTTTCCCTTTTTTCAGCACTGTTCTTTTATTTCCTCTATACTCCCCAAGGGGCGAAATTTTTAGTCAACAGGTTCCTGGAACAATCCGTGCCCGCGGGGTTAAAGGGCGTTGGGCAGATTACAGGCACGTTCAACCAGGGTGTTTCACTCAAAAATATCGAGATTAAAGACCCTGCGGGTTTTCCGGCCGGAACCGCAATCAGGGTGCAGGAGTTAAATATCGTTCAGCCGCATTGGGATATTGCGCGGATGGTCATAAACGTTGAGAATGCGCGGCTATTATTACCTTCGGGAGAGCCGGTTGTTTTAAGGGGCAGTCGCGAGAAAAACATCTTCAATGTCCATGTTTTCACTAAAAGCTTGAATATCGACCAGGTTTTATCCTTCCTGCCCGGCATAAAATTGCCGTCTCATCCTGAAGGAAGATTAACGGATTTTGAAGCCGATATCACCGGCGGCCTTTCAAGCCTCCGGATAAGCGTAAAATTCATGATCGAACAGCTTTCCTATGAGGATATCGATTTGTTTGACTCGAAGGCGGCTGGCCGGCTGGTTTTAAAAGATCTTGATGGCCGGCCCGGATTGGCCGGAGAGATTGTGTTAAAGCAGGGGGTCATGAATCTTAAGCAAATAAACATTCAACTGCGCGAAGGCAAAATTGTTTATTCCGGCGATATGAGCAAACCGCTCTTTTCCTTCCTGGGCCATTCCATCGTTGACGGGATAAAAATTAACGTTAAATTTGAGGGGACAAAAGAAGAGCCGGTTTTACAACTAACCTCCAGCCCGCCAATGCCTTCGGAAAGACTTCTTTTGATGTTGGCAACTAACAAGAGCTGGCATGACCTGGACAAGCTGGTTTTTCAAAATCAATTATCAGCGGACCTAGTCAAGGACATCATTGATTTTTCGGTGTTTCATGGTTCCGGCGGTAAAATTGCCCAACAGTTTGGAATAAAGAGTTTAAATCTGAACCTCGACAAGGACAGCCGGGGGCTCAAGATCCGCAAGGGGGTTTCGAAAAACCTGGATATGGGCTATGAGATCCAGCAAAAGAAGGCAACCGAGAAAACCGAACAGCTTAAACAAAAAGTGTCCGGGAATATCAAGGTCACTGAACAGGTTTCTGTTGACGTGGAAAGAGAGATAAAAGGCGGCCAACAACGAACCCTAGAGGATAATCCACAGGAGGCGGGGCCCGAGGAAGCGATCCTTCTAAAATACAAAAAGAATTTTTAACGCGGACAGTCTCCGCATCGGCTTTGTTGAGGATCCCCGGTATAATCGTTTCGATTTTATGCCGTGGTCCGTTAAGCGAAAGTTTACAAACGCCGCTCTTGAAAAAAGAAAAAGTTAAGATATAATATCATCATCATCTTTTGGTTAAAGGGTCCGGGAGTGATCATGCCCGGAGGGTTAGATGATGGTCGGGCCGCCATCTGGTTTAATTCCAGCGGCGGTTTTTTTATTCACAGGCCGCCAGCTGGATTATTCCAGTTGACGGCTTTTCTATTTTAAACGCAAGGAGAAGAAAAAATGACCACCAAAGACCCCGCGGACATATTTGCTGTTGTTTTGATCGGACTCTTCCTAACATTTGTTGTCTATGCCATCACTTATAACCGGATCCGGGAGAAAAATGATAAAAACAAAGAGGAGAAATGATGGAGCATTATATCAACCTGGCCGTTAAGAGTATGTTTGTTGAAAACATCCTTCTGGCCTATTTCCTGGGGATGTGCTCGTTTCTGGCCTGCTCGAAACGGATCGAGACCGCCATGGGGCTGGGGATCGCCGTACTTTTTGTCCTGACGATCACCACACCGGCCAGCTGGGCCGTTAAACATTTTCTTCTAAAAAAAGGCGCGCTAACCTGGCTCGGCATCCCCGAAATCGATTTGAGTTTCCTGACTTTTATTTGTTTTATCGCCCTCATTGCCGCCATTGTCCAGATCGTGGAGATGATCATAGAGAAGTTCAGCCCGCCCCTGCACAGCGCCCTGGGCATTTACCTGCCGCTTATCGCCGTCAATTGCGCTATTTTAGGATCAGCCCTTTTTATGGACCAGCGTAATTACACTTTCCCCGAATCGGTCGTCTTCGGATTTGGTTCAGGCGCCGGCTGGGCTCTGGCGATCATTGCCATGGCCGCGATCCGCAAAAAATTGCAATACTCCAACATCCCGGTTCCTTTAAGAGGGCTGGGCATAACCATGCTCCTAACGGGATTAATGGCCATGGGATTCATGTGTTTTGCCGGCATACGGCTATAAACGAAAGGACAGGCCGACATGAGATTAAGCGGATGGATTTTCATGCTCACGACATGGGCGCTCATTCTGACCATGCTGTCATTTTGTTTTTACAAAACGTTCCAGAAAGATAAAGCGCAAAAGAATGAACCGTCCTGAAAAACGTCCTGAAGAAAGGTTTACCCGTCGCGACCTTCCAGGTGTATAGTAGACGTGGTTCAAATATTTCAAAAAACAGCCTGCGTTGCGAGTCTGAAAAATCTTTCGCAGGTCGTCTTTCAGATCATTAAAAGGTAACCCCGAAAAATAAAGACCCCATGAAAAGAATCCTGCTGTTTATCTTGCCCATCCTGATCATTGTCACCGCGGCCTTTGTCGTTTTCGGCACACTGCAAGTCCGCTCCGAAGAACAAAAACTGATGGATGAATTGAAGCGCAAGGCGAAAGCGGTCGCCGAGGGCATCGACCTCTCGGCAAAATATATTTTGCTCCACAATGATTTGAGAGGGGCCAAGGCGCTGGTTGAAAAATTCCAGGCGCGGGAAAGATTGCAAGGGTGCGTCCTTTACGATAATGAGGGACAGATTTTCGCCATCACCTCACGGTTTGCCGACTGGCGCGAAAAGGAGAAACCTTATATCAGGGATATCCTGGCTGAAAAGAGGCCGCGCGGAGAGCTGGAAAAATTTAAGGAATACTCCGTTTACACCTACGCCGTCCCGATACTCGACGATGAAGACAACGTTTTAGGGATCGCGGAGGTCATCTACGATACCTCCTTCGTCTTCGCGACCTTGACAGAACTCTGGGAGCGGATCAATGTCACGCTGATTATCCTGGTCTTTTGCATCCTGATCATCGCGTTTTTTATTCAAAGACAGATATTCACATTGCCGGTGCAACGGCTGACCGAATGGTTTACGCATTTTCAAAAAGGGGAAACGGATGAACTGCCTTCCATCAGGGGCAAGGATGAACTGGGGAAACTTGCCAGCGAGGTCGAACAGGTCGCCCTGAATCTGCGCGTCGCGCGCCGGGCCATTTCCGACGAAGCTTCCGCGCGCATCAGAAAAGA
>CAYIMR010000044.1:0-6537 GCA_964364455.1 uncultured Planctomycetales bacterium | reverse complement strand
AAACCCCGCCCGCGCCGACCGCGGTCTCGTGCCGCACCTTTTTCCCCGCGCGGATCGCGGCCGCCGAAAGGATGTTAAAAGTCTTGCCCATCATGCCTTCTTCCCGCGCGCAATCAACGGCCGTCTTGACCTGCCCCAGGATCTGGTTTTCCCCCAGCACCACCGATTCCAGGCCGCTGGCCACCCTCAAAAGATGGGAAACCGCGTCACGGTCATTGTGCGTGTAAAAATATTTGGTCAATTCCTCCGCCGCGGCGGAGGATAAAGGGATGGACTTGACTTTAAAAAGGAGTTGGAGGAGAACCCCTGTCACATCCGGGGCAATGGTGTGCGCGTAGACTTCGGTGCGGTTACAGGTGGATAAAACAATCGCCTCAACGACGGCCGGGTTGTTCTTCAATTCGCTTAAAAGGAGCCGGCGCCTGGTTTCGTCAAGATAGAACTTCTCTCTGATATCGATGGGGGCTGTCTTGTGGCTGATGCCGATGGCGGTGATATGCACGTAACCTCTTTCTGTAACTCGAGCTTTGTTCTACTATAAATAATTTAAAAGGGTCCGTAAATGTTTTTTTTCTTATTTTATCCATAAGATTTTCTTATGGATAAATGCCGTCTCCCATGATATTCTAATGGCGAATTTGAAAGGGGCTCCCCCGTGGTCGATTTGTTTTATCTCAAAACTTTTGTGGCCGTGACCAGGACGCGGTCGTTCCGCGTGGCCGCCGAACGCAATTTCGTCAGCCAGCCGGCCGTGTCACAGCATATCCGCGTCCTCGAAAAAAAACTCGGCGCGGCGCTTTTCGAACGCCGCGGCAGAAACGTCGTCCTGACCCCCGCCGGAGAAACGTTCCTGCCTTACGCGGAGAACATCCTCAAACAATACGAAGAGGCCCAGACGCGCGTGCGCGAGCTGGACAACAAGTTCGGCGGGACCATCCGCATCGCGACCATCTACAGCGTCGGGCTCTACGAACTGCAGCCCGTCATCAAACAATTCCTGAAAAAATATCCCGAGGTCAACCTCCGCGTGGAATACCATCAAAACGCGGCCATTTACGAAATGGTCTCCAGCAGGGTGATTGACTTCGGGTTCGTCGCCTTCCCGCAAAAAAGAAGCGGCGTGGTGACGCAAACGTTCGCGCAAGACGAGCTGGTCCTGGCGCAGTCGCCGCAGCAACGGGCCATCCCGCGCAAAACGATCGCGCTCAAGGACCTGGAAGGCGCGAAATTAATCGGGTTTGCCGCGGGCACCGGCACCGGCAAGGTCATCCAGCATTTCTTCGCCGCGAAAAAGGTCCGGCCGGACATCCGCCACGAATACGACAACATCGAACTGATCAAAAGCGCCGTCGTGCTTGGCCTGGGCTGCGCCCTTGTGCCGCGCAAGACCATCCTGCGCGAACTCAACGACAAAACCCTCGAAACCGTGGAGGTAAAAGGTCTGTCCATCAAGCGCCCCATCGGCGTCCTTTATCCCGGAGGCAAGGTCTTCACCAAAACCACCCGCACCTTCTACGAAATGTTGACCCAGCCGTGAAAACGATGGGCGCTTCCCTTGCGGAACTGAAACGTTGCGGCAGGCAGCTCGATAAAACCATCGCTTTTAGCCAGAGAGACAAAATCGCCGGAATTCTGTGGAGAAACTGGCGCAGCGTTCAGTCGACCGTCTTTAGTTGATCTGATGGTAACGGGCAGGAAATGCGTTGACACGGTTTTGACCTCTACGGGTTCACTCAAAACAACATAATGTTCCGGACACGGCGGCAGACCGACCGCCTTATTAAGGTACGGCAGGATATAACGGTAAAAACACATCTGGGTGGAGACCGGATTGCCGGGCAAACCAAAAACGGGTTTTCCATCGGAGGTCTTGCCGAAGAGCAACGGCCCGCCCGGGCGCTGCTGGACTTTGTGGAACAGGATCGTCACCCCAAGCTCTTCTAAAACCCGCGGGACAAAATCCAGTTTCCCCATCGAAACTCCGCCGCTTAAGATAACGACGTCATGTTTCTGTAAAATCTTTTTCAGTCCCGCGCGCAGTTTCTTTTGGTCGTCGCGAATGTGGAAGCGCTTGACGCGGGTGTAGCCGCTTAAGGCCAGTCCCGCGGCCAAAGCACAGGTATTCGAGCGACGAATCTGAAAAGGGTTCACGGGCCGGTTGATCTCTACAAGCTCATCACCCGTTCCAACAACGGCGATCGCGGGGGTCTTGGTCACAAGGATATGGGATTTCCCGACGGCGGCCGCCACGGCAATCTGGGCGGTTAAAAGCCGACATCCCGCGCGCAGTAGAATATCCTCTTTGCGGGCGTCGGAGCCTTTGCGGTGAACATTCACGCCCGGCCGGGCATGAAATTCATCGTTTGCCCTCGCCACGCGGCCATCCATCGCAACATATTCAACCGGGATAACGCAGTCACAGCCTTTGGGCATGACCGCGCCGGTTGTGATCTCCAGACAGGCGTTACGGCTTCTTAAAAGAAACGCCGGACTGCCCGCCTTTTGTAATCCTTCCACCGGAAATTGACGGACACCTTTTAGAAATGATGCGCTGTTGACGGCAATGCCGTCCATCGTGGCGCGGTCAAACGGCGGGAGATCCCGGTCGGCCACCACGTCTTCGCGCAGCACACATCCGGCCGCGGATTCCAGGGGAACGCGTATCGCGGGACAGGAAACAGGATTTTTTTCGAGGATGGAGTCGGCCTGGGGGACGGTAATCATATAATCCGTTGACAGTTTAATAAAGGTCGGGCTATCCGGTAATCCGGTTATCCGTGACTAGAACATCCGGATACCCGGATATCCGGTTTTCCTAGTCCCGGATTTCCGGATCCTCGGATTTCCTAACTCGGTCATCTCTTACACGCGAGCGGCACGCAAATTCCCAAGAACACAATCTCTGCGATGACATACGCCAGCAGTCCCGTGGCGACACCGGAAGTAAATCCGTACGAATGAAGCCCGACGCTCAAAAGGTTGACGCCGAACCACGCCCACATGACGACGATGATCCCCAGGACACTGCCGGCCGCCACCCCCAAAGGCCCGATGAATCGCCCGATCCTGGCGTGAAAAATAATCGCGCACCACAAGACAATCAAAAGCGCCCCGTTTTCCTTGGGGTCCCAGCCCCAGAACCGGCCCCAGGACTCATCCGCCCAGATCCCGCCGAGGGTCGTGCCCAGAAACGTCATCATCAGCCCGAACCCCAAAGCGCCGATCATGTTGCGGTACGCCGATTCCAGCGCGGCCTTGTCTTTCGGGTCCCGTATGCGCTGAAGGATGTACACATGCCCGATCAGGCCGGCGACACAGCAGCCCGCGTAACCGACGGTGATGGAAAGGACGTGCGTGCCCAGCCAGAAGTTCGAATTCAATACCGCCACCAGCATCTGCATGGTATCGCCCTCGGCGGCGAATTTCCCGGAGATCAAAAGAAAAACAAGCCCACAGACACTGGCCACGACATTGCCCACCCATCGTTTGTTGACCAGTTCGATAATGACCCCCGCGATGACGCTGATCACGCTGACGAAAATAAACGTCTCATACAAATTGCTCACCGGCGGCCGGGCCATAATAATGACCCGCAGCACAAGGGCCAGCAGATGCGGCAGAAGCCCCGCGATGATCAAGGCGAACGCCGCCGGACGCAGCCAAGGGCGCGTCAGAAAAAACGACAACAGGAACAGGGCGAAGGCCAGCGCGTAAAATAATTTCGTCCAAAGAAAGAAATTCGCCTTGTTATAAAACAATTCCAGTGGGATCTTGCGGATATTTTTTTGCGTGGCGGCGACGCGATTCAAAACAGAATTGCTCAACGACCTTACGGCGAGGTCAAAAGGCATCTGCTCCCCGTTCCAGTAATGCACCACCATCGCGCGCGTGTATCCAATCTCCTCGCGCACCTTGGGGTCGGAGAATTCCTGACTGATGGCGTCCATCGGGCTCAACCAGCCCTGGCCGTTGGCCTCGACACTCGGGATGACGGCAAAGGGAAGGTCGGCGTAGAGCATCGACCAACGGAACAGATTGTTCATCAGGCCAAATAACTCTTTGTCCTTCGCCGCCCAAGTGCCGGGTTTGCTGAACTCCAGTCCTTTGGTCTGTTCCCGCATAAGCTCCGCGCGGGAGGCGATATCGTAAAAACTGAACACCTTCTGCTTCTCCGGAAGCTCGAGCGCCTTGACAACCGCGGGATCGGTGATCTGGAATTCGGCGGACGGAAGCGCGAAATGGAACGCTCGGGTATGCCGGTCGTAGAAAACGACATTCTGGAAAACCCGTAAGACCTCCTGCTCCACGACCGAGCGCTCTTTGGGTTCGATCTTATCGGCCATCCGGGCGAGCTCTTCGAGCTTGGCGAGGCCGGGCTCCAGACTGGAAAAACTGTACCGCCGGCGGGGCTCGGCCTCAACGCCTAACGCCGTGGCTATTTCAGGATTATTAATAAGGAAGACCTTGTCCTCGAAGGTGGTGGCCGGGGCGAACAAAAGACGCGCCAGCCATCCGGCCGCGGACTGGCGGCCGAAAGACGTTTTTCCGGAAAGCTGCATCAAAAGCGTGCGGGCGTAAGTGTCCACCGGTTTGACGCGCCCGTCGTTGAGGACCGCCAGCGCGGCGAATTTATCCAGCGACACCGCCCCGCGCGGCCTGATGGAAGAATCCAGCGGGCAGATGGGCTGGGCGAAGGACACAGAAAAACCTAGTGTAAGAAAACAAAAGGCAATTGTAATTTTCTTGCGCATAACGTTTCCGGATATCCGGATCCTTAATGTTTCAATTTCGCTTTAAATGCCATTAACAAAAAATGCAGCGCCAGCCCGCCAAACGTGATAAAACTGGCAAAATACGGCAGCAGGCGTCCCGCGTTCTTGACGACCGCCAAGGTGGAGGACTCCCTCCCGAACCGGTCGACCGAATACGATGATTGATAAACCGTGAAATTTTTGTAGCGAAAAGGTTTGTTCATCGAAATCAAGACCTCGCGTGACCCGCCGCCGGCCGGCGTGATCTCAACAAGACTTTTATAACTGCGCGCGATTTCAGTGTTCGGGTACCACTCCGCCGTGAAGTCCTTAAGCCTTAATATAAAAGGAAGCGGTGAGCGTTTGCGGCGAAGCTGCATGAAATACGTTTTGTCGCCGGCGGTGATCTCTGCCGGTTGCTCCTCCCCTCCGTACAAAAGGACAGACACCTCCAGCGGCCCCGCCCCGCGGACAGTCAAAAGACCCCCGGGGATATTTTTCTCCGGCTCCTTGTCCAGGGGGACTTCTTTAATCGTCTGGATCCCCGAAGCGCTTACAACATCCGGCGATAATTTCCCTGTACCGTACGCTTCGGCGTTGGGGTGATAATGTCCCACCGTCGCCGTCAGTCCATATTCCGTGAAGGCCAGCCGGTCGTTTGGACGCAATCCGTTCGCGTTCCAGGCAACCACGTTTCGCGCGTTATCCCCTTCAGTCCAGACCGCCAGTTCCCAGTCGTGGTACGCCTGCGCGACGTTTGTCCCCTCGCCTTCCCTTAAAGTAATATGCGACTCTTCGGTGCCGTGGTAAGTGGCGAACGCAGCGACGAAAAACAGCAAAAGGCCAAAATGCGTGAGGATGATCCCGGCCTGGTCCCACTTATAGACCAGCCGCGTGAGGGCCACGCACACAAGGTTGATAAAAAAGACCCACAGGACAAGCTGGGCGCCGGGAAACGGGATGAACCCCGCGAAGGTGAAGAAAAAGGAATAGAAGAACCTCTCCTGGGCGAGGTACAGCCCGTTGTAGACCTGGTCAACGGTGCCCCACAGCGTCAGGATAAACAGCAAGACCAGGCACAGCAGAGTGATATTCAACGAGGCGCAGAACTTGATGACCGAATTGCGCTGTAGGTTTTTGCGGAATGAATTCATCTGTATTCGTATCTCGTATTTCGTATTTCGTATCTCGTAAAACATTCCTCGAGATACGAGCGACGAGATACTAGATACGCAACTTGATTTAATTCAACTTCAATGATGCGCACAGCGTTTCAAATTTATCTTTATTTTCAAGGATAGCCCCGCGGGTGCCGGTCATCTTCACGAACACGGTCATATCCGGCAGCGTGATAACGGTCGCCACCATCGACGGGCTTTCAAAATCTTCTTTGGGCTGTAATTGGGTCAGATCGAGGATCGTGGCGTCAAAACCGTCTTTGGTCTGGATTCTCTTTTGCGCGGCGAGGAATTTTTCCATGGCCGGCGCGTCCGGCACGGCGATGTTGACCTGCTGCATCCAGCGCGCCGCGTTAGACTCAAGCCCGCCGGCAGCGCCGGCAAGTGAGATCAGCGCGCACTCCACGGGTTCCTTGGCGTCCGCTGATTTAAAAGTCGCCAAACGCATGCCGCCTGCCCCTTGATCCTGCCAGCCTTCCGGCGTGGCCCACGACAACGGCGGCCGCGCCACCGAGGCCTCCAGCATTTTTTGCGTCTGTTGGTCCACGACGCCCGTCATCGGCCGCCCTTGGCGAGCCTCGCCGAAGGCGGGCATCGCCCCGGATGCC
>CAYIMR010000043.1:0-6587 GCA_964364455.1 uncultured Planctomycetales bacterium | reverse complement strand
GACGGAGATGGGACGGGACCTTCTGGCGCAGGATTATATTTTAAAGCAGTTGACGGCGTCTCTCATGTATCCGGAAAAGGAATTAGGCAGCGCGTTCTGGAAGAAGATCTACCAGAAGGCTTACGAGCAATACGGCACGACGGAAATCCCGATGAATACCTTTAGCAAGGTGTGGATCGTGCCCCAGCAGGCGGTGGTGTACGAGCACGGCAACAGCGCGTTTGTGGTGAAGAGCCATTTGAAGGTGATGTTGGAAGAGGACTATGAAGCGATGAATCAGGGGATAGGGGACAGGGGACAGGGTCCAGAAAAACTGAACCCCGAACCCCGAACCCTGAACCCTGAAATCATCCGCGAAATCATCCTCCCCGAGATCGAAAAAGAAGTCAACGAAGGCCAGGGCTTCGCCAGCCTGCGGCAGATCTACAATTCCGTCATTTTAGCCGCCTGGTTTAAACAGAATCTCCGGCAGACCCTCCTGGGCCAGGTGTATGTGGATAAGACCATGACCAAGGGCGTGGATGTTGAAGATAAAGAGATCAACCAGAAGATCTACGCGCAGTATCTGGAGGCCTTCAAAAAGGGCGTCTATAACTATATTAAGGAAGACTACGACCCTGCGACGCGGGAGGTGATTCCAAGGAAATACTTCTCCGGCGGGACAAACCTGAAGGTCGGCGATCTGGTGGAGACGTATAGAAAAGGAAAGTCCCTTACCGGGCCGCAGCAAGAGGTCGTGGGTGAATATCTGGCTGGTCTTAAAGAGTATAACCAAGGTCGGGTTAATATCAACTTGGTGGAATTATCCGAGGGAACGTCCGTTGCGGCCGCCCAAAAAGCCATTGCTTCTTCTCAGCGAGCGGCAAAAAAATCCTCCTCGCCAATCCACTTGGATCAAGAAATTGTGAAAATGATTGAGGGTCATCTCGGTAAGGCGTCTTTGAATGAATTGGGGAGGGCCGCCGGTATAAGTGAAAAAAAGGTTAGAGAAAAAAAGATTGATGATATCCTGAATGAGGCCAACGCTCGCAGGATCCTGGGAATGCTAAATGAAATTTCTGCGGCACCTCCGGCTTGGATAGACGCATTTGTTACCCCAGAAGCCAAAGAAAAAGCTATCAGTGCCCTTCAGGAAGGCCAGTTTTTTATCCAGATCATTGCCGGTGGGCAGGCCACCCGCATGCAGGATGGGCTTAAGGCTCTAAAAGTGGAAGGGCTCGGCGATGAGGATTATCGTATCTGGAATATCAATATTTGGGATATTATTAGAAAAATCAAAGCGTCCGACGTTCAATTCTCGGATCCTAAATTCGCGGCGCTTCAGAATCAACTAAAGAGTATTGAGGTGCCAGAATTTGCGAAAGATTACACCGCCGGACAAAGAAATCTGTTTGCCATTTCCAAGGGGATTGAAAATTTGCCTGTGGGCAAAGAGGTGCAGGAGACTATTCGCAAGAAACTTGTCATTCTGATCCATATTAACAACGATATAAAGGACAGGGTCAAAGAAGATCTTTTGGAATTCAATTTTTTTGGGTTTAGCCCGGAGAATGTCATTTTAGTGAATGGCGGGTACGGGGATGCTTTCACCATTTCAAAAGAAGGCCATCTCGTCAGAAAAGAGGCCAGAGAAACATGGAACCACGGTTACGCGTTTGCCGAACTTGGCTGGTTTGAGGAGGGCTATACTATTGACCCGAAAACTGGAGGAGAACAAGCAATAGATCAACCGGTTTTTGAACATTTAAAACAAAAAGGGGCCAAGTATGGTTTGGCGAGGAGGATCAATGACGGTATTCTATTGTCTCCTGAACAGGGGATGGATCTGGATATGCTTGCCGCCTTCATTGATCAGAAAAATAAAGGAGCCAATGTTTTGCTGGAGGCCATGAAGAACCCTACAAAACAGAAAGGCGGATTGGCCCTGACAACGCCAACGAAGAGCCCTTACGGTTTCCTCCTCGAGGGGCTCAATGCCAAAGATGAGAAAATTCAGAGGAAGATTGATGAATTGAATGCGGCGAGTGGAGGGGTCCCTTATAATAGATTTTATCTGGTCTATGATCTGGAGGCGATTCGAGGTATTCTGGGAAAAGAAGCAATGCCCATGACGGTTACATATAATAAAAAAATAGGGGCTTTTTCCCCGGAGATCCCCGTTGGAGATATAACTTTTATGGACGGCGTTAAGGCTATTATTGCTCAAAGGAAGAATGATTTTCTGATAGAGAAAGGGATGATTAGCCCGGATAATAATTATGTCAGCGGGCAGGGAGTTTTAATCCACGACTATAAAGAACCCACAAATTTGCTGATGGCCAGCCAGATTGTCAAGGTTTTGGATGAGCAATATGATATTAAGGCGTATACGAGTAAATTTTCATCGCCGCTGAACGGCAGAATAGCGGTGGAGGATACCGCCTCCTCGCCGGTGGCGATTGAACAAGAAAAGGCCGAAGGAAGAATTGTCGGTGACGCGCTGCATACAGTCCTTGATAAAGGCAGTAAGTCCGCCGGAAGCTTCTTGAGTGGTGGATATGAGCAGTCTGGATACGGGGTTGCGGCTGGTGCTGTTAATGACGGGTCACACGCCATAGGCAGAGAAGGAGATCAGGGATACTATGTCGACACAACGAATATTCCTGATGGCCAAGGTGGATTTAAACCCGGAAAACAAGTTGTTATTGATACCGTCAATGATATGAAGACCTTTTTTGCTCGCCGGTCCCAGCGTAATAATAAACCCATAAGGGTTGTTATTAAAACAGGAATCGGCGGCCAGCATACTCCATTCCAGGGAATTGCCAGCGCATTTGAAAAACTCGATTCCGGAAGAAATCGTATAATCGGAGAATATGAATTAGGGAAGGATTATCAGGCCTATTTAGAAAAGCTTGTCAGCGAGATGGGTATCGGTTGGGACCAAATTGCCGTGATCCCGAGTTCAAAATCCGGATCGACGGATGAGACCATGATGGTCTTTGTCGATATTATGAAGATTCTGCTGCAGAAAATTGCCGCAACGTATACCGTCCAAGGCGCAAAAATCAACGGCGAGAAATTTGCAGAAGCCTTTCTGGATTATTTACATACTATTAATTTTAAAGACGGAAAAGAATTGCCAGGCGGTGATCTGTTTAAGGATTTTAACCTGGATGATTTGGTGCGACGAATCAATCAGGATGCGGGAGATAATCTCGTTACTTCAGAGAATGTCCGGCAAATTTTAGGAAAAGTGTTGGGCAACATGTTTTTTGAGACAACCGATCGTCCCAAAGATAGCCGTTTATCGGCTTTTATCCGTAATTCCGGGTTAGACAGGATGTTGGGTGAGGATGCCCCGGGATTCGGGGCGATGTTTGACAACGTCGGAGGACGCTGGACGGGCGATTTGCATATGATGACTTTTCTGGCTTTTTACGACCTCAACCCGGAACCCTATTGGCAGGTGCGCTATGAAGGAATCCAGCAAGTGCGACAAGGCACGCATGTCGCCAACAAGCTGGGTAACGCGATCCTGGATAAAAATATCCGGAAAATAGCATTGCTTGTTTCGGATGAACTGTATTGGTTCGGTCAAGGAATTGAGCAGAATTTCAATGAGAGCATCTGGCAAAAAGGTTACGCCAACTTGCGGACAGTTACGGTAAGCGAATGGGAACACCAGCGAAAAAATTATACTGGAGATGATGCCCTGGTCATTAATATGACGGATCTGGATGTCCAGGGGCTGCCCAATATCTTTAAGATTGAACCGGTGAAAATGAATAATCGGCAAACACTGGCCCGGGACCTGGCTCGGGCTTTTACGACGTTTTACGGCATGACTTACACCGTCGGGACGCGCCTGATCGGACGGGCGTTGGCGGAAAGCGGATATACGGCGGCTGACATCGATGTCAACGATCTTGATAATCCTGCGACAAGAATTCTACAACAAAATCTTTTTCTGCGGCAACCCTATGTTGAGTTGGGGAAAGGATTGCTTTCCGACTTCCTCCAGCAACTTCAGGCAAAGCAATTGGCCTGGGAGCGCGACGGACGCAGGGGGATAAGTCCGGTCAATCAATGGGTGAAAGAAGTTGGCGAATTAGCCCGGAATAAAGATATGCAATACGTTGCCAAAGAGACGCTCACCTCAGGCGATGTGCGAAAGCTTTCCGGGATCATTGCCGCGGCGGCGCGATACGCTCAAGGGTCTGATAAAACATTTGTGCCCTTTATTTATCTGGAGGGCGACAAGTATGACGAACTGCGCCGGCATTTGCATCAATCAGGGTATGAATGGATTTTGCAGGGAACGGGTTCCCAGCATATCAGTTGGCAGCAGGTATTGGCCAATCCGGATGATTTCTTCCCGTTGATTGTTTCCCTGGTCCCGGAAGAAAAGGACATGCTCGCGGGTCATCCGGCCATTGGATTTGCGAAGGGGTATCTTGATTATATTAGTCCGAATGTTGTGCGCGATCTGTTCGCGATGTTTTCATACCAGGCGTTTAAAAATCGTGGTGGAGAAGGTTTCTTTATCCGTGTGAGCGATACCGCTACCGCGCGCGCCCAGTTGGATGAAGCATTCACTCAAGCCGCCGCCTCGCCGGTGGATGCAGAGCTTATCGTGGATTTAATAGACAGCGCCGATGAAGGTAAGCGCGTGGAGGCCGCCCGGGAATTGGGCCGGGTCAGGCCCGCGACAGACACCATCATTGATGCCCTGGGCTTGGCCCTGAAACGAAAGGGTGAGACCCAGCCTGTTCGCGAGGCCGCCGCCGCGGCGTTGCGCGAGATCGGATCGGCCGTCGGCCCGGAGCATGAGCAGGTCTCGGAGTATGCCTCCTCGCCGGTGGGAACAGAGACGAGGCCATTGGAGGAATCCCGCCCGTCAAAATTCGGGACAAGCGGGGACAGGGGTATTATTGGAAAGGATTTTGATTTTCCGTTAATCCATAAACTCGCGCAGGGAACAGCGCTATATGCCAAAGAAAACTACAATCCGGGTCAAGTGACATTAATTGGCCGCGATACACGCAGGATGAACGCTGAATTCCAAAGGGAAACAGCGGCAATCCATGCGGGCAATGGCATGCCGGTCATCGTCGTTGAGGATGAGCCGGTTCCGACACCGGTGTTGGCATTTTATGCGGGCAGTCACGATGAAATCGGCGGGGTCATCAATTTAACGGCAAGTCACAGCCCCTATACGGACGGCGGTTTTAAATTTTCTCCAGACCATGGCGGTGCGGCGGATGAGCACGTCACAGGCAGGATTCAAGAGCTGTCGAATAGCGCAAGAGATTACCGTAGTCTTGATTATGAAGAAGCGAAAAGGCAAGGTTTGATCAAGGTTATCACGGCCCAAGAGGCTGTTGACCAATATGTGCATGGATATCTGATGCCTATTATAAGAGAAAGCGGGGCATTGGGAGACATTGTCAATTACATTCAATCACATCCCGACTTTGAACTTGTTTTGGATCCCATGCAGGGTACGGGCGTCCGGGTGATGCACGCGCTTTATGCCGCGATTGCCAAAGAAGCCGGCCGGGATTTCTTTACTGTCATCAATGAAAACAATAATGACCCTGAATTTAAAGACGTTCACGGCGCCCCGCAGCCGGATAAACCAGCCAGTAACGGGAGGTTGGTCCAGAAGGTCAAAGAAAAACAAGGACGTCTTGGTTTATCGGTTGACGGTGATGCCGATCGATTTGGGACCGTTGATTTTAACGGTGATTTTTTTGGGGCGAATGATCTTATCGCCCTCCTGGCCTTCTTTTTAAAGAAAGACGTTGGCTTAGACGGCGCTATCGGCAAGACAGTCGCGACCAGCGATTTTGTTAACGCGGTCGCGGATTATCTGGGATCTGAACTGGACGAGGAAAAGGTGGGATTCAAATGGTTCGTCCGCAATATTATCAATGGCAGGAAATATTTGATAGCAGGCGAAGAAAGCGCGCATGTTGGCGTGGGGCTGTTTATAAAGACATTTGATGACGGGTTTGCGGCCGGCCTTACAACGCTATGGATGGTTGCCAAATCCAATATGAGTTTGGCCGGGTATAAGGATAGGGTTGAGTCAATTATTGGAAAAAAATTCCTGGCTAAGCCTGGGACAATCCGGCGGGCTGACGTTGATGCGAAACAAGGGACAATCAACATTGTCGGGCAAGTTAATGCTGAACTATCTCGGGGCAAAGGGGTCAGTGAGTTAACTTTTGCCAAAAAAATCGAGGAAAAAACAGGTTTAAAGGCCGTCCATGTTTTGACCAAGGATGGGGTTAAACTATTTTTTGAGGGAGGCAACGCATCGGCGCTTCTGCGGCCGTCGGGGACAGAACCGGCCGGTAAACCTTATACGTTTATGTCATTTCCTTATGAGGAAAAAATGGACCCAGAGAAACTGGATCAACTTTATGCCGCCGTGGAAAGCATCCTTTTAGAAGCCTCGCCACGTGTTTCTTCCCCCATTGCTTCAGAGAGGCCGCTTTATGATGAGGATGAAGTTCCGCCGGCCATTTCCTCGCCGGTTTCCAAACACGAAATTACCGCGGTGGATTTGTCGTCGCCTAATGCGCGCGAGAGATTTGAGC
>CAYIMR010000042.1:3892-6601 GCA_964364455.1 uncultured Planctomycetales bacterium | reverse complement strand
CTGGCCGCGGCCATGGACGGGGTGGTGGACGTGAAATTCGCCGTTGCCATGGGAAAATTAGGCGGCATCGCCGTTTTGAATCTCGATGGTATCCAGACCCGTTATGACAATCCCGATGCCGTATTAGCATCGATCGCCAAGGCCAGCCCTGAAGAAGCCACGAAACTTGTTCAAAGCGTATATTTGAAGCCGGTCAAGGAAAAATTGATCGCCAAACGGATCAAGGAGATCAAATCGCATAAAGTCCCCGCCGTTGTCAGTTGTATCCCCCAGAATGCCAAACAATTCTCGACAATCGCCGAAAAGGCCGGCTGCGATATCTTCGTCGTCCAGTCCACGGTGGCGACGATCAAACATATTTCCACCGAATATAAAGTGTTGGATCTGCATAAATTCTGCAGTGAATCCAGGATCCCCATCATCCTCGGCAACTGTGTCACCTATGATGTGGCTCTGGAGTTGATGGAGGCCGGCGCCGCCGGATTGCTCGTCGGCATCGGACCCGGCGCGGCGTGCACGACCCGCGGCGTTCTGGGCATCGGCATTCCGCAGATCACGGTAACGGTCGACACGGCCGCGGCCCGCGACTATTATTTCAAACGCAGGGGAAAATATATCCCGATCATCACCGATGGCGGGATGCGCATCGGCGGGGAGATCTGCAAAGCCTTCGCCGCGGGGGCGGACGCCGTTATGGTCGGCTCATCGTTCGCGCGCGCCCAGGAAGCGCCCGGCCGCGGGTATCATTGGGGTATGGCCACCTCGCACGCCAACCTGCCGCGGGGAACGCGCGTCCAGGTCAAGACGACCGGAACATTAAAGGAGATCCTCTTCGGGCCGGCCAGGGTCGATGACGGATCGCAAAATCTTATGGGGGCCCTGAAGACTTCGATGGGGTCTTTGGGAGTTGCTAACATTCAGCGGATGCATGACGTGGAAATGATCATCGCGCCGTCGATACAGACCGAAGGCAAGGTCTTCCAGGTAGGCCAGCGGGTCGGTATGGGCAAGTAAAAAAGGACAAGTTATGCTACATAAAATAAAAAAAACAAGAGCGAAAAAGTTAAAGCTGCGTAAGATCGTTCGCAGGCCACGCCGGCCCACATCCAGTAAAAGCAAATTTATCAAGACATCCCGCGCCATAGCTCGCCGGAGTATGACTGCCGCCAAGACCCACAAGGTCCGCAATAAAGATATCATCCTCGTTCTGGATTTCGGTTCTCAATACACCCAATTGATCGCCCGCCGGGTCCGGGAAAGTAAAGTATTCAGCCGGATCGTTCCTTATACGATCTCGGCCGAAGAGATCCAGGAGATCAATCCCAAAGGGCTTATTCTCTCCGGCGGTCCGATGAGTGTTTATGACCGCGGCGCCCCCGCGCTCAAGAAGGAAATTTACAATTTGGGGATCCCCATTCTGGGCGTTTGTTACGGCATGCAGCTTATCTGTGACCAGATGGGGGGCAAGGTCCAGGGAAGCAAGGAACGCGAGTTCGGCCGCGCCGAATTATTCATCGACAGCAACAAAGATCTCTTTGCTAATCTGCCTACCAACATCACCTGCTGGATGAGCCACAGTGACCAGATCACCAGGCTTCCGCCGGGATTCATCACGATCGCCCATACGCTCAACGCGCCGGTGGCGGCTATCGCCAACCGCGCCAAAAAGATGTATGGAGTTCAGTTCCACCCGGAAGTGGCGCACACCCAGCGGGGTGTCCAGGTGCTGTCGAACTTTATTTTTGGCACCTGCGGGTGCCTGCCGCGCTGGACCATGGATAAGTTCATCGACACTACGATCAAACAGATCAAGGAAACCGTCGGTAAAAAGAAGGTCATTCTGGGTTTAAGCGGAGGGGTCGATTCATCGGTCGCCGCGCTTTTGTTCCATAAAGCCATCGGCACGAAATTGCATTGTATCTTTGTCGACAACGGGCTATTGCGTAAAAACGAGGTGGCTTCCGTCCAGAAGACGTTCAATGGCCATTTTAACATCAACCTCAATGTCATCAACGCTGAAAAGAGCTTTCTCAAGCGACTGGAGAAGGTCACTGACCCTGAAGAAAAAAGAAAGATCATCGGGGATGAATTCGCCAAGGTGTTCGTCGAAAAATCGAAAAAGATCAAGGACGCCGCGTTTTTGGCCCAGGGAACGCTCTATCCGGACGTGATTGAATCCTTTTCTCCGACAGGCGGGCCGTCGGCGGTGATCAAAAGCCACCATAATGTCGGCGGGCTGCCGAAGAACTTGAAACTGGGGCTGATCGAACCGTTCCGTGAGTTGTTCAAGGATGAGGTCCGCGCCATCGGAAAGCATTTGGGAATACCGGAGCTTGTCCTTAAACGACAACCCTTCCCGGGGCCCGGTTTGGCAATTCGTATTATCGGCGAAGTGACCAGGGAACGCCTCGAAATATTGCGCGAGGCCGATGAGCGCGTCCTGGAAGAGATCAAGAAAGCGGGATTGTATCATGAGGTATGGCAGTCCTTCGCGGTTTTGCTTCCGATCAAGACCGTCGGCGTCATGGGCGACCAAAGAACTTATGAAAATGTCCTGGCGATCCGCTGTGTGAGCAGCCTTGACGGGATGACCGCGGATTGGGTAAAATTGCCGTATGAACTGCTCGGCCAGATCGCCAATCGCATCATCAATGAAGTCAGGGGCGTCAACCGCGTCGTTTACGATATCAGTTCCAAGCCTCCCGCGAC
>CAYIMR010000042.1:0-3792 GCA_964364455.1 uncultured Planctomycetales bacterium | reverse complement strand
TCCGATTTCGTCCACCTGCACGTCCACACCCAGTACAGCCTCCTCGACGGGGCCTGCCGCATCAAGAACCTCATCCAGAAAGCCGCCGACTATAAAATGCCCGCGTTGGGGATGACCGACCACGGGAATCTCTTTGGCGCCATCGATTTCTATCAGACCGCCACTTCGCTTGGTGTCAAACCTTTGATCGGCTGTGAAGCCTACGTCGTTACCGAGGGCAGCCGTCTCGAGAGAAAAAGGGAAAGGGGCACGGTCTCCCATCTGGTCTTGTTCGCGCGTGATATGCAGGGATATCGCAATCTGCTGAAACTTGTTTCCAGGGCGTACCTGGAAGGGTTTTATTATTTCCCGCGGATGGACAAAGAAATTTTGAGCCAACATGCCGGCGGACTCCTGGCCACCTCCGCGTGCCTGAAAGGCGAGATCGCCTGGCATTTGCAGCAGGGAAATTACAATACGGCCTTAAAGGCCGCGGATGACTTGAGCCAGATCTTCGGTAAAGGGAATTTTTACATCGAGATCATGGACCATGGCCTGAGCGAGCAGAAGACCGTCAATGAAGGCCTGTTAAGAATCGCTAAAGAGCTAAATCTGCCGCTTGTGGTGACCAACGACGTGCATTATCTGGAACAATCCCAGTCGAGGGCGCACGAGGCGCTTTTGTGCGTACAGACCCAGGCCATGCTCAATGATCCCAAAAGGATGCGGCTTAAGACCGACCAGTTCTATTTCAAGGACCCGGCTTTGATGTATAAGGAATTCGGCTGGATCCCGCAGGCGCTCAGGAACACGGTCGAGATCGCCGAGAAATGTAATCTGAAACTGGATTTCGACCAGATCCACCTGCCGCGCTTTAATCCACCGGAGGGGAAAACAAAAGAGGCGTATCTTCGCGAACTGTGTCAGGAAGGCCTGCGCAAGCGTTTCACGGCAACTACTCCCGAAATCACCGAACGGCTTAGCCATGAACTGAAGGTCATCGAAAAGATCGATTTCGTCGGTTATTTTCTCATCGTTTCGGACTTTATCAATTTCGCCAGACAGAAAGGAATTCCCGTCGGGCCGGGACGCGGTTCTGCCGCGGGCAGTCTGGTAAGTTATCTCTTGGGGATAACGGACCTGGACCCGCTCAAATATGGATTGCTTTTTGAACGGTTCCTGAATCCCGACCGCGCGGGGATGCCGGATATTGATATCGACTTTTGTTTCGAACGCCGCGGGGAGGTCATTGATTATGTGACCCAAAAATACGGCGCGCAGAACGTCGCGCAGATCATCACCTTCGGGACCATGCAGGCGCGCGCGGCGATCCGCGACGTGGGCCGCGTTATGGGAATGCCTTATGCCGATGTCGACAAGATCGCCAAATTGATCCCGGCTGAGCTTGGGATCACGGTCGAAGAGGCCCTGCAAAAGGAGCCGCAGCTCAATAAATTGTTCCAGGAGGACCAGACCGCGCGCCAGTTGATCGAGACCGCGCAGGTCCTGGAAGGCTTGAACCGTCACGCCTCGACCCACGCCGCGGGTGTGGTCATCGCCGACAAACCGCTGGATGAATACGTGCCGCTTTTTAAGACCAGCGACGGACAGATCATCACCGGTTTCGCGATGAACGCCATCGCCAAGATCGGCCTGCTGAAAATAGATTTCCTGGGATTACGGACTTTGACGGTCATCAGCCAGGCGGTCGAATTGATCAAAAAGATCCACGGCATTACAATTGACATCAGCCGTATCCCGCTCGACGATGCCAAAACCTACGCCCTGCTGGCGCAGGCCAACAGCTTCGGCGTGTTCCAGTTAGAAAGCGCGGGGATGCGCGAACTCTTGAAGAAGACCCAACCGTCGGAATTCGAAGACATTATCTCCGTTTTGGCCCTGTATCGCCCCGGGCCTATGGGCAGCGGCATGCTTGATGATTTCATTCGCCGCAAACGCGGCGAGGTCGAGATCAAATATGACCATCCCAAGCTCGAGCCGATCCTCAAAGAAACCTATGGGATCATCGTTTATCAGGAACAGGTCATGAAGATCCCGGTCGCCCTGGCCGGATTTTCCATGACCCAGGCCGATCACTTGCGCCGCGCCATGAGCAAAAAGATCCCTTCCGTCATGGAACAGATGCGTAAAGAGTTCGTTGACGGTTGCGCTAAAACAAGCGGCATCGATGACAAGAAGGCCAATAAACTTTTCGACCTGATCGATTATTTTTCCGGTTATGGATTTAACCGCAGCCATTCCGCCGCGTACGCGCTCATTTCCTACCAGACCGCTTATTTGAAGGCGAATTATCCGGTGGAATTCATGTGCGCGCTTCTGAATAGCGAAAAGAACAACACCGATAAGATCGTCGAATACGTCAAAGAATGCGAGGCCATGGGGATCACGGTCTTGCCGCCGGATATCAACGAGAGCATTAAAGAATTCAATGTCGTTAACGACCACACGGTCCGTTTCGGCCTCTTGGGCGTCAAGAACGTCGGGTCAACGGCCATCGATTCCGTCGTGGAGAACAGGCAGACGGGGCCTTACACGTCGCTTTCAGATCTGTGCGCTCGCGTGGATCTGCGTCTGGTCAACCGCAAAGTCGTCGAAAGCCTTATCAAGTGCGGCGCCCTGGATAGTTTTAAAGCTTACCGCGCGCAGATGATGGCCATTTTGGACCGGGCGCTGGCGGTGGGCGCGAAAAGCCAGAAGGAAAAGGCCATGGGGCAGGTTTCGTTCTTTGATCTTACCAACGAAAGCGGGTTTCAGCAGGAAACGGAAAATCTCCCCGATGTCAAGGAATGGTCCAAGCCCCAGATCCTTTCCTTTGAGAAAGAGATCCTCGGCTTTTATGTCAGTGGGCATCCCTTGACGCATTATGCCGTCGAGATCAAGGAATTCACGAATTTCACCACTAAAGACCTTCGGGAGACGATCGACGGCGAGCAGGTGCGTTTGGTAGGATTGCTTGAGGAGATCAAGCTCACCAACACGCGCAAGACCAACGAACGGATGGCCATTGTGCGGCTGGAGGACATGGAAGGCTCGGTCGAAGTGGTCTTGTTCCCTTCGACGTACACGCAATTGGCGAAATATTTGAATGAAGGCGAGGTTGTTTTTTTGAGCGGCCGGGTCAGCCGGCGTGATGATGAACCCAAGATCATCGCCACCGACATGAAGCAGATGCAGGAGGTTTACGGGGCCATCAAAACCATCAACGTCGATCTGGCCGGCGTGGACCAGCAAAAATTAAAGGATCTGAAGGAAAAATTGACCAGTTTTCCAGGGAAAGTGCCGGTTTACCTGCGCCTCGATACCGAATCCCACAAAAGTATCCAGATCCTGGTGGGAGAAGATCTTTTTGTGACGCCCAACGAAGAATTGATGAACGAGATCAAGGAATTGGTGGGCGACGGGAATTTTTCCTTGACACTGTAACATACTGATGTTACTCTACTTACCGTTAGGAGGTGCTTTAATGACGAAGAAAGATATAGTGTTGCGTATAACCGATATGACCGGCATCAAGCAAGTGGATGTCAAGAGGGTTGTGCAAAAGACATTTGACGTTATCGTGGATAGTCTGGTGCGCACCGAGAAAGTTGAGCTCCGCAATTTCGGCGTATTCAAGATCAAGGAAAGAAAAGCGCGCTTCGGACGGAATCCCCGCACGGGAGAAAGCGTTCCGGTTCCTCCACGTAAAGTAGTCGTCTTCAAGCCTGGCTTGGAGATGAAACACAAGATCAGATAATCTCGAACATATATACCGTACTATAACATTTACAACCCCGCCTTTTCACCGCTAGT
>CAYIMR010000041.1:0-6608 GCA_964364455.1 uncultured Planctomycetales bacterium | reverse complement strand
AAAAACATATTTTTCCTCCTTCAATGAGTACACAATTTACGGAACGCAGTGAACGTAAATTGTTTGTACGAATTGGACCCTTGACAATTTGTCCAAATTGTCAAGGGTGAATTCCGACGGCAATTTATGTTCACTTTGTTCCATAAATTGCGTCGTCATTCATTTCATCATTTTTCCGTCGAATTGTCAACACATTCGTTGTCTCCACTACATCGGCTTTTTTATAGTTTCGCCAATGACCACCTTTGAGTACTGGTCATGAAAACCACCTAAAATTATGCTCTTTATCTCATAACTGACGAACTTGGGTTAGGGTGAGGGGATGATCTCGTACGGGCCGGTCAGTTCCTTGATGAGAGAAAAGAACAGGAGGCAATCGCAAGAGGTAGGAATGATGAAAGAAAGTTCTACGGCAAATCTAGCCTACGGACCCGTAGAAACATAGATCTGCCCATCATTCACAATAAGCGTATTGGCGCCTTGGTCATGTGGTACTGCGGTAATGACTGCTCCGGCACACTCGGCACCCTTGTCATCAACCGCAACGAAGGTGATTTGATAGACTCGACTATTCCCTCCACCAGCCCGTTCTGCTCGCACTTTGGCGCTCCCTGTTCCTACTCCGAATCCGTCCGGCGCCGTATCACCGGAACCGATTCCAAAAACAGGCTCATCTTGTGTAATACTGGTAATTGTAATAGCCACAGGATCACCATCAGGGTCTTCCACACCCATAATGGAAATCGGGACAAGTTTGTGATTTGGAGGCCAAATCTGAGAGGGGTCCGCCACGGCAAAGGTACAATTGGGAGGGTTGTTTGTCGGCGTTATAATTTCGCCGATAGCTTCAATGACAGCGTCAACTACCTCGCCGGCGGTTGGCGCCGTAAAGAGCTTTCCGTCTGTCCCCTCAGCGAGAATGGAAAATTGGGCCTTTGCTGACGCGTCAAATCCAATAGCGATTGGAAAGATGCTAATGGGGTCTGCTGCTACTGCCGCAGCGATCACCGTTGCCGAGGTGAACCCGGTAAACGGCTCTGGGTCATGACCAGGCGCATCTCCCATAAGGACGATGGCTTTTTTGATATCGTCGACATCAGTCTCTTTTCGCCACCCGCCCAGCGAGGTGCCATCAATGGCATGCATGAGAGCGGAATAGACGGATTCTGGAAGATCTGCCCCACACCGTAAGAATAACCCTTGAATACCTGAAACGGCCGCAGTCTTGTCGGTAGAGAATGCAAGCACATCGTGAAATGTCGCATCACCACAAGATGCAGCCCCATACGGGGAAACAGGAAAATCTTCATACGAGATGACTGCTATTCGATAGTCGTCAAGTTTAGAATCAATGGTATTGACTATGTCGGTCGCTGCGACCTTAACCGCGTCGATATCGTCAAACATGCTTCCGGTAGTATCAATGACGAAGGCGAGATCTAAGCCTGTGGGTATGGAGTAGAGATCCCTTACGGCCTCTATAGAATCAGGATCTATGCCCATGAAAAAAGTGCCAGCCAGCGCACCTCCCAGACATGTTGCTGGCACTCCGGCGCCTGCCCCACCGGTTGGCACGCCCACCGATGGCCGCATCACATCACCAGTATCGACTTGGTGGAAAAGCCCTACAATGTGCCCAATCTCATGGAGAGCGACGGAATAGAAGTGCCACTGGGTAGCGGCAATCCCGGTCGGATCTTGGTTAAAGTCCCAATTTAAGCTACTATCAAAACTTTGAGTCCTGGCAACAAAGTTGAAAGACCCGCCACAATTGCTCGCATCATCTATATTCTCCCAAAGGAGGGTAATTTCTGCATTGACCGCTTGAGCCGTCTCCTGAAAGGCGATTCCTGTCCGCCATTTTGATTTGTCTGATGCTACAGCGCCCCAGGCGTTAAAGGCATCTCTGATCCTCGCCTTGGCAGCCTCGGGCCAAACCCCACTCGCATTACTGAAAAAATATCGCGGTATTTTATTGGCTATGGCATCGGCTGCTGTTTCGTCAACAAACCCATGACCGCTGCTGAAAACAGCATCAAAATCTGTCCTAAAATCCCGATCATCCCATACTGCAAAAGCTGAGTATGGCTCACCTGTATCCCCAAATCCGAGGAAGGAATAAGCACTCCTATGGTTATGCGATGTGCTCCCATCCTTTGTGCCATCTTCTTCCCACTGTATTGTTTTGTCTGTGTGGTTGTGAGGAGTATGGCTGGGAATAGCTTCAACACGAGAACTGGTAATAAGTGAAAAAACCATTATTCCCCAGACGCTTAAGATTAATGATTTTCCCACCATTCAATCCATCTCCTTATGGCTTCATCTCTTTCTTCTTTAGTTGCGGGGGCAAAGTGCTTTTTAGGATATCCGAAGTCTTGACCCGTAAATTTTTTTAACCCATTCATAGCTTTTACGACTAATGACTCTCTAGCATTAGGCACCTTTAAGATTTCAATAAGTGAGGGAATCGCTTCTCTGTTACCGAATTCAGCGAGAGCAATAGCAGATGAGGCCCTTACTTCTAAGGACTTGTCTTTTAAACCGGCAATGAGCCACGGTACTGCGGAATCCAGTCCCATTTGCCCTAATCGAAAGGCAGCGTTAGCCCGGATATTTACTGAAGGTTCATTAAGATCCATGACTTTTTCACCAAGGGCAGCGATAGCCTCATCTCTCCCTATTTGGCCAAGTGCTTGAACTGCCATTGAGCGGACACCTTCGGATGGATCTTGTAAGGCCTCTTTAATGTGGGAAATTGCCGATGGGTCTTGCAGCTTACCTAAAGCTAAGGCAGCTGCCTCTCGAAGTTTCGAGTTTTTATTCCTTAAAGTCTCTATAAGAGGAAGAGATGCCGATAAGTCGCCCGTTCTCCCTAAAGCAATCACAGCCCAAAAACGAATTTCCTCTTTTTCGTTTTCGTTCTTTAACGTAGCAATCAGATCAGGAACTGTTAATGACATTCCTTTTTCTAATAAGATCTCCTCAGGTGTGGGATGAATGTCATCAGGTGCATTCCCAATCGGCATTGGCTGGGCACTCTCAGGCTCACTACGGGCTTGGCTTATCCCGATAGCAGCTATTATTACAATGCTTAACGCCAGGATAGACACCATCAATTGCAAGCGAAGTTTTAACGTTTTATAATCAGGCATATTCTACCTCAAGTCCGCTTCAGATTCTCGCAAAATAGCACCCCCTCGTCCCCCTGTCAAGAAAAAGTCTTTTACTTGTCATCTCCAAATTAAAAGTGGACACCTGAAGTTATATCACATCCCGCTTCGACTATCTCACGGCAAAAGGCATGAGTATCGGCATCGTGCCAAATAGAACCATTGGGTGTCAATGTACACGCATTCTCGAAGAGGGTTATGCCATCCTCGTCATCCTGCTGCCCAGACTGGCATTCCGTAAAGGCTTTCATAAACGTTTTCATAATAAGAACTTTATGCCTTTCGGTAGCAAATGTCAAATCAAAATTGGGTGTGCGATGGGTGTGCGACAAATTTGTGGGTATCTGATCACCCCGCCACCCGATTTTCCAAAAATTCTTCCCATCGGCCGCTTCTTGAAATTCATCCCCACACTCTGTGTCAAACGGGTTAAGGCAACCGCCATGAACGCGGCAACAGCGATCATGCTCAGCACAATCCACTGTGTAAACTCCAGCCCCGGTGCCTGAAAGACCACACCCGGCTGTACATTATCTACCGGCGCGTAGAGCAACACGACGGTCATCGCACAAATAGAAATCAAAAGTATTCAGTGAGTCAACCGTTTCTCCATCGCTAGGCAGTTACTTAAGGATTACGTAGCGACCTAACTTCCTGCCTTGTGAGTGGGAACCCAACGGGCGCCTCCCCCCAATACCCCACAATTCGCGCGAGAAGATCCTCGTGCGGGGGAACTTGTTGCCGTCTGTACGGATCTAGATAGCGCTCAAGCAATCCGCCGAGCTCTATCAAAGCCCGCTTATCCTCGGGTGACAACGCTTTGCCATAACCATCAATGATTACGACCTTTTTTTGGCTGTCTTCACCGAGCTCAGCTGAAGCATCAAGCACCAAATTATTTACCCGCACTTGCACCGAAACATGCTGGGATGTGTCCATGCGACTCTCAAATTCCACGCGCGAGGTTTTATTGTCGAAACGACCAGAAATTTCATCGGCTGTGTGTGTAGTGATGTGAAGTGCAGGGCTGGAACTCAACTCTGCTTGAGACGTACCGATAAAAATAAAGGCACTCCCCAGCGTCCCTAATGCCGCTACGCTCAATAGACTCGCTCTCAGTGCCTTAAAAGTTCTCATTAAAAGTAATTCAAAGCAATAAACTATCTTTGTCAACACATTCGTTGCCCGCGGTGATCGCTACGGCACGCGGATAGGCAGGATGACGAACGGGATCCCCTTATGATAAAACATGCTCTGCAGGGCAAAGACCGTGTAGTTATGGAACAACCGCTTCATGATGGTCTCTTTGGCGAAGACCAGCTGCCCGCCGAAGAAGACGGCGTTGGGATATTGCGCCAGGATCTGCGCGCTGCGCGCCTCCACTTCCTCCATGACTTCCAATCCCACATAATACAATCCTTTCGCGTAATACCCCTGGCTGTTCATGAACGCGACGTACCGGGCGACGTCTTGTTCACTCTTTCTTTTAAGGTTCTCCATCTCCTCGCTTCCCTTGAAATTCCCCGCGTTAATAACGCCTATCTCCACGAAAACAAAATTCCTGAATTCCTTGCCGAACAGACGGATCACATTGAACAAGGTATGCAGCCCCAGACCGTTGTAGCCGTTGACCAGCAATACCGCGGTCTTTGATCCGGGATCGAACGTGATCTCCTCCGGCTTCCGGCCCGTGCCCTGCTGGGAGAGCGCCGTCGCGACCAGATCATCCAGACGGCCCAACTGCCTCCTCGTCTCTTCGTAATGCCGCTTGATGTAAACCGCCAACACGGCCAGCGAACCCGTGATGAAAAGAGTGATCCATCCTCCGTCGAAGAATTTCAAGATCACGACCGATATCAGAATGAACGCGCATAACACCAGGCCGCTGCCGTTGATCAAAAGTTTCTTTTGCCATCCGCGCTCATGCGAGTTCCACCAGTGCTTGACCATCCCCGCCTGCGAAAGACAAAACGTGATAAAAACGTTGATACTGTACAAAACGACCAGCAGTTTCACCGAACCTCCGGTGAAAACCATCGCCAGCAAAGCCGCCGTTCCCATGAGCATGATCCCGTTCTGGGCCACCAGCCGGTCGCTTAAAGACGTGAATTTCGACGGGAACCAGCGGTCCAGCGCCATGTTCGACAATACCCGCGGCCCACCGATAAATCCCGCCTGGGCCGCGATGAACAACAACGTGGCCTCAGAAAACAGAGTAATAAGGACAAATAATTCTCCCGGCTTGCCCCAATCGCGGGCAATGGTTTCAAATAAAACGGCATTGAGCGTCTTGCCCGTCATGGGTTGGACCTGAAAAAATAGATACCCCAGGATCAACCCTACGACGGTCACGGAAAGCGAAACAGCCATATAGATCATGGTGCGTTTGCCCGTCTCAACTCTCGGCTCGCGCAAAGTGGGAAGCCCGTTACTGACTGTTTCGATCCCCGTATAGGTTCCCGCCCCCAGGCTATAGGCCTTCATCATCAAAAAAAACATCCCCCAGGCTCCAAGTTCCTTATGGGTTTGGGACAGTTCTGCCTTAACAGTCTGGATCACGAGAGGAAACTGCCCGGAATTGATAAAGATCGTGTAAGCAACCACGAATAAATGCGTCAAAATAAATATCAAAAAGACAGGAGTCAGGACCGTCACCGATTCTTTTACGCCGCGCAAGTTCATCACCATAAGAACGATGACACCCGCGACGGCAAGGTGCAATCTTAATCCTGACCACTCCGGCGGCAAAAAACTAAAAAGGGCGCCCGCCCCGCTGGCAACCGAAATGGTAATCGTCAACACATAATCGACCAGCAAAGCGCAGCCCGCCACCATCCCGACATTCGGCGATAACAATTTACTGGCGACAACGTATCCGCCGCCGCCGGAAGGGAACAGTTCAATGATCTGCGCGTAACTGCTGCTGATCAAGAAAACGGTCAAAACAGACGCGCCGGCGATAAAAAGGCTTAAATAAGGATGGCCGCCCAGAGCGAGAAACGCTTCTTCGGGGCCGTAACACGAGGAGGACAACCCGTCGGCCCCAAGGCCGACCCACGCGAAAAACGCGATGAGCGACATCCGGTGGAACACCGTCCGGTCGTGGGGATTTTTCGCCTCTCCTATGAATGCCGTCTTTAAACTCTTGAGGAATGAAACTTTTCTCGGGATATTAACGGGCATAACTGCCCCTTTTCTTTAAGAATTTCGCTTCGCTGCCTTTAAAGACTTGAACAAAAAGAAACCGATCACGATGAACGTGATGACGGGCGCGGCATAATGCGGCACGTGCGCCCCAAAACTCTCCATCACCATGATCATCCCCAAAAAGAAGATCGAATACATGGCGCCGTTTTTCAGATAGGGATACTGCTTGATCTTGTCGACACCTTTGATCGTCAGCTGCCGGACAACGATCGCGCCCAGGCCGTTGCCCAG
>CAYIMR010000040.1:0-6835 GCA_964364455.1 uncultured Planctomycetales bacterium | reverse complement strand
GCCTTCGGCCAGAACAATGATTGAATGACCGTCCGGAAAACGGTATTCGTCGACCTGCGGCTTGATGTTGATCTTCTTTATGCCTGGCACGCGTTCCAATGCGCCGATCTGGATCTCATTGTCGAAATGACCGATGTTGCACACGATCGCTTTATCTTTCATTTTCGCCATGTGCGCCACGGTAATGACTTCGCAATTTCCGGTCGCGGTGACGTAAATATTGCCCTCGGACAGAGCGTCTTCCAGCGTTCGCACGGCATAACCTTCCATCGAAGCCTGCAGGGCGCAGATCGGATCGATCTCGGTAATGATCACCCGGGCACCATAACTGCGCATGGATTGCGCGCAGCCCTTACCCACATCACCATAGCCGCAGACAACGACGACTTTTCCCGCCAGCATGATGTCCGTGGCCCGTTTGATCCCGTCGGCCAACGATTCCCGGCAGCCGTAAAGATTGTCAAATTTCGATTTAGTGACCGAATCGTTGACGTTAACGGCCGGAAATAACAACTTATTCTCTTTCATCATCTGATAAAGTCGATGGACACCGGTCGTGGTTTCTTCCGAAACACCCTTGATCTCTTTGGCAACGCGCTGCCATCTGGTCTTATCTTGCGCCAATATTTTCTTCAAACACGCGTATAATACGGTTTCGTCTTCCGTGTCGGCTTTTTTATTCAGCACACGGGAGTCTTTCTCTGCTTCATGCCCTTTATGGATCATCAGCGTGGCATCGCCGCCGTCATCGACAATAAGATTAGGCCCTTTACCACCAGGAAACGTCAGCGCGCGTTCCGTGCACCACCAATATTCTTTGAGAGTCTCGCCTTTCCAGGCGAAAACCGGAATCCCCAAATCGGCAATAGCGGCGGCCGCGTGATCCTGTGTTGAGAAAATGTTGCAACTTGCCCAGCGGACTTCAGCCCCCAACGCTTTTAACGTTTTGATCAAAACAGCCGTCTGGATCGTCATATGCAAAGAACCCGTGATCCTTGCCCCTGCCAGTGGTTTCTTTCCTTTATATCGCTCCTGCAAGGCCATCAATCCCGGCATTTCCGCTTCGGCCAGTTCGATCTCTTTATGGCCCCATGATGCCAAGGACATGTCTTTGACTTTATAGTCTTTTCTCATGTTTCCTTTTTCCGTTTCCAAAATGCGGTTTCGTGCCGCCAATTTTAACGTAACGCGAGAGCCGCTTTTTCCAACACGGCTGCTTTGGACGTTTTTTCCCATGAAAATTCTTCCCGGCCGAAATGTCCGTACACGGCCGTCTTTTGATAGATCGGTTTCTGGAGATCCAGATCGCGAATAATGCCCCGCGGGGTCAGATCGAAATTCTTGCGGACCAGATCGACCAGATCCTGCTCGGAGATCTTTCCCGTTCCGAAGGTGTCGGTCATAACGCTCACCGGATCGGCGCGGCCGATAACGTAGCTGAACTGGACCCAGCACTTCTTTGCCAACTTTGCCGCCACGATATTTTTGGCGACATATCGGGTCATGTACGTGGCGGAACGGTCGACTTTGGTTGGGTCTTTGCCGGAAAATGCGCCGCCGCCATGCGAAACTACACCACCGTAAGTATCTACGATGATCTTGCGGCCCGTCATCCCCGTATCTGATTGAGGACCTCCCACGACGAATTTGCCCGTTTCGTTGACGTAGTACTTCGTCTGGCTATCGGTTAATTTACCCAAGATCGGCGTGGCAATTGTTTTAATAATTTCGTTTCTCGCCTCCTCGGTGATCTTTTTGCCGGTTTTATCCAATATCTCCTCGGTATGCTGGCAGGCCAGAACAACAGCATCAACACGCTTGGGTGTTCCATCTTCATATTCCACCGTGACCTGGCTCTTGCAGTCTGGTCCAAGATATTTGAGAGTCCCGTTTTTTCTGACCTCTTCGATCCGTTGAACCAGTTTATGGGCCAAGACGATCGGCAACGGCATAAGTTCCGGGGTTTCATCACAGGCATAGCCGATCATGATCCCCTGGTCACCGGCGCCACCCGTGTCAACGCCCTGGGCGATATCCGGCGACTGGCCGACAATGGCGTTCAAGACCCCGCACGTCGCGGCATTAAAACCGTATTTATGATCCGTATATCCGATGTCCGTGAGAACACGGCGGACAATCTTCTGCACATTGATATAGGTCTTGGTCGTGATCTCTCCGCCAACGATGACCAACCCTGTCGTGATAAAAGTTTCGCAGGCCACGCGCCCTTGGGGATCGTCACGCAAAACCGCGTCCAAAACAGCGTCAGAAATTTGATCGCAGACCTTATCCGGATGTCCGTTTCCAACAGATTCCGATGTAAGATAATATTTCCCCTTCACTGGATACCATCCTTTCTGATATTACTTCACTGTAAAAATTATCCATCGCCCGCATGAAATTCAGCCTGGGCTTCCCGATACGATTCAACGCTGCCGATGTCATACCATTTCCCACGGAACGGAAAACCATAAACATCGATTTTCTGATAAAGCCAACGGATGTAATCGCCGGCCGTATCCGATTTGCCAGATTCTAGCAGATAATCGGCGATAAGACCAAGAGATTTTTCCGGCAAATAATACAGACACATGGCGATCAATGTGGAGCGCGGCTTGACCGGTTTTTCCTCAAAAAAATTGATCCGGTCGTGCGCGTCGATACCTACAACTCCAAAACGCTTGGCATCCTCCAAGCTCCGAACGTCATAAACTCCGATCGTCACCGCAGGTGCCTTTTCCCTTGAAAACTGGACATAAGATTCAAGCGAACCTTCAAACAGATTATCGCCACCCACCACAAGCAGATCATCCCGGAGATTTTCCTGCCGGATGACAAAATCAATATCGCCAATTGAACCAAGACGATCTTCCGGCGTATTCGTTCCATCGTTGACAATACGGATAGGACAGGTGTATCCAGATTGCTCCTTTGCCCATTGCTGAAAAATACCATAAAATCTGTTATTGGTGACCAGAACAATTTTCTCAACATCTTTTAGCGGCTTGATTTTTTCCAGAATATAATCAAGCAAATAACGGTTTTGTATCTTCAGCAGGGGCTTGGGCGTGTTCTTTCCCAATTCGGCAAGACGCGTTCCATAACCACCGGCCAATATGAGTACCGTCATCTAACTCTCCTGATTATTGGTGATGATATGCGGGGCCAATTCCTGCAAACGCATCCGGCTGAACTCTTCCACCTCATCTCCAGTGGATAACTTCAAGACCTCTTCCGCCAGTTTTTGGGCATCCGTCAATTTCACCGACCGGATAAGCTTTTTGATCTGCGGTATATTGAGCGGAGACATGCTCAATTCGTCTAAATTCAAACCCAAAAGGATCAGCGCCAGGGCAGGTTCGCTGGACATCTCACCGCACAACCCGACCTTGATATTCGCCTGATGCGCCGCGTCAACAGTGTTTTTGATCAAACGTAAGATCGAAGGGTGTCCTGGCTCATAGAGATGCGTGGTCTGTTCGCTGACCCGGTCAACGGCCAGCGTATATTGGACCAGATCATTGGTCCCAATACTGAAAAAATCCGCTTCTTTGGCCAACAGATCGGCCGTCATGGCCGCCGAAGGTGTTTCGATCATAACACCTACGCTGATCTTCTCATTGAAGGGGATCTTCTCGTCCTTGAGCTTTTGTTTGACTTCAGTCAAGATCGCGTTGGCCTGTCGCAATTCGCCGAGCCCGGTGATCATTGGATACATCAGGCGCACATTGCCGTGTAGCGAAGCCCGCAGGATGGCGCTTAATTGCGTTTTAAAAATATCCGGCCGGGCCAGACAAAAACGAATGGCCCGCCACCCCAAAAAAGGATACATCTCCCGCGGGATCTGCAAGCTGGAAATAAACTTGTCACCACCCAGATCCAGCGTGCGGATCGTTACCGGATGCGGGGCCATGGTCAATGCCACGTGCTTATACGCTTCATACTGTTCTTCCTCGGATGGCAGATCCACCCGGTTCATGTAAAAATATTCCGTTCGGTAAAGGCCAATGCCGCTGGCGCCCTGCTTTTGCACCGTTGGAATCTCTTCCGGGAGTTCCAGATTGGCGAAAATTTCAACTTTCCGGCCATCAAGCGTTTCGCTGGGCAAATCGCGAAGATCCTTGAACTGGTCGCGAAACTCCTGGATACGGGTTTGCTCAATTTTATATAAAGCCTTGGTTTCAGATGTTGGGTTAAGGATGAGCAGACCTTTACGGCCGTCCACGATGATGTAATCCTGGTTGTTGATGCGCAACGTCGCGTCCTTAAGCCCAACGACGGCCGGCACGCCAAGGGATTTGGCCATAATCGCCGTATGGGATGTGCGGCCGCCCATATCGGTCACGAACGCCAGGATATTTTTGTTGTACATACTGGCCGTATCCGACGGCGACAGGTCATGACTAACAATGATCAATTCTTCGGTCAGATGATCAAGCTCATGCAGCTTGTTCTCATCCATAAGATTCTTGAGGATGCGCCGGCCCACATCATTAATGTCGCCGACCCGTTCCCGCAGATATTCATCTTCGATATTCGAAAATATCTTTATGTACTTCTTGAGAACCTCAAAAAATATATATTCGGCGGACAACTTTTCCTCTTTGATGCGTTTGATGACTTCTTCGATGAATGTCCGATCTTCCAAGACCAGGAGATGGGCGTCGAATATCTGCGCGTGAAGACCGTTGAAATCAGCGGTCATTTTTTTCTGGATGGTAAGGATCTCTTCCCGTGTTTTGATGAGGGCTTCCTCAAAACGGGCGATCTCGATGGGAATTTCCTTTTCCATGATGGCCCGCGGCGGGACAATGAAGTCCTGTTTACCCAAAATAAAGGCGAATCCTGCGGCGATCCCCGGAGCGGCCGCGACCCCTTTTAAAATGAATTCGTTCATTCCATGCTTTCCTTCGTCAAAAGTTGCGTCAATTCCGCCACCACTTCATCGGCATCACCACCGTCGGCCTCCAGGACAACTTTACTATTTTGCTCGATCCCCAATGTCAAGATCCCCATAATTGATTTCCCGTTGACGCGTTCTTCGCCTTTTTGCAACACGACGTTCGCGTTATATTTCGAAGCAATTTGAACGAACATCGCCGCGGGCCGGGCGTGCAACCCTTGAGGATTTTTAATAACCACCTCGACTATGACTTTCTTGGCCATAAAGCAAACCCGATCATCCCTGATTAACGGCGAATTACCCGGTGCGTCTCGATGAGCTTGATCAAGGCATGATTAAGCTTCGTTGAATCATGCCGGACATAATCCGTAACGCCCAAAAGATCCGTGGCGACAACCCTGTATCCCATGGCGCGAATCTTGTCCGCATCCGCTTCCACCGGAAAAGAGCCTTCGCCTTTATAGCGATTTCGCGCTTCTTCCGGCGCTTGAACATTATTGATCAAACACGCGTCAATAACGTCTTTGTTGGCATGTTCAATAAGCGCACGCACATGATCACTGGCAGAAAAATTATCCGTTTCGCCGTGCTGTGTCATCACGTTACAGACATAGATCTTGAAAGCCTGCGATTTAGCGATCGCATCGCTCATTCCTTTGACAATAAGATTCGGAATAACGCTCGTATACAGGCTTCCCGGCCCCAGGATGATCACATCCGCCTGGGCAATGGCTGCAAGGGCATCGGCCGTTGGGTAAGCGGCTTCATCCGTCAAGTAAACCCTTTTAACGCGCGAGTTGGGGTTAGGAATTCTGGCTTCGCCCTGAGTTTTCGTCCCGTCCATATACTCCGCGACTAAATGGACATTACTTACGGTCGAAGGCACGACATTGCCACGGATCGCCAAAACCTTACTCGTTTCCTTAACGGCCCGCTCAAAATCGCCGTTGGTCAGCTGAACCATGGCGGTCAAAAACAAATTGCCAAAATTATGCCCTTGGAGTTGTGAATCTTTGGAAAAACGGAATTGGAAAAGCTCACCCATCAACGCCGGCGCATCCGCCAGCGCGACCAGACAGTTGCGGATATCACCCGGCGCGACGATATTGAACTCTTCCCGTAAACGCCCTGATGAACCGCCGCTGTCGGCAACGGTCACGATGGCCGTGATATTGGCCGTATATTCCTTTAACCCAAAGATCAAATGTGAAAGCCCATGCCCTCCGCCGATAACGACGATCTTGGGCCCGCGCTCCAGATAGCGCTTCTGATAAAGAATGTTGACGAGCTCACGTTCCCCTTTGGGCAAAAACAACGTCAATAAAGAGACGATCATCTTGCCCATCCCCATCACGATGAAGATCATCCCGCAGAGGATCCACAGGATGCCGACGACACTGACGAACGGATAAGGATCCGCCGTCAATACGGCACCGACGCCGACAATGATCACCCCCAGCAATGAGATCAACAACCACCTCTTGACCTTCATTCCAGGATATAGCCACTTGAAGGGATTTTGCGACATGCTTAAACTTTAGATAAACGGCTGTCTTCTTGTTGGATGATCTGTAACATGGACTTCTCGTCCTTTACAGACTTCAGACTTTCACGAATATATTTATCTTTCAGAAGACGGGAAATCTTCGCCAACGCTTTAAGGTGAGGACCAGCAGAATCGATGGGAGCCACTAAGAGGAAAAAAATGTAGGCGGGTTCGCCATCCAGCGAATCGAAATCAATGCCAGATTTACTTATTCCAAGACAACCGACCAATTTTTTGACACAATCACATTTGCCATGAGGAATGGCGATTCCTTGCCCGATCGCGGTTGAGCCCAAGGCTTCACGGGCCATCAAGACTTCGAGCACTTTACTTTTATTTCTCTTCTCGACCACGCCCGCATTGATCAACAATCCCAGCAGTTCTTC
>CAYIMR010000039.1:5488-7043 GCA_964364455.1 uncultured Planctomycetales bacterium | reverse complement strand
CCCTGGCAGCCGCGCATCGCCTTTGAATTCGATTACGGTTCGGGCGATTCCGATCCCGCGGACGGCAAACTGACAACGTTCGATAATTTATATCCGACCAATCATCTTTTCTACGGATTCATGGATTTTATCAGTCTGCAGAACCTCAACGATTATCGTTTTCAAGTCAGCGCCAAACCCAGCAAAAAACTGAAATTGCAAGGTGACCTTCACTTGATCTTTCTGGATACCCCGAAAGATTCTTTTTACTCGGCGGGGCGCGCGGTGACCCGCACGGCAGCGGCGGGCCTCTCCGGCGTGAGTCCGCACGTGGGCGATGAGATCGATCTGACGGCTGATTATAAGATCAATAATTACGTGAATGTGCAGGCGGGATATTCGCATTTTTTTGCCGGAAAATATCTCCAGGAAACGGGAGCCAACGATGACGCGGACTTTCTTTACGTGCAGACAACACTTTCGTTATGACCGCCGAAGGCATTAAAAAGGAGGATTGGGTTGCGGCCGTCACAAAATTCACGCAGCTGCACGAGAGCCATGCCCTGGATTCTTCGCAAAAAAGATATCGTGAATTAATTCCCGGCAAAGCACCCGCGCCCGGACAGCAATACGCTTTTGAAGTGGATTTGGACAAGTGTACGGGCTGTAAGGCCTGCGTGACCGCCTGCCATAATGAGAACGGGCTGGATGAAGACGAGACCTGGCGCTCCGTCGGCTTGATCCAGGGCGGGACCAGCGAAAATCCCGTGATGCAACACGTGACCGCCGCGTGCCATCACTGCGCCGAGCCGGCGTGCATGACCGGCTGCCCGACGAAGGCGTACGTCAAGGACGAGGAAACGGGGATCGTCAAACATCTTGAGGACCAATGCTTCGGCTGTCAGTATTGTATTTTGAAATGTCCTTACGATGTCCCGAAATACAGTAAAAAACGCGGCATCGTGCACAAATGCGACATGTGCATCAGCCGTCTGCAGGTGGGACAGCCTCCGGCGTGCGTGCGCGCGTGTCCCAACGGTGCTATCCGCATCACACTGGTCGATACACAGGAAGTTAAAAAGAAGCCCGAGGAATTCGTCAATGTCCCCGACGCCCCGCGCTCCGATTACACCTATCCGACGACGCGTTACAAAACCAGGCGCCAATGGCCGGAGAATACAGCCTCGCTGGATTATCTGCAATTAAAACCCGAGCATGCCCATTTACCGCTGGTTTTTATGCTTGTCCTCACACAGTTGTCGGTCGGTACGGTTTTGGCAGAACTTGTGTTGAAAGAATTTGCCTCGCTTTCGATCAGTGGCCCATTGTCCCTGACACACCGGTGGGTGGCTTTGGCCACGGGGTTGCTCGCGCTGGGGGTCAGTGTGCTTCATTTGGGGCGGCCGTTGTACGCTTTTCGCGCGGTATTGGGATTCAAAACATCCTGGCTTTCACGTGAGATCGTGGCGTTCGGGCTGTTCGCGTTTTGCGCGGTCATTTACGCGTGGAAAGCCAATGATGTTTTGAGCACGATGAATTATATCGTTTTTTTAAGCGGCCTTATCGGCATTTTGTG
>CAYIMR010000039.1:0-5388 GCA_964364455.1 uncultured Planctomycetales bacterium | reverse complement strand
TTTTGAGCACGATGAATTATATCGTTTTTTTAAGCGGCCTTATCGGCATTTTGTGCTCGGCGATGGTCTACCGGGACACCAAAAGGCCTTTTTGGGACAACGACATGACCACCGCCAGATTTTTAATGACGATGTGCATTTTGGGGCTGGCAACGGGTTTGTTGATATCGGCGCGGTCCCTGGGCCGGGTACTTTGCGGGGGAATCGTATCCTTCAGTCTTGTCAAAATGCTTTTGGAATCCACTGTCTTTTTTTCGCTTCGCGCCGATGATGATAATTCTTTTAAGAAAACGGCCATCTTGATGACGCGGCCATTAAAAAAAATCACCGTGTGGCGGTTTGCCCTGGGGCCGCGGGCGGGATCGTACTGCCCGGCTTAATGATGTTAAACAATTTTTACGCGTTTTCGGCAAGTTTCTTAAGTTTGGCGCTTTTACTCGGCGCGGAACTTCTGGAAAGATATCTTTTCTTCAGAGCGGTTGTCTCGTTGCCGCTATTGGGAAGGCAGATCAAGTGATAAAAGATCTTATTTATCAAAAACAAGGGCCCTTTACCGAAGAGCTGGAATTGGCCGACAGCCCTTTTGGTTTCGGACAACTCCCCAAGCGCCTTTTGCCGGATAGAACGGAAAAGTCAGTCTGCGGGTATTGCTCGACGGGCTGCAGCCTGGATATTCATATCAAAAATGGCGAGGCCGTCAATGTCACGCCCACCATCGATTATCCCGTCAATATCGGTTCGGCGTGCCCGAAGGGATGGGAGGCCTTGACGCCTTTGCACGCCGCCGACCGTGCCCGGTATCCTCTTTTGCGCAAAGAGGGGAAGCTGGAAAAAGTAGACTGGGCGGTCGTAATGTCGGAATTCGTGAACAATTTCACGCGCATCCAGAAGACGTACGGCAAGGACAGCCTCGCGTTTTTAAGCACGGGACAAATAGTGACCGAAGAGATGGCCCTGCTGGGCGCGGTGGCGAAGTTCGGCATGGGGATCGTCCACGGCGACGGGAATACGCGCCAATGCATGGCGACCGCCGTTACCGCGTATAAACAATCGTTCGGTTTTGACGCGCCGCCTTATACCTATAAAGATCTGGAAGAATCCGATGTCCTGGTCTTTGTCGGGGCTAATCCGTGCATCGCGCATCCGATCCTTTGGGAACGGGTCGTCCTGAATCCGCATAACCCGCAGATCATCGTCGTTGACCCGCGCAAGACCGAGACCGCGATGGCCGCCACCCGACATTACGCGCTGGAGCCAAAATCCGATTTGGTGCTTTTTTACGGTTTGGCGCATATTCTCATTGAAGAGAATTGGCTCGACCGGGAATTTATTGACAGTCATACCACGGATTTTGAAGATTTTCAAACGCACGTGAGGTCTTATACGCCCGAGATGGTGGCGCGAGTCTCGGGATTGACACAGCAGGAGCTTTATGAATTTGCCGCAATGATTCATCGCGGCAAACGCGTGTCGTTCTGGTGGACCATGGGGATCAATCAAAGTTACGAAGGGGTGCGCGCGGCCCAGGCGATCATCAATCTCGCTTTGCTGACAGGAAACATCGGACGGCCCGGAACGGGAGCGAATTCCATCACCGGACAATGTAACGCGATGGGTTCGCGGCTGTTCAGCAACACGACCAATCTGTTGGGAGGGCACGATTTTCTCAACCCCGAACATCGGCGCAAGATCGCCCGGATCCTGGAGATCGAGGAGGATTCTATCCCTCAAGAGAACAGCTGGGCGTACGACCAGATCGTCGAAGGGATCATCGACAAAAAGATCAAGGGGCTGTGGATCATCGCGACCAATCCGGCGCATTCCTGGATCAACCAGAGTCAATTGCGCGAACATCTGAAAAATCTGGAATTTCTCGTCGTCCAGGATATGTATCACACGACCGATACGGCGCGCTTCGCGCATCTGGTCCTGCCCGCGGCAGGGTGGGGGGAGAAAGACGGGACGTTCATCAATTCCGAGCGCCGGTTGGGCATCGTGAAGAAAACTTGCCCGCCGCCGGGTGAAGCTTTGCCGGATTTTGATATCTTTAAATTGATCGCCAGGTATTGGGGCTGTGAACGGATGTTCGCGAAGTGGGAATCGCCTCAGGCCGTTTTTGAGATCCTTAAAGAAATTTCCCGAAGACAGCCGTGCGATATCACGGGGATCCGGGATTACCAAATGATCGAAGACCGCGGCGGCATCCAGTGGCCTTTTCTGGCAGAACAGCGTCTTGATGGAAATGAACGACGGTTGTTTGAAGACGGCCGGTTCTTCCATGAGGACGGTAAAGCCAGGTTTATATTCGAGAAGGAACGAACTATTCCCGAGACAGTGGATGAAAATTACCCGTTCATCCTTTTGACAGGCCGGGGGGACCTCTTCCCAATGGCATACGCAAACGAGGACCGCGAAATCGGCGGTTTTACGCAAGATGTATCCGCAAGAGGTGTACGTCGAGATCAATCCCCGGGACGCGACGACATTGCAGATCAAGCAAGGCCAGTGGGTTTATGTTTCCACATTGCGGGGTCAAGTCAGGGCGCGGGCGATCATCATCCCGACGGTGAAACCCGGGCAGATCTTTATGTCGATGCATTACGTGGAGACGAACCAGCTGACGCTGGCGATGTTCGATCCGTATTCGCGCCAGCCTTCATATAAAATTTGCGCGGCGAAGATTGGCATTAAGGACTATGTTTGAATTCTGGAGGTTAGAAGAGGTTGAAAAAGGTTTAAAAAGGTTGCAAGAGGAAGAACGTTACAAAAGGTTGCAACAAAAGTAACCTCAAGAAACTTTTAACGTTTTTCAACGTCTTTCAACCTTTTGCAACTTTTTTTAACTTTTAAGATTTGTTTCGTGCTTCGATTTTCGAATTCAGCTATCCCAGATTTTGGATTTAATTCAGCGATTTGGTTTCGATGATGGTCATGGCCAGGGCCGCGAAGAGGACCGGCGTTATCCAGGCGGCGAGGATCGGCGGGAAAAATCCGCCCTTGCCGAAGGCAAGGCTTACCGCGTTGACCACGTAGTACAAAAATCCCACGCAGACCGCCAGTCCCAGCGCCGTGAAGGTCGCTCCTTTGCGGCTTTTGAACATGAGGGCGAAGGGAAGTCCCGCCAGAACGATCACCACATTTCCGACAGGGAAAGCGATGCGCTGATGCATATCCACGCGCAGGCTCTGCAGGGCTTTGTGCGCGCCGCTGGAGGCGAATTTGGCGATGTATTCGTTCAACTGCCGGATGTTCATCGAGGAGACATTGAGCCGCTGCTTAAGAAAATCCTCCGGCGTTTCTTTGATATCCATCAGCTTTTCCTTGTAGACCTTGATCTTGACCGGGCTGGTGAGATTAACGGGATCAAAGATCGTTATCTGGCATTGATAAAATTTCCAGGCGATCCCCGTCCAGGCGCCTTTGAGGGCGACGATTTTTTGCTGGATGTTCTGGTTCTGGTCATGCTCGATGATGGTGATCCCTTCGAGCGTTTGTTCGCGCGGGTTGTAGCGATCGATGAAATAGAGCCGGTTCTTGAGCCCGTAAAAGGTCAGGTTGCGGATGACTTCGGCGCTTTTGCGCATTTTATCGACCTGCAGGATGATGTTCTCATCGCGGATCTTTTCGGTCGTAGCGGCGGCGCCGGGAACGATCCGTTCATTGACGAAAAAGACCGCGGCCGCGGCCAAAAGGCTGAAAACAATGGCGGGGCGGGTGATCTGCCAGAAATTCAACCCGCTGGAGCGCATGGCGACGATCTCGTTATGGTTGTTGAGAGTGCTGAAGGTCAGCAGGACCCCGATCAAACAGGCGATGGAAGAAGTCTGCACCAGGATGACGGGAAAAAACGACAGGTAATATTTAAGCAGGATATCCAAAGGAAGCTTGCGGTTGATGATCTCATCAAGGTTGCTCGTAATATCGATGAGGATATATAAGAAGCAAAAGATCAAGACCGTCAGGCAGAAGATCTTGACGATGGATTTGGTGATATGTCGTTCTAGGACACGCATTTTTGGTTTAAGATAAAAGCCCCGATGCCGGCCAGGACATTGGGTGTCCACATGACCCAGGCCGCGGGGGCGATATTCTGGATGCTCAACGCCTCGCAGCCCAGCGACAACAGATAATACAGCGCGGCGAACGCGATCGCGATGACGATGTTGGCGGATTTTTCCCGCCGGTGGGTGATCACGGCGGCCGGAAATCCCACCAGGATAAAGACCAGCGAGGCGAACGACCAGGTGATCTTGCGGTGATACTCCGTGCGCAGCTGGACGGTATCGACCAGCAGCCGTTCATGTTCTTCGATCTGCGCGCGCAGTTCCTTTAGCGTCATCCCTCTGGGTTTCTTTTCGACTTCTTTTTTTTCTTTGGACAGGTCCAGAGTGATGAAATAATTCTTAAAATTCAGTTTATAGAAATTTTCCGGATTCTCCAGGTTCGGCTCATCGGAGGTGCCGTCCATGAGCTTGAGTTTGATCTGGTCCTTGCCTGGCACGGCGGTAAATTCCCCGCGTTTGGCGATGATGGTACGCGTCGGCCGGTCGGGCTGCGGCTGGTAAATGGTGACGTTGTACATTTTATTGTCTTCGATCCGGTGGATGAAGAGGATCTGGTTCGCGAAGGCGTGGATAAAAAGCCCCGGCTCTAAAAGCGCGGCCGGGTTTGTGGTACCGAGATTTTTCAGGAGCTTGCGTTGCTCGTGATAGGCGTAGGGGATGATGCGTTCATTCAAGACGACCGCCAAAAGGCTGATCACGATCCCGACGACGCATAGCGCTGCCAGGATCCCTCCCAAATGGACGCCGCTGGAACGTATGGCCAGGATCTCATTATCGACCGATAACCGGCTGAAGGTGAAGATGACGCTCACCAGGCACGCGATGGGAAGCGTGTAGCCTAAAAGGACGGGAATATAAAGTAAGAATACGTGCCCGATGGTCGCCGGGTTTATTCCTTTATTGATCACGAGGTTAGCCAGCTGGATAAGATTGCCCAGAAGGAAAACGCAGGTCAGGACAACCAGAGACAGGAGGAAGGGGACGATGCATTCGCGTAGAATATAGGTACGGAGGATCTTCATGTTTTTTTAATAACCAAGATACAAGAAACAATAGCCAAAAAATATCCAATAAACAAATCACAAATTACAAACAATACACAATATCAAAATTCCAATAGCCGGATATTGGAATTTTGATATTGGGATTGTTATTTGTTTGTGGTTTGCTATTTGTGGTTTGGAATTTATTTGTATCTTGTTCCTTGGTTATTGGATTCTTCACGGCCGTTCTTGCGTGATCGCCAGCGTCAGCACGCCGACAGTTTTTGCTCCGGCGTCTTTGAGCACGCGCGCCGCTTCGGAGGCGGTCGCCCCGGTCGTCA
>CAYIMR010000038.1:0-7109 GCA_964364455.1 uncultured Planctomycetales bacterium | reverse complement strand
CGCGACCATGGTCCGGCAGTATAAACAAATTTATGAATCTATTACGTAAAATGCGTATTCTTTTTATTGCCCCAAGATTGCCTCTGCCCGCCGATACAGGAGGGAAGATAAGAACATTCAACCTCCTGAAGCAGATCAGCCGGAACCACTCCGTTGACCTTGTCACATTCTCTTTTGACAGTGAGGATGAACGGCATATCCTGGGATTTCGTGAAATGGGTATTGAGGTCAAGCTGGCCCCGGCACCCAAGGACAATGCCTTATGGAGAGCGATCATTGTTCTGCTGTCGGCTCTTCCGTATTCCGTTTCCAAATATTATTCGAAGGAAATGGCAAAGGCCATTGTGGCCCTGAAAGCGGCTAGAAATTACGACGTGGTCCATTTTGACCATATCCATATGGCACAGTATGTCCGTTGCGTTGAAGGAATACCCTGTGTGCTCGATGAGCACAACGTGGAATACAAGATCCTTGAACGCTGCGGTAACGTGGAAAAGTCGGCGTGGAAGCGCCAATTATATTCTCAACAAGCCGGCAAAATGAAACGATTTGAAAGCCGTGCGATCCTTCATTATTCCGCCTGCACCGCGGTTTCTCAGAATGATATGGATATATTAAAAGAGCTCACGGGCGAGAACATTCCTGTTCATGTCCTGCCTAACGGAGTTGATACGGAATTCTTCACACCTTCCGGATCACAGCTTCAGCGGGAAGAAAATGCTTTGGTTTTTACCGGATCCATGGATTGGCTTCCCAATGACGACGCCGTGGTCTTTTTTTGCCGGGAGGTATTGCCATTGATCTGGGAACAAAACGCGAACGTGAAGTTTTATATCGTTGGAAAAAGCCCTTCAGTGATCGTCAAAGAATTGGCCCAAAAAGATCCCCGCATCGTTGTGACCGGACGGGTCGATGATGTGCGGACCTATATCCAGCGCGCGAAGATATTTGTCGTCCCTATCCGCGTTGGCGGGGGGACGCGCCTGAAGATCCTGGAAGCGATGTCGATGCGAAAGGCCGTTGTATCGACAACGATCGGGGCGGAGGGCATCGCCCACACCAAGGATGTCGATATCGTCCTTGGAGACACACCCCGGGAATTTGCCCAGCGGGTGATCGTTCTGTTGCAAGACCAGCAGAAGAGGGAAACATTGGGGACCGCCGCCCGAAAACTCGTTTTGGAGAAATACGATTGGCGTATGATCGGCAAGAAGTTGAACCAGGTCTATGAGGACATTACAAATGCCCGGCAGCAATAAACATAAAATAACTTTTTTAGTGGCCGGATTAATAACCGGGATCATTGTCGCCGGTTTAGGCGGCGCGCTTGCTTTTCAGGTCAAAATGATCCAAAAGAAGCCGCGGCGTTACGCGGCGAAATTACCCGCCAATGATAAGGGCGGGTTTAATGTATTCGCCGCCTCCAGCCTGGACAGGATCTTCGAGGACGGCCAGACTTTGCTGAAGCCGAGCTTTACAAAAGACGCCGCGATCTCCCTGGCAAAAAATGAATATGAATCGTTCCAGATCGTTGTCACATCCAGGGATCGTCTGCTGGAAGGAGTTTCGCTCAAAATTTCCGACCTCACCAATGAACAAACAGGGGCGACGCTTCAATGGCAAAACATCACCTGGCGGGTTGTCGGGTATGTACCAACGATAAAGCCTTATTATCCGGTCAAATATGTCGGCCGCTGGCCGGATCCCTTAATGCCGTCACGGAAAACAAACATTGACGCGGGTGTCGTCCAGCCTTTTTGGGTCACCGTCTACGCCCCAAGGGGAACCGCGGCCGGAGTTTATAAAGGCACGGTACTGGTTACCGCCAATGGCGGGGAAACGCGAGAAATCCCGCTTCAGGTCCGGGTGTACGATTTCACTTTACCCGTGGAAGGGAGCCTTAAAACAGCCTTTGATTTTTACGGCCATGAAACATTCAAGCGCTATCCGCAAAAAGATAATGAATCAAAGGAAATGTATCAGGCGCGGCTCGACATCCTCAACGAAAAATATATCATCGCCATGCTCAAATACCGGATCAATCCGGTATTGAACATTGACCCCGCCTCCCCGGCAGAATTGGCGCGGGTCGAGCGATACCGCGCCCTCGGTTTGAATAACTTCTCGATCGGGAAAAGAGGGGGGACCCTCGGCAACAACTGGCCTTCCGGCGACCAGGAAATAGCCAAGTTATCTTCCCAATACCGCGGCTATGGGGAGACATTAAGGCTTAACAAACTTTTACCATATACCTATATATATACGTGGGACGAAGGCAAGATCGGGAACCCCAAGGTGGCCAAGATCTGTTCCATGATCCACCAGGCCCATCCGGGCTTAAAAAACATGGTGTGCTACCACGGTTTCTGGGATCCCGAAGAGAACCCGGAATGGGGGAAGGACATCGACATCTGGACCTTTCAGATCGACAATTTCAATGAAAAAAAAATGCGCGCACTGCAAAAGTTGGGAATGGAGATATGGATGTACATCTCCGGCCCCGGCGGCTACGGGAGCCCCAATCTGGCCATGGACTTCGATTCGATCGATTACCGGATCGTTCCCTGGCTGTGCTGGAAATATGACATCAAGGGGTTCCTGTACTGGTGTGTCAACTGGTGGCCGCGCGTCAATCCTTTTGAAAACGCCCGGAATTCAAAATGGGAACAAAACGGCAACGGCCTTTTATTTTATCCCGGAGAGACCGGCCCGATCGCCTCGCTTCGCCTGGAGATATTCCGCGACGGGATGGAAGACTACGAATACATCCAGTTGCTCATCGGAAGATTAAAAGAACTTCGCAAGCGTGGATTGGCGGAAACCTATCAGAAATTCTTTGACGAAAGCATAAAGATCCTTACCGTCGATAAATCCATCGCCGAATCCATGATGAACTTCACAAAGGACAACGAAGGATTAAAGGCACGCCGCGACGCGATCGCTAAAAGGATCGAAGAATTTGACAAAACAGTCACTTTTAACAAAACAGTAACTGAAGTAACACCTGATCCGAATGAAAAATAAAACAAAAGATGAGAGGTCAGGAAATTCCCCGACCTCTCATCCTGAGCGAAGCCCCGAGGCGACGCCGAGGGGCGGAGTCGAAGGATCTCTTGTGCGAGACCCTTCGATTCGCCCTACGGGCTCTCTCAGGGTGACCCCCGAGAAGAAAAACTTCCCGAGGGGTCAAATAATTTTCTTTCTGATCGGCTTTGCCTTGGGGGTAGGCCTGGTCGCCGTTTCCTGGGGTGGATTGCGCAAAACCGCCAAGAAGCTCAAAGACATCAATTTCCGGGAGATCGCCGCGGACGCGTTGGCCAATATGCCACAATGGCCGCAGAAAAAGCATCAGGTCAGCGAAAATTTTTCAAAAGGGATAAAGGCCGTAGCCGGGAAAAGCTTCGGGAAAGATAACCAACTAACGTTCGAATTATACCGTAACGGGACCTTTGTGGTCGATGGAGAGTCCGGATACGCCTGGCAAAAGTCAGCGAGTTACCGGGATTCGGCCATCATACGCTCGACACGGTCCTTGCCGAAAACTTACAAGATCAGTGTTGTTGTCGGGGGGATCGATTACGGGCTGGAAAACATCGCGGGTTTGCCGCTAGACCCCGAATATTCCGAAGGCCCGCGCAACGAGAACGGCTGTTACTTGATCGCGATCACGGACACGCTGCCCACCGGCAACCACACCAACCTGTGGTGGCACGAGCACCGCAAGGTGGCGATCGATGTCGACAATAATGTGTGGGGCCACGGGATGCCGAACCCGATCTTTATGGTCTATTTCGACCGTGACAACAAGCTCATGTCCTACAACGGCGAACAGAACAAGTGGCAAAAAGATTGGGTCAATGGCACAAGGTACAAGCTGGGTGCGTGGTATCGCGTCGAAATTGAAAAAACCAAGACAGAATACATCCTGAGTGTGCTTTCGGATACGGGAGAACTGTTAAAACGCGCCTCCGTTGACCTCAAGAAAGTCTGGAACGCGGACGGGCACCACAGGGAATATTTTGTTGTTGGCGATCCACACGAGAATTACTATCAAGGGTCGATGAAGATCAAGGGAATCGCGGTCTCACAAAATTAATGGATACTGACTTTCGCGTTTGTCACGCCCTAACGGGTGACCCGCCAGAGGCAGGACCCGTTAGGGGTAGGATCAGAGTTTGACATTGTGTCACATTTGGGGTACACTTTAAGTGGTTAATTTAATAGGGAATGTGAGGTGATAAAATGAGCAAAACAGCCATGATCCGGGCTCGCACAGAGCCCAAATTAAAAAATAAAGTTGAACGAATTTTTGAAGCGCTTGGACTGACCGCTTCAGAGGCTATCAATCTTTTTTACCACCGCGTTGAACTGGAAAACGGTTTTCCGTTTGATTTAAAGATTCCAAACGTGAAGACATTGCGCGCGATGGATAATGTGGAGAGGAAAAAGAATTTACGCGGCTATGATAGCGCGGAAGATATGTTAAAGGACTTAAAAAAGTGACAACGTGTTAAAGTCGTTTTACACTACTCAATTCAAGCGCGACTATAAACTTCAGCAAAAGCGGCACAAAGATCTTGATCTTTTAGACGATCTGATCAGGGTATTGGTCAAAGAAGAACCGCTTCCTCCCAAGAGCAGAGACCATCCACTTCAGGGCGATCATAAAAGTTACCGTGAATGTCATATTGAACCAGACTGGCTTTTGATTTACAAAGTCGAAGACGACAGTATATATTTTGTTCGAACCGGCACCCACTCCGATTTATTTAAGTAATTTGGGGATAGAGCGCTGTAAATATTTAAAAACGCGTGAGTTTACGGGGGCGCACGACCTGACCTGAATTGAGGCTGGAAAAAGTTTGGGGAGATCAGCGGATGTTGGAATCGTTATAACTGGATGAAAAATAACAACTTTTGATTCAAAAAAACTTTTTTGTTGTCGAGGCCTTGACACAACGGAAATAGCATGGCATACTTCCCGTGGATTTAAAAATAGGCTGTTCGTAAAGGTAAACCACTCGAAAGGGTGGGACACAAAGCTATCCCGACGTTCCAGCGAAGCTGGAAATAGGGACCCCGACCGAAGCGTCGGGGTAGGGCCCTCGGCCGCGAGGCACAGGGCAGCCAGTTGCCAACAGTGATGAAGTAGCCATGGACACTGCTAACCTATTCTTTGTGTGAAATGACTCAAAGAATAGGTTTTTTATTGTCGGCTGGATTAGCCGACAATACCCCAACGCAATGTTTCGTTTTGTAATGTCAAATAATTCAAAACGAAACAGTGGGGGGTGAGTAAAGGACAAAAAGGATGAACCGGCACACATTAAAACGCGGATTTTTGAGCCTTGCCCCGGTGATGGGGGCATGCTTCCTTATTATTTCGCCCGCTTACAGCGCGACCTATTATGTACGGCTCGATGGAGGCACGGCCACCCAGTGTACCGGCTTGGCCGACGCGCCCTATCCGGGTTCTGGAAGCAACCAATCTTGCGCCTTTTCGCACCCCTTTTGGGCACATGCGCCCCAAAACCATCCTACCAAATTGCAGGGTGGTGACATCCTCATTATTGATGGTTCTAATAATGCAGAATATATGCTGGGCTTTGGTGCTCCTAACGCGACAGGTTCTAATACCTGTCATCCTAGTTGGCCGTATGACTGTTTTATGCGGCCAATTCCTTCCGGACCGGACGCCGTCCACCCAACGCGAATATTGGGGAAAGGTTGGGATACCGGCTGCAAGAACCAACCTCAGTTATGGGGGACCGAAAGAAGCGACAGGATCATCAACCTAATAGGAAGCGATAATGTTGAACTCCAATGTCTGGAAATCACAGACCACTCCGATTGCCAGGAATTCGGGCCCAATCCCTGTAATAGAACAACCAAACCGTATGGTCCTTGGGCAAAAAACGGATTGAGGGCAACGGACAGTGAGAATGTGTTGCTCAAAAATATCAATATTCACGGCATGGCCCATACGGGTATCCATGCCGGCCGTCTCAAGGATTGGACTATCGAGGATTCGCAAATTGTTGCCAATTCTTTCGTTGGGTGGGATGGTGATGTGGGGGCTTTTAACTCCTCCAATTCCGGAACATTAATTTTTAATCGCACGAAAATCGAATATAGCGGCTGTGGCGAGACCTATCCCGGCGGACAGCCCCAACATTGTTATAGTCAGTCACAAGGCGGCTACGGGGATGGCCTGGGGACGCATCAGACAGGCGCCAACTGGGTCTTCAATAATGTCGATTTCAGCCATAATGTTTCCGATGGGTTGGATCTATTGTATCACGATGGAACCGGGACGGTCACCATCAAGCGGTCCCGGTTTGAAGGGAATGCGGGAAATCAGGTCAAGGTAGCAGCGAATGCCAGCATAGAAAACTCGATCATTATTGGGAACTGCAATTATTTCAGCGGGAAAAGTTTTACCTCTACCAAAAGCCCCGGATTTGATAACTGCCGCGCCAGAGGGAATACACTTGTTCTTGCCTTTTATCCGGGGATGAAAACAGAATTTTATAATTCCACCTTATTCGGCAGCGGAGATGTCATTGTGATTTCCACTCAAGGAAGCGGATGCAATGGTGCGGAACGGATTATTTCCAGAAACAACATTTTCTTGGGAGGCCCTCAGTTTGGTCATCCTGATACTACCGATTTGTATTATGCCGCAGGATCAGATGGAAACGGTGGTGGTTTATGTGGGGATATCTTGATGGAAGATGATTATTCGGTTATCTGGGGAACAAAAAATATCAAAACGGCCTGCACTGGGAAGGCGCATTCCCTGTGCGAAAATCCAAAATTTAATGAGCCTCCTGTCCAATGGTATTATGGAGATGCCTATGACATTAGTTTGCAATCAACAAGTCCGGCTATAGGGAAAGGGCTTGTTTTAACCGGTAAATCCGGCTTGGATTATAACAGTAACGAACGCGGGACGGTTTGGGATATCGGGGCCGTGGAATATGGTATTGCGCAAACACAACCGACGTGCGTGGACGGCATCCAGTATTGTTTAACGCAGACGGATTGCGTCAATAACGGGCATTATTGGTACAACAACACCTGTAACGCCCAACCGAAACCGCTGACCT
>CAYIMR010000037.1:0-7158 GCA_964364455.1 uncultured Planctomycetales bacterium | reverse complement strand
CACGGTTGACATAGATCCACGTGATAACCGCCAAACCCAGCGCGATCAGTTTTAATGTTAAATTATACGTGAACCATTTCTTCATTTTCGCTCGATCCCTATGTTGCGCCATCGGCGCGCCGGCGAATCACTTTCTCTTCTTCGCGTCACGAACCAACAGATCTTTTAGAATGCCGACCAACCCCTCCCGATTATCGATCGGGATAAACCGTCCGTCGGCGGCGACCGAGATCTCACCGCTTTGTTCGGAAACCATCACCACAACGGCGTCGGTGTGCTCGGTGATGCCGATGGCCGCGCGGTGGCGCGTGCCGGTGATCTTGCTGAAACTGGGATTATCGGATAGCGGAAAAAGACATGACGCCGCCACGATGCGGTTCCCCCGGACAATGACCCCGCCATCGTGCAGGGGTGACGGAACCAGGAAAATACTCTGGATCAATTCGGCCGATATCCTGGCATCGAGCTCCAGGCCGCTTTCGATATAAACTTGCAACCTGGTTTCGCGCTCAACGGCGATCAAGCACCCGACCTTTTGCCGGGCCAGCTTGTACGCCACGGTGGCGATCTCCTCGATGATCGCAATAATTTCGGATTCCGCCAGCGCAATACTAAACAGATGCTGCTGCCCTAGCCGGGCGAGCCCCTGGCGGAGTTCCGGCTGAAAAATGATCAAAAGCGCGATGATGGAAATGGCGAAGAATTTGGTCAAAAGCCAGCTGAGAATATCCAGGCCCAGGATCTGTGCCCCGAGAAAAAGGATCAGCAGGTAGCTTATCCCGCGAAAAACCTGAAACGCGCGCGTCCCTTCGAAGAAGACCAGGACATGATAAAAGATAACCCACAAAATTAAAATTTCGGAAGCGGGTTTAATAAAATCCCATATCCAGAAAAAAGACATATCTACCTTCCCTGTAAAATAGTATCCGTCATCATCGCGGCCTCTTTGGTCGGCCCCACATCATGCGCGCGGATAATATGCGCTCCATTGAAAATACTGACACACGCGGCCGCCAGCGAACCATGCAACCGCCGTGAAACGTCTTTCTCCAACACTTTACCGATAAAAGACTTGCGTGACACCCCAATGAGCAACGGCCGCTTCAAGACCGTGAACTGGCGTAAATGTTTAATGACTTCCAAATTATGTTCAGCGGTCTTCGCGAACCCGATCCCCGGATCCACAATAATTTTATCCGATTTGATGCCGATTTCCAAGCAATTTTCCATGGATTTCCTCAAAGAATCGATAATTTCAGAAATAACATTTTTATAGCGAACATTGCGCTGCATGGTCCGCGGGGTGCCGCGCATGTGCATCAGCACGATGGCGGCGTCATATTGACGAATCATCCGCAAAAAACTTTTTTCCATCTTCATCCCCATGATGTTATTAACGATGCTCGCTCCTTCATCGAGAGCGTGTCGCGCCACCAATGGTTTATAGGTATCCACGGAAATAGGAATTTTGATCGTTCGCGCCAAAGCGCGAATGGCAGGAACAACACGGCGCAGTTCTTCGCGCGCGGAGATCTTTCGCGAACCCGGACGGCTGGACTCACCGCCGACGTCGATGATATCGGCGCCTTCCCTGACGAAGCGTCGCGCAAGCCTCAATGCCCGGTTAACCGCTTTTGGGGAGCTGGTGAAGCACCCATCCCCGCTGAAGGAATCCGGCGTCATATTCAGAATACCCATGATATACGTACGTTTTCCCAGCTGCAGGGTGTGCGGTCCCGCGGTAACGATGTGTGACGTTCGTGGACGGATGGAATGGGGCAAGGAAAGGCTCACAACGACTTATGCTTTTTACTTAAACGGATTCCGTGCTCTTCGGGATGTCTTGCGCGACGGGTTCGACCGCGGCGGGAATGGCTTTCAGATCGGGCACACCAAGCATCTGCCGGGCTTCATCGATATCCATGATTTCCTTTTCGATCAACCGGCGCGCCATCAATTCCAGTTTATCCCGATGTTCGGTCAGCAGTTTCTTCCCGCGGTCATGAGCCTGCTGGACCAAACGGCGGACCTCTTCATCGATCTTCTGGGCGGTCAGGTCACTATATTCCTTGTTCTCCAGAATGTCCCGGCCGAGAAAACGCATGTGGTCGCGCTGCCCGTACGACAATGGCCCCAGCGCTTCGCTCATCCCATAGACACAAACCATATGACGCGCGATCTGGGCGACCCTTTCCAGGTCGTTGGAAACACCCGTGGAGGTGTCCCCGGCATAAATTTCTTCGGCGATCAGCCCGCCCAAAAGCACCGTCATTTGCCCCAACAGTTCTTTCTTGTTTAAATAATGTTTGTCTTCCGTCGGCGGGGTCAGCGTGTAACCACCCGCCATGCCCCGGGGAATAATGGAAACCTTGGTGAACGTATCCACTTCATCGATGAGAAGCGACAACAACGCGTGGCCGGCCTCGTGGTAAGCGGTAGTCGCTTTTTCTTTTTTTGAAATAGCGCGGCTCTTTTTCTCGGGCCCCATCGTCACGCGCTCCACGGCGGCAAGAAATTCGTCCATGCCCACGGCCTCTTTATTCTTGCGTGCCGCCAAAAGGGCCGCTTCGTTACAGACATTCGCCAGATCCGCGCCGGAAAAATAAACCGTTTGCTGGGCGACTTTTCGCAAATTGATATCCGTCGCTAATTTAAGTCCCTTGCTATGGACTTTCAGGATACCTTCCCGCCCGTTGATATCCGGCAATCCCACAACGACCTGCCGGTCGAAGCGCCCGGGGCGCATCAGCGCCGGGTCCAGCGTGTCAGGCCGATTCGTGGCCGCGATCATGATCAATCCGCTCTGGTTGGTAAACCCGTCCATCTCCACCAGAAGCGCGTTAAGCGTTTGCTCCCGCTCGTCGTTGCCGCCGCCGATGCCGGCAAAGCGCAACCTTCCCACGGCATCGATCTCATCGATAAAAATAATAGCGCCTTTCCCGGAACTCATGGAAGCCTTGCGTCCCTGCTCGAACAGATCCCGCACGCGCGAGGCCCCCACTCCGACGAACATTTCGACGAAATCCGATCCGCTCAACGAAAGAAACGGCACGTCAGCCTCTCCGGCAACCGCTTTGGCCAATAACGTTTTCCCCGTCCCCGGCGGGCCGATCAACAACACGCCTTTGGGGATCTTGCCTCCCAGCCGCTCAAATCTTTTGGGATCTTTCAAAAATTCAATGACTTCCTGAAGTTCTTCCTTCGCTTCATCGACGCCGGCGACGTCCTGAAATGTGATAATACCCTTGCCCTTGCTCATCTTGGCCCGGGATTTGCCGAACGACCAGATCTTGTTGCCCATTTGCGCGCCGCGGTGCGAAAGGAACCAAATGAACGTGATGATCAGCAGGATCGGCATGAACGAGAAGAACATCTGGCTCCAGAAAATTTGCGGCACCACGACCTTGAAATTGGGGACATTTTCACGGATGATGTTCAACAGTTCCGTGTCTTCGCGCGGGATATTAAGCACGAACCCGGTCCCGTCACTGAAGGTTCCGCTGAGCTTGTTCTCCGTGCTTTCGATAAGTTCCAGGGTCTGGATCTTGCCGGTCTCTTTGTTGGTCCGGAGGGTGTTGTAGAATTCGCTGTACGTCAATTCCCTGGGAGCGCGTATCGAGGTCGTCGGATCGTTCTGGCTCATGAAGATCAAAAAGATGAACAGCAAGACCACCCAGAACAGCCAACTGCCGTTATTGGGCTGAGGCCGGGGTTTATTCGCGGGATAATTTTTACGCGGTTTTTTAAATTGCGGCCGATTGAGCAAATCTGAACCGTTTTGTCCGTCCTGTTTAGCCATCGAACCTCCCTAATAATGCGATAAACGCAGATTTTTTATTGTAGCGAATTCACGACGGAAATCAAGTCTTTTATTGAGATGAATTGCCAGAGCGGGTTATCTCCAGACCGGTTTTGTCAACGCGCACCCGCAGATGTCCCGGCAAATGGACGAGAGAATCAACCGCTGTTTGAGAAAGCGCGCCTTCGATTGCGCGCATATGTGCCAGCGTCAGCCGGTTCATGTTGCCCTGCAGACGCTCCAGCGCCAAACGGATAAGCATGCGTTTGACCGCCTCGGGCTGGCGCGTAAACGCCGCGCGGTTGAAGCGCACGGCGTTACTGTTCTTCTTCTTCGAAGAAGAAGCGGCGCGTTTTGCCATTCGTCCGAAGATCTTTTTTGCCTGCTCCTCCAGGTAATCATAATCCCGACCAGCAGTATCGGCCATGTTCGTCAAGGTCCCCCGGATGCCGGGATTGTATCGCTTCTCCAGAAGCGGCAACAGTTCAAGCCGGATCCTGTTACGCAGGAATAGGTCCTGCCGATTGGTCGGATCCTGACGGTACCGGATCCCGTTACGTTCAAGATACGCCAGGATATCTTTTTTTCTAACGCCCAACAAAGGACGGATCAAATAAGCGCCCTGGATCCGCCGGTGCGGTAACATCCCCCGCATTCCCTGCAACCCGCTGCCGCGCAGGATATGCATCAAAACGGTCTCCACCAGATCGTCCTGGGTGTGGCCGAGCATAATGGCCCGGGCATTGATCTTTTTTGCCAAACGTTGAAAGAATTGCAGCCGCTGCGCGCGTCCGCGCTCTTCCCGCGCAGTTGCCGCCCGCGCGAACCGCCCCGGCATGCGTCCGCACGCGCAAGGCAATCCCCACTGACCGGCAAGCCGCCGGACAAAACGCTCGTCCATTGCGGCGCTTTCGCGCCAATTATGATTGAAGTGGGCCACGTGCAAAGACAATCCAAGTTCGTGGCGTGAAACGAAAAGAGCGTGCAGGAGAGCTACCGAATCGGGGCCGCCGGAAACACCCACAATGACCGTGTCCCCGCAGGATAATGCTCCCGAGGCGGCAACGGTTTCTTTGACATTTCGGAGGATAGCATTCGTATTTTTATTCATCCATTCCGTGGCTGTACGCGCGCCCTTCCCGGTACGCGTCGCGCAGTTGCCGCGCATATTTAAGGTTGGGTGCCTGGATCTGCAGATCGGCGAATCCCCGCTCAAGGATCCGCGCGTTAACAAAGGTGTTGTCATTGACCAAAAAAACATACGCCAAGGTCTTGTATTCGTCGTCTTTTTGCTCCGCGTCGAACTCCAGACGCACGTGTTTGCCTTCCAGCAATTCCCGCGCGTATTCCAGGGCCTGCTCCGCGGGCGGCACTTCCAGATCCGCTTTTTCCTTGACGACAAACCCGTATTTGTCCCGCTCGACTTTTTTCTTGCGCGCGGGATTGCCAAAGGCGCGCACACCGATCAACTTGACGATCTCCCCGCTTTCCAAGCGGAGCGTGTCGACGCGCAAAACGTCTTGCACAACGACATCATCGTACTTGGCCGACGCCTGGCCCAGTTCCAGCAGATCCGCCTCCCCAAAAACATTCGGGGTGTTGCCGCAGATCAAGACGGCCAATGCCGCGATAAGCAATTTATGACGCAAGGAAAGAATCGTGGATTTCATAAAAGAATTCCGGATAGCATCCGTTAGCGAAGTCTCACCAAATGGTAGCGAGGGGCGGACTCGAACCGCCGACAGCGGAGGTATGAGCTCCGTGCTCTAACCAACTGAGCTACCTCGCCTCAAGATCATGTTTCCCCCAAGATGTGGAAAGCTTACGTATAAAAAATGACGTATAAAAGTTGAAGAACGATAAGGCCGGACACGATGTAAAAGTCATTAAAATATAAGAAATCCTTCACCTTCTCGGCGGTCGTGTACGCGATCTGGTGGTTCTCGCGCGTGACGTGACCGCTGTTACGCAGCGTCATGACTTCGCTTCTTTTCAACCGCAAGAATTTATCCGCGATCCGGTAGGCGTGCAATTTCTTCTCTTCGATCAGGTCCATGACCTTTCTCTCGGAAATGCCCAGGGCCTGGGAGGTTTCGCGCACGGAAATGAATTGTGTCGTCGTCATGCTTTTAAAGATCCTTTTTCATCAGGAGATCTTACCCGAAGATGCCCAGTGATCTATTTGCGAACGCTGGAATTTCCAACTGTTCCCCTCGCGTCTGCCCGGGATCTTGCCCGAATTCGCCAAAGCCTCGATCTCTTTCATGTCGATCTCAAGGTACCGCGACACTTCGGTGATGTCCAGCAGGTCCTCGGTCATCTGGCAATTCCCCTGGAAGACCGCGCCTTCCACGATGTTCAGTTTCGGGGCCGCGATATTTCCGTGAACGACCGCCGTCGGCATCAGGACAAGCAGTTTGTGGGCGGTGATGTTCCCGTAAACCCGGCCGGAAACGATCACGATATCCCCGCGGATATCGGCCTCGAGCTCAGCGTGTTCACCCACCGTCAGTGTGCCGCAGAATTCAAGAGTTCCCTTGAAATGAGCGTTCATGTATACGTCCACGGTCTCTTTAAAAACGACGTTTCCCTGCATGGCCGTGCTGATCTCTATCCTGCTCTGATCGTTAAATCCCTTCGCTATCCTGCTCCTGCGGACAACCAAACCCATTTTTTATCCCCCCCCTTAAATTATCCATTAGAGTGATGATTACTTTTTAACTTTTGCGCAAGCCTCAACTCAAAAGATCGCAGGACGATAAGGACAAAAAAGACGATAGCCGAAACAGCGACAGCGGCTATATAATGCCCTGCTCCAACGGCGATGCCGACCCCGGAAACGATCCAAAGAACAGCCGCCGAGGTCAATCCTATGATACGGGATTCCGCTTGAATAATGGTACCCGCGCAGAGAAACCCGATACCGGTCACGATACCGCTGATCATGCGCGTCGGATCGAAAATAGCAATGTCTCTATATGTATCAAAAATATAAAGGGAAGTCAATACGATCAGCGTTGAACCCAATCCGACCAGAATATGGGTCCGCAATCCCGCGCCCTTTTGACGGAATTCCCGCTCGATCCCGATCAGCCCGCTTAGAACAACCGACAAGACAATACGCCCTAATGTCTCCCAATCAGTAAGCATAATATTCCCTCCTTACAATGAGTACACAATTTACGGAACGTAGTGAACGTAAATTGTTTGTACGAATTGGACCCTTGACAATTTGGTCAAATTGTCAAGGGTAAATTCCGGCAGCAACTTATATTCACTGTCGTTCCATAAGTTGCGCCGTCATTTAATTCAGAGAATGAAATCCCAACCCGGCGATCATCGCGGCATTGTCCATGCAC
>CAYIMR010000036.1:2529-7568 GCA_964364455.1 uncultured Planctomycetales bacterium | reverse complement strand
ACGATCACGCATATATCGACCGGCGGTTGTTCCACAAAAAAGAAGCACCTGAGAATAAAGTGACGGCAACGACGACAAACATCAGGGGATCAATGACCCATTGATGGAATTGACCCAGAAATGCGGACCGATGCCTCGGAAGGTTCGTTTGGGCAAAGACCATAAAGATCAAAATGACCGAAATGGTAACGATCTGCAGTACGGTCTTTATTTTTCCGGCCTGTTCCGCGGCCAGGATCTTGCCATGCCTCATCGCCTGCAAACGGATAAACGTGACAGTGACCTCGCGGACCAGGATCACGATGAACATCCATGCCGGGATAAGATGCATGCCCATAAAGGCGAAGAATGCCGTCAAGACAAGGAATTTATCCGCGATGGGGTCCACCAATTTCCCAAAATCGCTGATCAAATTATATTTCTTGGCATAATATCCGTCATAAAAATCCGTAATGGAAGCCAACAAAAAAATAACGAGAGCGATGATCTTGGGGATGAACCCGATCTGGAAGGCGAAGAACATGAAAACGAATGTTAAAAAGATGCGTGCGATAGTCAGCCGGTTCGGCAGGCTCATAACGCGTTCCCAACCAGATCGTATTCGTAAGAATCAGTTATTTCGACAGGGACAATGTCCCCCGGGCTTAATTCCCGCGCCGAATGGACGTAAACAGCCCCGTCGACTTCAGGGGCGTCATATTGCGTGCGCCCCAAATAAATATTTTCTTCTCCCTGTTGCGCTTCATCGATAAGGACATCAAGATTGCGGCCGATCTTGCTTTTCTGGACATCCCGGGATATTTTCTGCTGCAAAGCCATCAAGGCATTCAATCGCTTCCTCTTGATAGTATCTGGAACTTGCTCCGCCATGGAGTAAGCCGCTGTGCCTTCTTCCCGGGAATAAACGAACGCGCCAACGCGCTCAAAGGACGTATCGCGGACAAAATCCATCAATTCCTGGAAATTCTCTTCCGTTTCACCGGGAAGCCCGACGATAAAACTGGTCCGGATATGCGCGCCGGGAATTTTGGTACGGATCTTGTTGATCAGATCAATGGTCTGCCGGGTGGTAATGCCCCGGCTCATGCTCTGCAACAAGTTATCGCTGATATGCTGCAGCGGGATGTCGATGTATTTACAGATCTTTTCTTCCCGGGCGATCGTGTCGATGAGCTCATCGGTCACATGCGCCGGAAAGGCGTACAAAAGACGGGCCCAGCGGATGTTTGGGGTGGCCGCCACGACCTCTTTCAAGAGCCGGTCGAGCGCTTTTTCTTTGTAAATATCCATTCCATAGGCGGTGATGTCCTGGCCAATGATATTGATCTCCCTGACACCCCGCGCATCCAGTCCTTTGACCTCGCGCACGACGGACTCGATACTGCGGGAAACGAATTTCCCTTTAATGGACGGAATAACGCAAAAACTGCAGCGGTTATAACAACTCTCACAGATCTTCACATACGCGAAATGCCGCGGCGTCAACCCTTCGCCTTCGCTCAGGGTTGAAACCTGGCCCGGGATATTTTCGCGGTCCAGCTTTTGCACGCCGAGAATCGCGTCCACTTCCTTGAACTCTTCGGCCAATTCCTTGCTGTAACGCTGGGCCAGGCATCCGGCGACAACGATTCTCTTGAGTTTGCCCTGCTTCTTTAATTCGATCAAATCAAGGATAGTACCAATGGACTCCTTCTTGGCCTCCTCAATGAACGCGCAGGTATTGACGACCACCGTATCGGCCCCGGCAATGTCCGGGGTGATCCGGTGCCCCTGACGCTTAAGGTTCCCAAGAATAGTCTGCGAATCCACCAGGTTGCGGGCGCAACCCAGATTGATGACCCCGACCTTACGGCCATGGGCAACACGTTCTTGATTAAAATCCTTTGTTGATCTGATCATGGCGGGAACTTTCTTGACCGGGCTAGGGAACGACCGAGAGTCCTTCTCGGGTGATCAGGATCTTTTTGGCTTTATAATCCCGACGGCTTAGAGCACCGATCAGCTTGCCGTTGAGTTCAAATTCCAGCTGCTGCATGTTCTTGCCGGAGATCCCGATCTTGTCATGGGCGAGCCAGGTTTCCGATTTCCCGCGGTTTAACGCCGATTGAAAGACGGTGACCCCATCCGCTTCAACGCGCAGCCAGCTGTCTTTTTTCGCCCGAACGGTCAGCATGATCTCTCTATCCAGTTGCGCGGTAGGCGCTGAGGCTTGGCCAAAGGCTCCCTGAGGCTGAAGGGAGGGAACCGGCGCCGAGGCAGGAGACGTTTTGACAGCAGCGGCAGCTGTTTCGGACGCCTTGACGCCGCTGGTACTTGTCTGCGGTTTTTTCTCCGGCGGGGCGGAAGCGGCCGAGGCACTCTTGGCGACGGCCGGTTTTTCCTTTTTTATTTGCGCTTTAACGACCGGCTTGGGCCGATTATGCGTAAAAAAAGTAATGATCTTGAACAAAAAGAAAAAGGCGATGAACGCGACCGCCAAAATGGCGATCTGCTGCTTGCGCCGATGAGTAAAAACACCCGCGAACCATTGTTCGAGATCCAATGTTTCTATCGGTGACGGCGGTGGCGGCGCGACGCGTGGTTTAGGCACAGACACGGCGGGGCGCTCCTGTTTTCTCTCCTCAATGTGAATATCCCGGACGTTGATCTTCAGATATTCCGCGTACATCTTGATGAACCCTTGAAGATAGAACGGAGCAAGCGTGCGGACGGGATAACCTTCCTCGATGGCCCGCAGGACGTCCATCGGGATCTTGGTGGCTTCATGCACCACCCGCAGAGAAATCCCGCGGGCCTCCCTGGTGGATTTCAACAATGTTCCTTGCGCTGTTGCCGGAGCCATATTAAACCTTTCCTTCTCCTTCAGAATTCTTTTTCATATTCTCTAACAGCCATTGTTCACGGTCAACAAGAATATCCCTGGGTTTACTTCCCACATAGTGCCCAACAATGCCGTTTTGTTCCATCATATCGATCAGGCGCGCCGCCCGCGTATAGCCTAAACGTAAACGTCGTTGCAGGATAGACACGGAAGCCTGGTTGGATTCAATGACGAGCTTGACCGCCTCATCATAATATTCATCGGATTGATCTTCGCCTCCGCCGGCGCCCCCGCCTTTTTGCTGTTTCGTGATGCTTTCATCGTACGTCGGAGCCTGCTGATCCTTGATAAAACGGATGACGCGCTGGATCTCCTCATCCCGGACGAAACTGCATTGCCCGCGCGTCGGCTTGGCATCGCCGGGCTTGATAAACAGCATGTCGCCTTTGCCCAATAAACTTTCGGCGCCGTTCATATCCAGAACCGTGCGGGAATCGACTTTGGAAGCCACTTTAAAAGAAATACGCGCCGGAAAATTGGCCTTGATGACGCCCGTGACGACATCCACGGAAGGCCGCTGTGTCGCCAGGATCAAGTGAATTCCCACCGCCCGCGACAACTGCGCGATGCGCGTGATCGCGCTTTCCACCGCCTTGGCCGAGACCTGCATGAGATCGGCGAGCTCATCGATGATGACGACGATATACGGCATTTTATGGCCGCGGGCGTTGTACCCTTGCAGGTTGCGCACCCCTTCTTTCGAAAGCGCCCGGTAACGCGTTTCCATTTCGCTCACGACCCAATTGAGCGCCGCGGAAGCCTTTTGAGAGTCCGTCACCACGGGACACAATAGATGCGGGATATCGTTATACTGCGCCAACTCGACCATCTTGGGATCGATCATGACGAATTTAACTTCATCGGGCGAAGCATTAAAGATCATCGACATGATGATACCGTTAACGCATACCGTCTTGCCGGACCCGGTCGTGCCCGCGATCAATAAATGCGGCATTTCCGCCAGGTCCGCGACCATGGACTTGCCCGCGATGTCTTTGCCGAGCGATAACGTCAATTTCGATTTTGAAGAACGGAATTCATCGCCAGCCAGGACTTCTTTAAGGTAAACGGTGGAAAAATCCGCGTTGGGGACTTCTATCCCGACACGATTCTTGCCCGGGATCGGCGCGACGACGCGCACGGTCGTGGCACGCATCGCCAAAGCGATGTCATCAGAAAGAGTCGTAAATTTTTGCACCTTTACGCCTGGCGCGGGCTCTAACTCATAACGAGTGATGGCCGGCCCGCGTTCGATATGGACGACGGCAGCGTTAACCCCGAAATTGGCCAGCGTCTCTTCCAGTAATTTGGCGCCGTCCATTAAAGTGTTCTGCAGTCTTCCCGGGGAGATCGAAGGCGGATCTTCCAGCAGGTCCAGGGAAGGGATCCGATATTCTCCAACGATCGTCTCTTCGTAACGAGTGGATAGATCTTCTTCCTTTTGCGGCTTCTGGGGCTGGACGATATGGATCTGCGGTTGCGCGAGTTTGGCTGCGGCTGGAGGGACAAGGGGTTCTTTTTTCTCTCCATTTTTCTTATCAGCAACAGTTTCTTTCGCGCGCAATGCTTTCTTCAACTCTTCTTCCTCAAGTTTGCGCACGGCGCTGGCCTGCGGTTGTTTCAGAAAAGATCCCATGGAAATGCTTCTTGAAGAACCCCTCGACCGCCAGGAACCGCCCCAATCACGGACCTTATCGATGCCGCGCATAAATAAAGGGGCCACCAGAACTTCACCGGTCAAAATAAGTGACAGCGTACCCAGCGTCACGAGAATAATATAGGAACCGACAACGCCCAGATAGCGCACAAAGAAATCCGAGAGCATGAACCCGATAAGACCGGAACGCGCAAAGCGCAGGCTCGATTCCTGGGCGCCGATCATCCCGGCCAAGGCGCTTAAAACACAAAATAAAACGACAAAACTTAGCGCTTTGGGCCAGGAAAAGACCAGCCCACGCAGCATAAATTTGTTCCAGCCCCAAAAAAGCAGACAAACGACAAAAAGATACGCGCTGTAACCGAAGACGAACAGAAGCGATCCCGCCATGTACGCACCGGTGATGCGCACCAGGTTATGGGCGGGAACGTTAGGATGCGAAGTATACCACGGAAGATCTTCAGGAACAAAAGAAACGAGGCTCGCCAGCAGGATCATCCC
>CAYIMR010000036.1:0-2429 GCA_964364455.1 uncultured Planctomycetales bacterium | reverse complement strand
ATTTCTTAAAGACTTGGCGAGGCGGCCTTTTCAGCCTGCTTTTTGCTCAGATTGACCCGTTTCATCTCGTCGACCTCGATGACCTTGACCTTGAACCGGTCGCCAACCTTGACAGCCTGATTGACATCCTTCACGTATTGATCCGAGAGCTCTGAAACGTGGACCAATCCCTGTTTCCCGGGAAGGAATTCGCAAAATGCCCCAAAATTAGCGATTTTGACGACTTCGGCGTCATAGATCTTCCCGATCACGGGAACTTCGACCAAGCCGCTAACATAACGGAGGGCTTTTTGCGCCGATTCAGTGTCGGTTGAAGCAATGAGGACCCTGCCATCATCTTCAATATCGATGCTCTCGACACCGGTTTCCTCGATGATCTTCTTGATCGTCTTTCCTCCCGGGCCGATCACTTCTCCTATTTTATCAGGAGGGATCTGCACAATCACTATTCTTGGCGCATATTTTGAGATGTCATCTTTAGGCCGCGCGATCACCGCGTTCATCTTCTGGAGAATAATGACCCGCGCCTCTTTGGCCTGCGCGATGCCTTTTTCCAGAATTTCCAGGGCGATATTCTTGATCTTGATATCCAGCTGGATAGCCGTAACACCTTTATCCGTCCCGGCTATCTTGAAGTCCATATCGCCGAAATGATCTTCGAGTCCCATGATATCGGTCAACAGCCGCCAGTCTTTTCCCTGGGTAACCAAGCCGATGGAAATCCCGGCCACCGCGCTGGAAACCGGAACACCGGCGTCCATCAAGCTCAATGATCCGGAACAGACGCTGGCCATACTCGATGAGCCGTTCGATTCCAGGATCTCGGAAACAATGCGCACCGTGTAAGGGAATTTTTCCTTAAGAGGCATGACCGCCCGTAAAGCTTTAGCGGCCAGAGCCCCATGCCCGATCTCCCGACGCCCGGGCCCGCGCATTGGTTTTGTTTCGCCAACACTAAACGACGGAAAATTGTAATGCAGCATAAAATTATTATAGGAAAGCCCGTCCAGGGCCTCGACCATCTGTTCGTCCTTACGCGTTCCCAACGTAACAACGCCGAGACTTTGCGTCTGCCCGCGGGTGAAAAGACTTGATCCGTGCGTCCGCGGCAGAATGCCGGCCTCCGCGCTGATCTCACGAATATCCTTGAGGCCGCGGCCGTCGGCGCGCTTTCCTTCCTCAAAAATAAGACGTCTTACCTCGTCGTATTCGATCTGATCGAAGATCAGCTTGATATCGGACGGGGTTACCTTGCGGTCGTTGATCTTGTACCCTTCAAAAACGGACATATCACCGATCACTTCATCCAGAAGAATGCCCAATGCTTCCTCTCTTTGTTCTTTCTCATCGATATTGTAGATCTCGGTCAAGCGCCCCTTGGTCATTTGCGCGATTTTCTGTTTAAGCTCCTCGGAGGATTTGAACAAAACAACGTCAACCTTTTCTATCCCGACCTGTTTACGGAAATCATTCTGAATTTTGAGAATAGGCTGAAGATGGTCAAAACCATAACGGATGGCTTCCATGATCTTCGCCTCGGGGACTTCGTTGGCCGCGCCTTCCATCATGACAACGCCCTCTTTAAGCCCGGCAACCACCAGATCGAATTCACTTTCTTCGCGCTGCGCGTAGGTAGGGTTGAGCACGAATTCACCGTTGATGCACCCCACGCGAACCGCCCCTACGGGTCCATCAAAAGGGATATCGGAGATGTGCGCGGCCAGCGAAGCGCCGACAATGGCGAGAATGTCAGGATCGTTCTCCCCGTCGCTGCTTAAGACCGTCGCTGTGATCTGGACCTCATTGTAAAACCCTTCAGGGAACAACGGACGTAAAGGCCGATCGATCAGCCTTGACGTCAATATCTCTTTTTGCGTTGGGCGCCCTTCGCGTTTGAAAAATCCGCCCGGGATACGTCCAGCCGAATACGTTTTTTCCTGATATTCAACCATTAGAGGAAAAAAGTCCACACCTTCCCTCGGTTTCTTGGACATACACACCGTCACCAGAACAACCGTCCCGCCACACGCGACCGTCACGGCCCCATTAGCCTGTTTGGCTAGTTTGCCGGTTTCAATAATTAGATTCTGTCCCCCGAAAGGAACTTCAATACGTCCTGTCTTAGTCATCAATGGAGCCTCACTTACGCAGGTTCAATTTTGAGATTGTTTCTTGATATTTCTGAAGGTCATTTTTCTGGAGGTAGGCCAAAAGACGGCGTCTTTTTCCGATCATCAGCAAAAGACCTCGACGGGAATGAACATCCTTCTTGTGAACTTTGAGGTGTTCTGTCAGGTAGTTAATTTTCTCGGTCAACAACGCGGCCTGAATGGACGGAGAGCCCGTGTCCTTGGAATGTGTTTTAAAACCTTCAATCACTTCAGTTTTTCTTGCCTTCAACAAAACCAATTTCGTTTCCTCCTTCTTCT
>CAYIMR010000035.1:0-7744 GCA_964364455.1 uncultured Planctomycetales bacterium | reverse complement strand
TCCGACGAGTACCCCGACAAAATCGTTTTTGTATGTTGATTCCTCTAAATTTAAGGAAATCACCATACAAAAACAAAACTGTCGGGGTACGAGCATGGGAAATTTATTTCGCCTACGCGATTCTTCTGACCGCGGGCCGGGCGTACAGCATTTTCACGCCGGATGCGCCCGAGCATCTGTACCTTCAGGTCATCTACGCCTTCAATCCGGAGCTTCCCATTGTTTATATCCTCGCCATCCTGCACATCGCCATTAATGTCTTCCACTGGCTTCCCCTGGCCCTGTACATTTTCGAACGGCCGCTGGGGCCACGCTGGTTCTGGAAGGTCATGCTCGTCCTGCGGGTCATCCTCGATGTCACGGGGAATTCCTACGCGAAAAATGTCCTCGTTTCTCTTTACCAAAATGATCCATGGGTATGTGTCTTGACGCTTTTGTACCTGGCGCTGCCTTACGTGCCGTGGTACTGGGCGTGCTGGCGGTATGCCTTCGTGTTTCGACTAAAGCCAAAAGGCATCGGGTAAAGCCTGGTGGTGAGGCGGGGATTGGCCCTATTCCTGAAGATGTACGGTTAGCGGACGCGGGCGGCCGTAGATATCAAATTCGTAGGTCTTGCCGAAAAAGGTGTGTTTCCCTTCCGATAAATGTCCCAATGCCCCGAAGAACAATAAAGAGGAGATCGTCAATATCCCGATCGTCAGTGAAACGGGGCGCTTGAAAAGCCGCTTTTCCCTGCTCCTGTCCAGAAACGGCCAGAGCAAAAGAAGCAGCGGCGCGAGGCCCGTGACAAAGATCCCGATCAGTTTGGGGAAATATTTGATCACCTGGTACATCGGCAGAAAATACCATTCGGGCTTGATGGCGTGAGGCGTGCTTAAAGGGTCCGCCTTTTCTCCCAATTCAAACGGGGCCATGATCGACAAGGTGATCAACAGCCCCAGCAGGATAAAGAACACAACCCCCTCTTTTAAAACGTGGTGCGGGAAAAACGGGATCCCTTCCCCTTCCCTGGGCTGTTTTTCCTCGCCGACGCGGTCCATCGTGGCGATGCCCTGGTAACGCACCAGAAAAAGATGGATGGCCACGATGAAAAAAAGCAACCACGGCAAAACGATCACGTGGATCACAAAGAAACGGGACAACGTCTCAGCGCCGACCCCGCTGCCGCCGCGCAAAAGCGTTTTGGTGAACTCCCCGATCCCCGGGACGGCGCCGGCGATCTCGGTGCCCACGGTCGTGGCCCAATACGCCAGCTGGTTCCAGGGCAGAAGATATCCGGTAAACCCGAAGACCAGCGTCAGGATAAAAATAACGACCCCGATCACCCAAGTCAGCTCGCGCGGCTTTTTAAACGACCCCGTCAGGAAGGTGCGTAACATATGCAGAAAAACCACCAAAATCATGAGATTGGCCCCCCACGCGTGGACCTGGCGGTACAGCCACCCGGCGTGGGCGGTGGTCATAATAAATTTCACGCTTTCAAAGGCCTCCCCCACCGTCGGGCGGTAATAGACCAGAAGGAGGATCCCCGTCAGGACCTGGCTGATAAACAAAAACAGCGACATGCTCCCCAGGGTATGGAACCAGCTGATGTGTTTGGGTAAGGGCTTGTGGAGCTGCTTTTGAAGGGGTTTGTTCATCCCTTCCAGATCGAAACGCTGGGCAAACCATTGTTTGATATAATTACGCATTTTTATACAGTGACGAAGATTTTCCCGTCGATCACTTTGACCGCGTGTTCCGGCAACGGTTTGGGCGGCGGCCCGGAAACGACCCGGCCGTTCACGTCAAAAATCCCGGCGTGACACGGGCACAGGATATGCCGCTTTTGATCGTCCCAATCCACGATGCACCCCAGATGCGTGCAGATGGCGGAAAAGGCCTTGACCTCATTGGGGGTGCGCAAAAGGATCAGCGCGCTTCCACCCAGCGTGACTTTTTTGGATCCCCAGACCGGGATATCGTCGAGTTTGCCGACCTCCTGCAGGCCTCCAGCCGGGCCGCGGCGCGTCACGGGCCAGATGTAGCTCAACGCGGGCAGGACCATCCCCGCGAGGGTGGCCAGCAGGCCTCCTTTGATAATCACGTCAAGAAAATCCCGGCGGGTTATCCGCTTCTCACTCATCTTTCTTTCCTTTTAATTCATTATATTTCATCTGCAAAACAACGACCATCAAAAAGATAAAAATCCAGAGCGGGACGAGGGCGATTTTACGCCATTTCAAAGATCGCCGTTTTCCCTGAATTCCATTTTTGATCCCGTCCGTCAGGGAGACCGCGTTGTCGTGGAGTTCCGCTATTTTGGCGGCCGAAAGTGAATGCTGGAGCGGGGCCATCTCAATGACATTAGTTTTGACCTCTTGCAGGGAAGCGGCCTCTTCATCCACAAAGATACCCTCCATCGCCGCCTGTTTAACGGTCTGCTCGGCCGCGGCCAGGGCGTTGTGGGACGAATCGATCATCTCCTTGATCTTCTGGCCGCGTTTAAAGGCCTCATCGCCCTCGCTGTGACAATTCAAACAAGCCGTGTTATACAAATTCGTATCGGGGCGCTGGATGTCGTGGTAATCGTGGCAGGAAGCGCATTCGGAAAAATATCCGTCCTGGGACGCCTGCGCGTGAGGGCCTTGCAGGAAATACTTCTTTTCGTTCACATGGCATTTGCCGCAGGTGTTCCCGATCTCTTTGACACCCGGCGGCATAGCGCCGTGACTGCCGTGGCACTTCGCGCAGTTCGCCACGCTCAAATCCCCTTTTTCAAACAAAGCCACCCCGTGGACGCTCTTTTTATATTTCTCAAAAATGTCCGTGGGATGTTTATACGGCGCCATCACGGCCTTGTCGCCGTGGCAACGATTGCATGTCCCGGGCAGGTTTAAAGGATAGACGGGACTCTCCGGGTCCGTGACGGCGACGACGTCATGGTAGCCGTGGCAATCACTGCAGACGGCGCCGCGCTCGTCGCCGCGCTCAAAGAGCAGTTTCCCGTGGGCGCTGGTCTTGTAGCGCGCCAGCTGGTCCGTGGGCAGTCCGTAGAAATTCATCGCCTCCACGTCCGCGTGGCATTCGCCGCACTTCTGGGCGATTTGCTGCTTGGTGGGAACGCCGATAAAATTGGTGCCCGGGGCCTTCGCCTCGTCCATGTCCTCCTTGGCGGGATCCCCGCCATGACAGCGGTCGCAGGTGATCTGGTGCCGGGCGTGGATACTTCCTTTCATCTGTTCCCACTGGTCGGCGTGGCAGACGATACAATTATTGTTCTTGATGTCCTGCGCGCAGGCCGGGGCGGTCAAACCAACTCCCAAAAACAACCAGAATAAAAATTTCGCTTTACGCATCAATAAGCTCCTCCCGTATGGCATTCGTGACAGTTCATCTCCTGCCACATATCGCCGATATCCACCGGATGACGAAACGGCAGGCCGTCCGTACTTTTTTCAATGGCACCGGGCGGCCCCTGCTCGATAATGGTGTGGCAGACCGCGCAGTCGCGGGTAATCGTCTTCTCCCCGTCGGAGGTATGGGCGCCGTCGTGACAGCGGAAACACCCCGGGGAGGTCATGTGACCGATGTTGTCCGGATGGGTGTCCCACCGGGCGCGCATTTCAGGAAAGGAGGAATTCTGGAAAAGAACGACGAGTTCATCCGCGGCCCGCGTCACGCGCTGCGCGTGTTCCGGGTACGCATCAGCGAATTCCCCGCGGTAAAAATCCGTGATGGTCCGGCGGATCTTCTCTTCCGCCTCTTCACCGGTGGCGTAGCGCGCCGAGAGGACCTCCAGGGCTTTTTCCTTGATCGAAGGCAAAGCCGCGTCCATACGCCCGGCCGCCAGCGCCTCGTTAATCAGTTTATACGGAGGAAGAAACCGGTGGGTCGGACGGTTGTGGCAGTCGATGCAGTCCATCTTGCGCACAAGCGCCGCCGGCGGCTCTTGATCCTTGTAGGGAGAACCCTCCGTTGTATAGACGGTTTCCTTGCCCTGTTTATCCACGCTCCTGACCCAGGAAATCTGCTGGCGTTTTTCGTCGTCAGCCACGTAATAAATATCGTTGTCCTGATACATGTGGGCGTGGATGCCTCTGTTGTCCTTCTCCTCACTGCCGACCTGGATCAGCATCCGGGTCATCCAGGAGGGGTGTTCTCCTTCGGTCAAAAAGTAGTGCTGTTTCAATTCGAAGGAACTATAAAATTTCTCCGGCCAGTGGCAGTGCTCGCAGGTCTCCTTGGCCGGACGCAGGTTATGCACCGGTGAGGGGATCGGCCTGGGGAACGTGTTGCCGATTGTCTTGAAAATCTGGCGCACGCCGGATAATTTCGAGCGCACGTACCAGTCGGCGCCGGCGCCGATGTGGCATTCCACGCATTTGACCCGCGCGTGCGGCGACCGGGTGTAGCGCGTGTACTCCGGCGACATGACCGTGTGACAGGTCGTCCCGCAAAACTGCACCGATTCGGTGTAATGAAAAGCCTTGTACGAACCGATGGCCGTCATCGCGACCAAAATCGTCCCGCCGACCAGGAAAACAAGAACGGCATTACGATGCTGGGGGACCGAAGGGTCGAAAAAAAACGGTTTGGGCTGCGCTTCGGCAAGCCCCTTGCGAACGCGGTTGCGCTTGCGTAGCGCCCCCACAATGATCAAAACGATCCCAAAAATAAGAAACGGCGGAAGGACCGTGTAGGTAAACAACCCCAGATAGACGTTGGAGTAGGGGTTGATAAAATCGACGCCGAAAAGAAAACACTCCGCGAAAAAAATCAGAAGAGTCAGGCAAACCCCGGTATAAGTGACCGGATTGTAAAAGAACAGGGAAAATTTTGAACGGGGCTTTTTGTCTTGAGAAGATTCGCGTTGATCCATATATCTCTAAATTTCAGCGCCTAAAAAAAACGACACCCTTCAAACCGTCAAGGGCATCGTTTTTTCTGATGTCTCTTCTCTTTAAAACCAATCATAGGTTAAGTCAAGCCACGCGACATGCGCGCTGTAATTGCCGTAATCCATCGATAGATTATCATTTGGATTAGCCCGGTAGGAATAATACCCGTAACGGGGCGACAACGTAAGGTCCTTCCTGGGAGACCACTTCATCCCCAAACTAATATCATAGCGTTCATTGTTTACCCCGTAAGGTATGCCGGAGAACCCCTGAGAGTTAAAATCGTTGGCCCGCGAATATTGGGCACTGCTAAAAAGACTGAAGTTCTCTTTAGGCGCATAGCTGGTTGAAAAAAGCAATGTGTAAACATCGGCGACAAAGACAGGGATCCCTCCGCCGCTGACGGCCGTCTGCGATGCCGGCGTGGAAACTTTGAATTTATTCAACGAGGCTCCTAAATTAAACATCCATTCATCCCAGGGCTGCACAGAAACATCGTAGGTATAAATCCGTGAATTTCCGTTGCTTTTTATCCAGTCGTTATCCACGACGTACTGCGGCGAGGTCTGGACACGATAAACAGTATCCAACAACTGTAAACGGAAAGAATTTTGTAACCATTTGGCCGGTTTCCATGTCAAACGGCTGTTCCATTCATCTGATTCCGTGCGAACTCTGGAAATAGTTATACCTGTGTCATTGTTGGTAAATGTGTTATAAGTATTGTGATCGGATTTACTCCTGAACTGTGAAGTCATATTAAACTTGCTGTTAGGGACATAACGGACACCGACCGTCCCTGTTGTCTGCGGGTTTCTGTCCAGGTTCTCATAATAGCTGCTGCCCGCCCTGATCTTCGAAATCCAGTTGCGCGTCTGCTGGAAATCCCAATCCGTATACAGGCTGGTTTTCGGCAGTCCGCTGTAGCGCAGGGAAATGGCTTCCCCGGTGCGCATGATCTGGTTCTCGGATTCCAATGTCCGGTTGGAGCCGCCGGAATAACCTTGTGCGAACCCGGTGCCGGTTTGAGCGACAACTTCCTCTTTAAATTTAGTGATGAAATTCAAATGAGGCGTCAGGTCTGTAACAAAATGCTGAACCCATGTATGGGAATCCCGGCTGGCCTGGGCATCCACGACGCGATTGTTGCCGCTCGAGGTAGTCGTGCCTGCGGCATTATAGACGCGTACGGTATCAGCCATGTCGTTACGTAAATGCTGGAACTGATAGCCGAAAGACAGGTATGTTTTGTCATCAACAATCCAGCGGTCGGCCTTAAGAGACGAAACCAGACGTTTGGTTTGGGGTTCTTTCGCATGGCTCTGGAACGAGGTCGGCGGAGGACTGCCTGTGCTCGTGCTATCCTCGGAAAATATACGACCGGATGAAAATTCCGCCAGCTGTTGACCTTTCAGGCTAAAGCCAGCCACGTCCGTATTTCCGGTTAAGGCAAGTGTGTCTGTTGCTAAACTTTGTTCCTCCCAGGAAGGAAGTATTTTGCGCGTAACACCCTGGACAACGCTGCCCCACGATAATTTATTTTTTATCCCTTCCTTGGTATCCCGGTTGTAACTTAAACTCACCCCCGGCGCGTTTTCCAGGATATTGGAATTACTCCCGATCTCAAAGAAGAAATGCCCCATATCCATCTCAGGGTCGACCGATAATTTGCTGATGGATGATGAACCCGTGAAATTGGAATAAAAACCTCCATAGACGTCATACCACTTGCGGAAATTGCCGTAATCCATCGTGATATAACCGCCGTTTTTCCTGGTCAACTTAAAGCCGGCGCCGAAGTCGTTATCTCCCGGAATGGCATGGCCGTCAAAGGATACCTGCACGTCCTTGCCCACCTCGCCGTCAAAGCCCATCGCCTTGATGCCGCCGGTCGTGCCGTCGTTCATCCAGTTGAGGGCGCGGAATTTCGCCGCGTCGCCCTTGATGGAGATGGACCGAAACGGCGTCAGCTCAAAGGTGCTCCACCCGTCGGCTGAGATGTCGTCGGCAAAGGCCGGTTTCTGCGCGCCAATAAGGCCAAGCGCAAAGATCGTTGCCATCAACGGATTAATGATTTTTAGAAAATATTTTTTCATTGTTTACCTCCTTGATTACTCACGGAAATACCGTTCATAATATGAGCCATGAACCGCCGTATGACACCCGCCGGCGCTCCAGCATGTCCCCTGGGTCAAATTTGTACCATGATTTCTGTCGCCTATGACGGGGAAATCGGTCTGGATATGGCAACGCAGGCACAAATTGGCATCCCGGGCAACCAGCATCTTGTCCGTGATCGAACCGTGCACCTTATGGCAGGTTGTACACCCGTCGCGCAAGGCCTCATGTTCCCAGACAAAAGGACCGCGCTGGTCTTTATGGCATTTGAAACAAACTTCATTCGCGTCGTCCATGCTCGTCGCCGTCCATGGCCTCGCGTCAACGCCGTGGAGGTTATGACAATCGGCGCAGCTCATGTGGCCTTCGAGGACCGGATGGCGGTAGGGAAGCCGGAACTCCATTTTTTTGTCCATATGGCAGGTAAAACAAATCTCCGGAGTTTTTCGAGGGTTAATCATCGTCCCCCGGCCGCCGCCATTCTCGGCGTGAATACTCCCCGGACCGTGGCACATCTCGCAGCCCTTGGCCACCCCCTCGGTCTCGCCTTCTACGGCGATCCGCGCATGGGTCGAAAGCCTGAATTCGTCATCCTGCTTCTCGTGACAGCTCGCGCAGGTCTCCGTCCCCACGAAGGTGGCTCCCTTCATGGCATCCGGCAGCAAGGCGTCCACGCCGCCCGCCTCCGCCGCGGCATTGCCGCTGGCGACAAAGATCATCCCCGCCAGCCCCAATAAAAGACCGAT
>CAYIMR010000034.1:0-7917 GCA_964364455.1 uncultured Planctomycetales bacterium | reverse complement strand
GCTTGTATCAATGGTGGAGGAACTGCTTGGGTTTACCATAGTATGCAGTCACTCCCCATGACACTATTAACGATCAGTGCAGAAGAAGGATAAATAATGAAGATTCTTATGATGACAAACACCTATGCACCCATGGTTGGAGGAATAGAGGAATCCATTCGCTCCTTCACGCTTGAGTTTGAAAAATTGGGTCATGAAGTTTTTATCGTCGCCCCGGAATGTGAAGGCGCGCCCCCCGATGAAGTGGGCGTGATACGCTTGCGTGCCATCCAGAACTTTAATCATTTGGATTTTTCGATCGCCTTGCCGATGTCGGGCCTTTTGCCGGAACTTATGAAAAATTTTATGCCGGATATTATCCATTGCCACCATCCTTTTTGGATGGGAGATATTGCTTTACGCCTCAGCAGTCAATTTCGTATTCCGCTGGTATTTACTTATCATACGATGTTTGAACAGCACATGCATTATCTGCCGGTCCAAAATGAAGGGACCAAGCGATTTATCATCGAACTTTTTACCGGTTACGCGAATTTGAGTAACCAGGTGATCGTCCCCAGCGAAAGTGTCCGCGCCATACTTTTAGAACGCGGCGTTAAGACACCGATGGAAGTGGTCCCAACGGGTGTAGATCTGCAAAGATTCTCCAAAGGAGATGGCAACGTTATTCGTAAACGTTTGGGCATTCCTTTAAATGCTGTCGTTATCGGTTCTATTGGCCGCTTGGCTTTAGAGAAAAATTTGGAATTCTTAAGCCGCAGTGTTGCGGCTTATTTAAAAAAAGATCCGAAAGTGCATTTTTTGGTAGGTGGCGACGGGCCGCTTAAGGACCAGATCAAAAAGATCTTTGACGGGCAAGGAGCCAGAAAACGACTGCATTTAGCCGGCGTACTAAAGGGGCAGGATCTGGTCGATTGTTATCATGCGATGAATGTTTTTGCTTTTGCTTCTTTAAGTGAGACGCAGGGGATCGTTCTGGTTGAAGCGATGGCCGCCGGTGTTCCGGTCGTGGCGGTTGATGCTCCCGGCGTGCGTGAAGTTGTTAAAGATGGTTACAACGGGAGGCTAATTTTTGGCGAAAACCAAAACAACTTTTTTAGAAGCGCTCTCGTGGTGCCTTAAACAGCCCGCCAGTGAATTTGAGCGGATGAAGAAAAATGCCCAAGCGGCGACAAAAGAATTTGCCGTTGATCTTTGCGCTAACCGGATGCTTAAGGTTTATCAAGAGGTTAAGATCAGAGAATATGTCTCGCCTGATCGAAAAAATAGCACCTGGGATGTTCTTGTGGGTCGTCTCAGAAATGAGTGGGATATGTTCAAGAACATGATGCAATCTGGTGGTGCGGCCATAGCTGATACGACAGGTTCAAAAAAACCGGTAGGAAAAAGAACTAAAGGTTTGTTTCTCCAGATTCCTCGACTGCTATCTTTAAGTGAATGGTCGGCGAGGCTTTTACGTCTTCCCCGGGCCGAAGGGGCAGAGACAGAGCCAGGGCTTGTGCTGATACAGATCGACGGTTTTTCGGAGCCGCAGCTTAACAAGGCTTTTGCTAATAAGAAAATGCCTTTTCTCAAAGGTCTTTCTCAAAAGAAATATTACCGGCTTTATCCTCATTGCCCCGGTTTACCATCAAGCACCCCATCAGTTCAGGGTGAATTATTTTACGGTATTAAACAAATTGTTCCGGCCTTCGCGTTTCGGGACCGGGAAAGCGGTAAACTTTTCCGCATGTATGACAGCGAAGCGGCCATCGAGATCGAACGACGACTGGCGGGACAAGGGCAGGGGCTTTTAGAGGGAGGGAGTTCGTATTCGAATATTTATTCGGGCGGCGCGCAAGAATCGCATTTTTGCGCCGCTTCTTTAGGATGGAGCAAAATTTGGAAGGAGGTCAATCCCATTAATTTTGTTCTTTTCGCGTTAACCCATTTTCCGTCTTTTGTGCGGATGTTTGCGCTGACCCTGTGGGAGATCACGCTGGGGATCGTTGACTTCGGACGGGGAATTCTAAAGGGGGAGAACTTTAAGAAAGAATTGAAGTTTATTTATCTTCGCGCCCTGATCTGTGTTCTTTTGCGGGAGTTGGTGACGCTGGGAGCGAAAATCGATATCGCGCGCGGATTACCGGTCATTCATTTGAATCTTTTGGGTTATGACGAACTTGCCCATAACCGCGGTCCGTCCTCGCCATCGGCCCATTGGTCGTTACGGGGGATTGATCGCGCCATTGAAAAGATTTATCGCAAGGCCGTGCACTCTCCCCATCGCCGTTACGATGTCTGGATCTACTCGGACCATGGGCAGGAAGACACGGTTTCCTACGCGGTTAAATATAATCGGAGCGTTCAAGAGGCTGTGGCTGAAATTTTTAAAGAATTTGACGCGACGGCCGATTTTTTCCATCCTTTTGATAAAAATGGAGAACAGTTGCAACGCGCTCGTTTTCTGGGGCGTTCTTTAACTGAAAGAGTTTTTAGTCAGTCAAATTTTGTTCAGGACATTTTTTTAGAGAAGAAACTCGTTGTTACGGCCATTGGTCCGACAGGAAATATTTATTTGCCGCGAGAGATGAGTCAAGAAGAGAAACACCGGTTCGCGCGGGAATTAGTCGCTAAGGCTAAGATTCCCGCTGTGATGTTGCCGGAAGAACATGGCCAAGTCCGTGTTTGGACCGAAGAAGGGGAATTTACTCTGCCGCAAGATGCTAAGAAAATTTTGGGAGAGGACCATCCCTTTTTAATGCAGGTAACGGAAGACTTGGTCCGTATATGCCATCATCCCAACGCGGGGGATTTTACTTTTATGGGATTTAAGCCTGGGGCTAAACCCATGACCTTCCCCGTTGAGAATGGCTCCCACGCCGGACCTGGCCCGGAGGAAACCCATGGTTTTGCCTTGCTTCCCATTGACATCATTCCAAGACAGAGAAAGCAAACGTATGTAACGCCAACGGATCTACGCTTTGCGGCTTTACGATTTTTACAACGCCCGATGCCGCAAGAATCAAAACAATATCCTGAGATCTTAGTTCCTGAAAAAAGCAAAGTTGCCCCTGTCCCCGTGCCGGTCTTTGAAACGGTCCCTGTCCCGGGGACAATTCGAGCTATGACATAGCTCATCCCAAAAAATTTGACATTATACCTCGGTACAATTGATTAAGTATTGCCATCCCCTAGAATATCATTATGCAGTCAGGAGAAGGTTTTGAAAGTAGGAGCAATGGGTTTTTACAAAAATCATTTAAGGAGGTTAAGATGCAAAATTGGCCGCAAAAATTAAAATGTTGGCGCACGGGCGCGAAAAACGGTGTTTATTTAGGCCTCATCATGTTGTTTGTTTCTCTGGGGCTGGGTTGCGCGACTACGCGTAAGACAACCACAACAGAAACAACAGTAACATCCAATGAACCGGCTGAAGTATCCAGCGATCAGCAAAGTGAAACTACCACCACAACCACGGAAACAGAAACTGAAACAAAGGCCAAACGCCCGGGAATCATAAGTTCTACGTTCCACGCGATCGGTTACGTCATTGCTTTGCCGTTCATTGTTATCGGCGGGTTGTTCCGGATCATTTTTGGTGGTTAAGTATTTAAAAGATCCAGTTTAGTTTTTTAAAGAAAGGAGGCACACATGTTACATTACGCGGTTACATTCTTTATTATTGCCATTGTCGCGGCGCTGTTGGGGTTTGGCGGGATCGCGGGTTCGGCCGTTGAGATCGCTAAAATTTTGTTCTTTGTTTTTTTGATTTTATCGGCTCTCGTATTTGTTTTTGGAAGATCGCGGGCCGTATAAATCTTTCGTAAGAATCAGAAAATTTTAAAGGAGGTTTGAAATGAGACGCAAATATTCGATCATTTCGGCAATCGTGGCATTAACCGTTTTTCTTTATAGTCCCACCCCGGGGTTTGCCATCATTCTAGGTACGGCGGAGAATTTCGCGGTCCTGGGCAGCTCTACGGTGACCAATACCGGCTCGAGCGTCGTCACGGGAGACTTGGGTGTTAACCCAGGAAGCGCGATCGTTGGCTTCCCGCCGGGGATCGTCAATGGAACGATATACGGACCCGGTGGGGTGTCGCTGCAGGCTTGGACCGATGCCACCGCGGCGTGGACTAGTCTGCAAAATATGCCGTTCACGAGCGACTTGACCGGTGTGGATCTGGGCACCTTTCTCACGCCGCTCACCTCGGGCGTCTATCATTTTGACTCGTCGGCTCAGTTGACGGGGGCGCTCACTCTCGATGCCCAGGGCCTGGATAACGCGTTCTGGGTTTTTCAGATCGGGAGCACGCTCACAACCGCCTCCTCTTCGTCGGTGGCGTTGATCAATCCAGGTTCAAATAATGGCCTGTTCTGGCAGGTCGGCAGTTCCGCGACTCTCGGGACAAGTACTTCGTTCCTAGGGAATATTCTCGCGGATCAAAGCGTTACTCTGACTACCGGCGCAGACATTGTGTGTGGCAGGGCCTTCGCGTTAACTGGCGCGGTGACGATGGATACCAACGACATCTCCGCTATCTGCGATGAGGGCATCAGCCGTAGTTTGAGCGGCGGCCTTGAATTTGATGAAAATGGCGGAGTTGTCCCGGCTTCCGGTAATTCCACAGCAGTTCCGGAACCCGCAACCCTGGCGCTTTTAGGATTAGGGTTACTAGGATCAAGATTCAAGAAAAATAAAATTGCGGTTTGATCAGGTTAGACCACCCGGGCGGGGTAGCAGTAGGATAAAAGCATGCAAGATACTCAAGTGAAAACAAACGGCCAGCTTTCCAGTGAACTGTCTTCGTTGCACCTGCAGCTTAAAAACATTGAAGAGCGGGATAATCTGCTTTTTGAAAGAAATCTCGCCTTTAGTATGGTTATCAGGGCTGATGGCAAAATAGAGAACGCTAATAAGGCGTTCCTTACAAACTTGAATTATTTAAAGAGTGAAATTGTCGGTCAGCCGGTAGTCAATTTTATCGTTGAGGATCAAAGAAATAATTTCTTGGTTCAATTTGAGAGATGTTTTGAAGGAGAAGACCCCGCTAAACCTGAGATCGGTATTTATGCCAAGGACGGGTCAATCAAGACGGTATTATTTTCATCTACCCAGCTTTTATTCCAAGAGGGGGAAAAGCCTCACAGCATCCTTGTGTCAGGAGTTGATATAACCGTCCGCAAAAAGGCGGAAGATGAGCTTAAAAAATTGTATGAAAGTTCACGGGTCGAAGAAGAGAAGATCGAACAGGTCCTGGATATCGACCAGCGGATCAGCGCGATCCTCGAATTGCATCACCTCATTGATTTTATTATCGAGAAAGCAACCCAGATATTAGGGGCCCAACGCTGCTCTTTGATGATTTTAGATACGCAGACACAGGAACTTTTGATAAAAGGGGCAAAAGGGTTAGACGAAGATATCATCATCAATACCAGAATAAAACTCGGAGAGTCCATTGCCGGGTTGGTTGCCCGGGACGGTAACCATTTTCTGGTGACGGATATTGAAGTCGAACCCACTATCGCAAGAAAAAACAGCTCTCCTTATAAAAGTAAGTCTTTCTTAAGTGTTCCCATAAAGTTACATGATAAAATCGTCGGCGTTTTCAACGCGAGCGATAAGGGCCTTAACGGAGAAGATATCTTTACGCAAACGGACCTAAAGGTCATTTCCATGATCATCCAGCAGGCCGCCATCGCCATTGAGAATGCCAATTATTGCCGAGAGTTAGAACATCTTTCCATCACCGATCCTTTGACCGGGCTTTATAATCATCGTTATTTTATGCGGACTTTAAGGCATGAGATCGAACGTTCTAATCGGCATGGTAACCCGTTATGTCTTTTGATGTTCGATGTCGATGATTTAAAATCATATAATGACGTTTATGGGCATCTGGAAGGCGACCAACTGCTTAAAGAGATCAGCCGAGCGGTCAAAGAAAACTTGCGAGTGGTAGACATTGTCTGCCGGTACGCGGGGGACGAATTTATGGTCATCTTGCCCGAGACAAACATATTGCAAGTAAAGGTTATCGCGGAAAAGATCAAGAATGCTGTTTCAGGTTTAAGGTTAAAGAGAACGATAACCATAAGCATGGGTATCGCGACGTGCCGTAAAAATATTAATGTGCACGACTTCATTCTGAAGACCGATCAGGCCCTATACCAGGCAAAAAAAGAAGACAAGGATGGGGTATGCTGTCTTGCTTAATAAAAATGGTGCCTGCTTCCCTTCCTTCGGCAAAATTTTCATTCAAAAAAGAAGTAAAATCTGAAGAAAGGGGACAGGTTCTAGAACCTGTCCCCTTTCTTGTGAGCGAAAAAATCATAATCCGCTGTCCTGTTGTGTAGGCATTTGATATAGTGTAGACGATGCGAAGAAAGAATCGGCTATCACTATATTTGGTTGTCGTGCTGGTGTTCGCAGGATACGGCTGCGCGCACAGCCGCGGCGCTGTTTTGTATTCCCCCCTGAGTTTGCTCCCTCATACAACTTCCGAAATGCGAACCGCCGGGTTCTGGGTCAGCCGGCATCCTGACTCCGACGCGGTCATTTTATCTTCCGAAGAGGTCACTCGTTTTAATCAGAAGATCCGTGAGGAATTGAAGCTCACCAAAGATCTGTCCGCGCGGCCTTCCGTTATGTCTGGCGAGGAGTTGCGCGCGACGCTGCGCAAGACTCTGGATGATTTACAGGCGCGTGGATTGAAATCGCTTGACGGCAAAAAGCCTTCGCCCGCGTATTGGTCTGGCGCGCGGCAGGCGATGAACTCCGATGCGATTTCTTCCGAAATTCCTCGCCAATACGGTTTGATCACCGGGTACGCCGACCAGCGGTTCCTGCCGATGGGAGAAGGATTGTACGCGCAGGCCTACGACGTTGATTTCGATGAATTGCAAAATAGCGCGCTCGATATCGGCACGCCGGTTGTGGTTTTACATCGCAGTCTGGATGGGAAATGGCTTTGGGCGGAATCTTCTTCGAGCGCCGGCTGGGTGAAGGCGAAAAACGTCGCGGTCGCGACGGAAGATCAGGTCAACCCTTTCTGGTCAACGCCGTTTGTCGTCGTGACTGTCCCGAAGGGAGACATTTATCTTGACCGAGCGATGACCGACTTCGCAGGATCGCCGCAGATGGGCGCGCGCCTGCCTTTGATGCGTTTCAACGGGGACTTCGCGGAGGTTACACTGCCGCGGCGCCAGGGTGATGGTAATGTTGAGCTGGTGCCGGGCTTTATCGCCGCCGAGCAAATCCACGAGGGATATTTGCCGTACACACCGCGTCAGATTTTGCTGCAGGCCTTCAAGATGCTTAACCAGCCTTATGGCTGGGGCGGGATGTACGGCGGCCAGGATTGTTCCCGTTTTTTGCAGGAAGTTTTCGCGACCGTCGGGATCGAATTGCCGCGGGATTCCAAAAATCAGATCCAGGTCGGCACGCGACTGATCGAATGGGAAGCCGGCGCGCCCGGCGCGGATAAAACGCTCGTCCTGACGGATTTTGCCGTCGGCGGGATTACGATTTTAGGAATGAAGGGACACATTTTATTGTATCTGGGAACCATCGACGGCCGGCCGTACGCGATCCATAGTGTGTGGGCTTATCGGGAGCCCGAACCTGGAGATAAGGCGTTCGTGTTAAACCGCGTGGTCGTTTCTGATTTAAGCCTCGGCGAGGGCTCAAAACGAGGTTCACTCCTTGGCCGCCTTAATGCCGCGCGGCTTTTAAAAACTGGATACTGATCACTGGCAACTGATGACTGTTAGCCCATGGTTTATTCATAAAATCCAAGTCCTGCCACTGCAAGCGCCGCTCATTCAACCTTTTCGCACGGCTTTGGGTAGTCACGATACGTTAGATAATTTGTTGTTCGTTTTGACTCTTGCCGACGGGACCAAAGGTTACGGCGAAGCGGCCGTCGCGAC
>CAYIMR010000033.1:0-8212 GCA_964364455.1 uncultured Planctomycetales bacterium | reverse complement strand
TGGTGAAGAGACGCAAATTAAAGTCCCGGCAGGCACGCTGAAATACAAGATCCTGGGCATCAAGCGTCCGAAGTAGGGGACGCATATATGCGTCCCCTACAGTTTAATGGAGTTCAACATTGATTAATATCGGTGTCATCGGGTGCGGCCAGTGGGGTCCCAACCATATCCGTATCTTCTCGCAATTGCCCAATTCGCGCGCCGTCATGTGCGCTGATTTAAGCGCGCCACGCCTGAAAACGATCAAAGAAAACTTTCCACGCGTACAAACAACGACGGACTATAAAGATATCCTGAAAAATCCGGATATTCATGCCGTCTGTATCGCGTCGCCCACCAATACGCATTTTAATTTCGCCAAGGAAGCCCTGGAGCACGACAAACATGTTTTTTGCGAAAAACCGTTGGCCCTGAAGACGGAAGAATGCGCGCACCTCCAAAAACTGGCCGCGCAAAAGAAAAAGATCCTCATGGTCGGGCACGTATTTTTATTTAACGCGGGGATCAAACAGTTGAAAGAATATGTCCGTTCGGGCGAACTCGGCCGTGTTCATTACGCTCACTCAACGAGGACCAATCTTGGGCCGTTTCGCTATGATGTCAGCGCCCTGTGGGACTTGGCGCCCCATGATATTTCCATTTTTAATTATCTCTTTGACAGCTCGCCAGTGAACGTTTCGGCGCGCGGACAAAAATGCCTGGGCACCGAGCGCGATGACCTGGTCTTTGGCACTTTAGAATACCCGGGCAACACGGCCGCTCACGTTCATGTCAGTTGGATCGATCCCAAAAAGGTGCGGCAGATCACCATTGTCGGTGAAAAAAAGATGGTCACGTGGGATGACCTGGACGACGTTGGCCCGATAAAGCTCTATGACAAGCACGTCGAAAAATCCAGCGCGTATTATCTGACGTACGGAGAATTCAGGCTGTTGTCCAAGGAGGGCGGGATCACGATTCCCAAGATCGATCTGAGCGAACCGCTTAAGACCCAGAATCAGTATTTTATTGATTGTGTTGAGCGTAACGTTTCCGCGGATCTCGCCGATGCGGGAAAAGGCCTGGATGTGGTCAAGACACTGGTCGCCTTGCAAACTTCTATTGAGCGCCAAGGCGCGTGCGTGGAGCTTTAGATGAATTATTTCAAACACAAGACAGCTTTGGTCGATAAAAAAGCCAAGATCGGCAAAGGCACCCGTTTGTGGGCTTTTACGAACGTCAAGGCCGGTGCCGTGATCGGCCGCGACTGCAATATTTGTGACGGCAGTTTTGTTGAAGGCGGGGCGGTCGTCGGCGACAACGTGACCATCAAGCACCATGTGGCCGTCTTTGACGGAGTGATTATCGGTGACGGTGTTTTTGTCGGGTCGAACGTGGCGTTTATCAACGACCGGCATCCGCGCAGCCAAAAAAAAGATTGGGTGCTGGAAAAGACGGTCGTCGGTAAGGGGGCAACGATCGGCAGTAACGCGGTCATTATGTGCGGGACCAGAATCGGGGCTCACGCGGTTGTGGGAGCGGGGAGTGTCGTGACCAAGGATGTCGCGCCTTTTACGGTTGTGTACGGCAATCCGGCCTCGGTCAAAGGATATGTTTGCCACTGCGGTCGTAAACTTGATAAGAATTTAAAATGCTCGTGCGGGAAACAGTATACAAAGAATGAATTAAAAGTAAGAAGTGACTTCTTACTCTTATGAATAAGATTCTTGTTTGTCCCGTTGCTTTCAATGAGAACGTTAAGCTAAAGAGCGCGATCGAACGGTTCCTTAAGAGTCCCGTGCGGGACCGGGCGGATTATTTGATTGTGGACGATGCCTCGACCGATGGGACGACGCAGATGATCCATAGTTTCGCCGCGCGCGGGGTGCAAACGATCCGGCATGAGAACTGCAGCGGGGTCGGCGCCGCGATTCGCACGGCGATCAAATACGCCATCAGCCATGGATATGAGGTCCTGGTGATCATGGCCGGGAACGATAAGGATAACCCCGATGAAATTCCCCGGCTCATTGACCCCATTATTCAGGAAGGCTATGATCTCGTTCAGGGTTCGCGCTATTTAAGTCCCAACGGGGCCGGCGGAGATATGCCTTTTTACCGGAAGGTGGCGACCCGCGTTCATCCGGCCTTGCTGTCGCTTTTTGTCGGGAGAACTTTAACCGACAGTACCAACGGGTTTCGGGCCTTTCGATTATCGATATTCAAGAACAAGGCGATCAATATCGACCAGGACTGGCTGGATCATTATGAGCTGGAACCTTATTTGTTGTATAAAGTCATTACGCTGAGATACAAGTTCAGAGAGGCTCCGGTAACGAAAATCTATCCGCCGCAGAAATTAGGTTACACGAAAATGCGCCCCATCGTTGGATGGTGGAGCATTTTAAAGCCTGTTATCTATTTAGGGCTGCGGATCAAAAGGTAAATGACGGCGCAACTTATGGAACGATAGTGAACATAAGTTGCTGCCGGAATTTACCCTTGACAATTTGACCAAATTGTCAAGGGTCCAATTCGTACTTGCAATTTACGTTCACTTCGTTCCGTAAATTGCGTACTCATTAAAGGAGAGAAACAATGTTCAAGAAGATGATGTTGTTATTTTTAGTATCAGTGTTGGCCGGATGCACTTATGCCGGCGAACGGGAATTAAGCGATTATATCAATAAACCTTCCACGATAGTCCAGGACCCGCATTTCGGGAATTACAAAGAAAAACTTGACGCGCTTGAAAAGCAGTATTTGGAGAAAGAGATCACGTACGCGCAATATCTGGAGCAAAAGACCGCCCTGGACGATCAATATAATAAGGAAGTCTCGGAGCGCAACCAAAAGATCATGGGGCAATAGCCCTTTAGAGAGGTCATGATGAAACTGTTCGGTAAAAATCCGGTGATGGAACGTTTGCGGTCGAACCCGCAGAGCATCCGCAAGATCTTTATCCAGCCTGGCCTGCCGGAGGCCGCCTACATCTACAAAAAGGCCAAGCAGCACGGGATCCCGGTCTTCGCGGTTCCGGACGCGAAGTTCGCGAAGATCAGCCGGACGCGCAATACCCAGGGCGTTCTGGTGGACGTCGATGATTTTGCGTACGTCCCTTACGATGAATTGTTGGAGACCGCGAGAGAAAAAAAGCGTACCATTGTTTTTTTGGACAGCCTCAATGATCCCCAGAACCTGGGCGCGATCATAAGAAGTTTGGGTTGTCTGGCGGGGTTCGCCGTTGTTTTGCCCACGCATGATTCGGTCGGCGTCACCGAGGCCGTCCTGCGGGTCGCCTCCGGTGGGGACAATTACATACCTGTCGCCCGGGTCGCCAATTTGAACAACGCTATCAAGGCGGCCAAAGAGGCCGGATATACGATCGCCGGGGCCGTCGTCGATGGCGGGCAAAGCCTGTTTGAGACCAGTTTGCCGTATCCTTTGGGCCTGGTCGTCGGGTCAGAGCAAAAAGGAATTCGGGACGTCATCCGCAAGTATTTGGACCTGGAGTTGACGATCCCCATGCCGATCAACACTTTGTCATTTAACGTGGCGCACGCCACAACGATTTTTTGCTATGAGATCGCGAAACAGAAAAAAAATGCCAAATAAGAACAATAAATCTGTTGTGAGCGCCGTCAACCTTTTCGCCGAAGCGGGACTGCTCAAAAGGATCAAACGCAGCGGCTGGTGGGTGGCCGGGATCAAAGACCCCGAGAGCGTGGCCGAACATTGTTTCCGGTGCGCCGTCATGGCCTACTACATCGCGCACCTGGAGAAGGCGAACGTTTCCAGGGTGATGATCATGGCGCTGTTCAACGACGTGCATGAATCGCGCATCAATGACCTGCACAAGATGGGGCATTTTTACATTGATTTTAAGGAAGCGGAAAAAATGGTCTTTAAAGACCAGATCAAGGATCTGGACCCGTCCGTCAAAGGAGAGCTGGAGGTCCTGCGTAAAGAATATGAGGCCCAGCGGACGAAGGAGAGTTTGGTCGCCCGGGATGCCGATATCCTCGAGTGTTTGCTCCAGGCCAAGGAATATTACGACCATGGCTATCTTAAGGCCGCGAAATTTTTCAAGACCGCGCCGGATCATTTAAAGACGAAAACCGCCCGGCGGTTGTGGCGCGAGATCCGGCAATGGGACAGCAGTGCCTGGTGGGAGAAGGTAGTTAAATTTGAAAGATAGAGTTACCGGACATCCGGTGACCCGGATACCCGGAGATCCGGATCTTCTAGTCCCGGATTCCCGGATAGCCGGATTCCCAAAATTCTTGGTCTGTAGTCTTTGGTCTGTAGTCTTTAGTCTTTTTCTGCAAGGCTGCACCACAATGTATAACCCCGCCACGGGCCGCGAAGAATTCATCTTGATCTCCACGCCCTCCGAAGTGGAAATGGGCAAAAGCGTGCACGAAAGCATTATCCAAAAATATAAGCTTTCCAGGAATTCGGCGCAAATCGACAGGATCCGCCGTATCGGTGAACGTGTTGCCAAAGTTTCCGACCGCAAGGATTACGAGTACCATTTTTATCTTATCGAAGAAGACGAGATGAACGCCTTCACGACCCCGGGCGGCAATATTTACGTTTATACGGGTTTGCTGGAAAAGCTTAAGAACGACGACCAGGTAGCGTCGGTGTTGGCCCATGAGATCGGACATTGCGCCGCGCGGCATACGGTCAAGAAATTCCAGGCGGCGCTGGGATATGACCTGATCAGCAGGATCGTTCTCAGCCGTATCAGTGACGGGACCGCCCAGCAGATCACACAGTTGAGCTCCAACGCGGTCATGAGCATCGTTTTCTCCAGCTATGGCCGCAAGGATGAATATGAAGCGGATCGGTTGGGGGTCAAGTATATGCATCTGGCCTGTTTCGATCCCGACGCCAGTATCGAAACGTTCAAGATCCTGGAGGCCGATTCCAAAGGCCCTGACGCTCCGCTTATTTTGCGCAGTCATCCCTATATCCATGACCGTATCCGCATGGCGGAAGAAGAGATCAAAACTTTGGGGAGCAAATATGGGCCGAGTCCTTGCGTTATGGCCCCATAATGATAGAATGTCTTCATGAAGCGTATCGGGATCGCCGCCAGCAAGATCAGCAAAGGGAACGTGCCCCTGTATAATCTGTACGTTGTCCTGATATCCTGCCTGTTCTCGCTTTTTATTTTCATCGCGGCGGGGGCGACGATCGCCCTGGCGCTTATGCTCATCGGATACATCGGCACCGAGATCATGGGGGTCGAATTCAAAAGGGACTGGTCGTTGGTCATGATGGTCTGCATGACTACTTTGACGATCGTCATCGCCTTGTTCAATATTTTCGCCATTCTTATTAACGTCAGAGTATCCCGGGCAAGTTTTGACCCGTTCTCTGAACAAGAAAGGAAGAAATAAACGTGGAAGTCCTGGATATAAAGGAATTTTTGGAAAGGATCCAGAACGATAAGGCGCTTTTGTGGGAGCTGCTGGATATTTTTGTTGAAGATTTCCGGCAGAAAACAGGGCAATTGCATGAGGCCTTGCGCGGCAATGACGCGATCCAGTTCCGGAAACTGGCCCACGCCCTGAAAGGTTCGTCGGCGAACATTTCGGCGCACCAGCTCTCCGCCGTCCTTCTGGAGCTTGAGAAGATGGGCAAGAACAATACCCTGGCCGGCGCCGATAAACTTCTGGCGGATATGGAAAAGAAATTCGAAGCGCTGCTGGCGCGCATCAGCCGTTTGAGAGAAGAGTTGAAGTGAGTGAGCTTCTCTTCTAAACAACCTGGTCATCTTTTGATTTTTCCCGCTTTGTGCGTCTTGGGCCTTTTGGCCTATGGCCAGACGATCGCCTATCCCTTCGTTCACGACGACGTTATTTTTATCCAGCAAAATCCCCGGATCGCTTTTTTTGACTGGAAGAATATTTTTCAGGGAACGGTCATCCCCGGTGGTCCCTCATCCGTCATTAATGTTTATTATCGCCCGCTTCTCGAATTATTATATCGGGTCGAGTATGTTTTTTTTGGCCTGAACCCCTCGGGGTATCATTTCTTCAACATCCTTTTCCATATTGCCAACAGCTTTCTCGTTTATTGGCTGGTCAATGTCCTCGCGCAAGGGAAAAAGGGCTACGCGTTCGCCGCGGCGGCCCTGTTCTTGCTTCACCCGGTCCAAAGCGAAGCGGTCGCTTGTATATCGGGGATCTCGAATCTGTTGTTCGCGTTTTTGGTTTTGGCGAGCCTTTGTTTTTATCTGAGAAATTCCATGATATCCCATGTTTTATCGTTACTGGCCTTCGCGCTGGCCCTTTTTTCTAAAGAGCAGGCGGTCGTTCTGCCTGTTTTGATTGTTTTGCTGGAAATGATCTACCCGCCATCCACAACGCGCCCGATGCGCCCCCGGGCCGTAAGGATCGGTGGTTACTTTGTCGTCTTGATAATATATTTCCTGGCACGCAAAATTCTTCTCCCCGAAGGCGCCATGCCGGCGATCGCGTTTAATTATGAATCGCTTTTGCGCGTTTTTTCGATCCCGCGCACGGTGCTGATGTATCTGGGGATCATATTTTCCCCCCATGACCTGCATTATTACCGCAGCGTGGATATTTTGCGCCCCAATGGCGTTTCTATTGGAGTGTTTCTGGCTGCCTTTGTCGCGGTCATCTGGATTATCCGTAAAGCTCCTAAGCCCCATCGGCGGTTGCTTCTTTTGGGGGCGGGATGGTTCGGGATAACCTTACTGCCTGTTTTGAATATCGTCCCGCTCATTAATGAATATTCCCTGATATTGACCGCCGAGCACTTCCTTTATCTTCCTTTGATCGGTGTTCTTTTGTTCGTTTTGGGGCTGGGGGATCTTTTTTTAACCAGACTGCCGGAGCGTCGGCGGGTTTTTGTGGCAAAGGGCTGTGTTTCCCTTTTGGCAGTGATTTTTTTGACGGCAACCGTCCGGCAGAGCACGTCTTGGGCCGGGGAGATCCCGCTGTTCGAGCGCACGGTCCGTTTTGAAAAAGACTTCGGCCGCGCGCATATGCTGCTCGCCAAGGCGTATTATAAAAACGGTGAATATGTCAAAGCCATCGGAACGTATCGCAGGGCGCTGGCGATCATGGACGGTTATTTGGCCAAAGTGGGGCCGCAGCCGGTCGCGTCCGTTTATCTGGGATTTATCAAAGAGATCCATTTCGATCTGGCGCATTGTTTCGAAGGCCTCGGCGATTTTCAGGAAGCGGCCAATTGGTACTTAAGGGCTTTAGTCATTGATCGTAATGACGCCATTGTGCATAATAATTTGGGGATTATTTATTTAAAACTTGGCAATCAAGAAAAGGCAGCGGCGCACTTTCGGGAAGCTATTCCCTTGGATCCACATTCTGTTGTCGCCCAACCGTTAGGCTCTTCCCCGCAGGCCGAGAGGCTCCCGGCGGGAGGAACCTCTGGCCTTCGGGAGGAAAATTTGGAAAAACTGTTGCGCTTTCAAGAGGATGCAGGAAAATAACAGCATGAACTTTACCACCTTTTTTATTATTTTAGGCGTTGTCTTTGTCGTCGCCCTTTTGGGAATGCTGGTGTTGGTCCCCACCACCCAAAGGCCGCAAAAGAAAAAAAGAAAGGCGCACGAAGAAACGCTGCCACCGCCGAAAACGGAGCAGGAGACCATTCTCCGGTTGCAAAAAAGCATCCAGTCTTTGCGCGGCGAGATCGCGGCCCTGGAACAGCGGGAAAAGACGAGCGAGCACGAATTAACGGTTGAAAAGGTCAAGGTTAAGAAACTGCAGGAGAAATTGACCCAGGAGCGGGAATGGCACGAGCGGGAGCAAAAAGAGCTGGATAAGAAAGCAAAGGAGTATCAGCAGCTTAAAGACGAATTGTCCAAAGTCCAGGAGCAGTTTAATTGGGACCACGCCGAGAATATACGCCAGAAGCAACAGATCGAGGAAGTGAAGAAGGAATTGGAAGGGCTTCACAGCGGCCGCCGGGCGGCGGAATCCGAGATCGCCCAGCTCAAGGCGAAGAATGAAAATTGTCGTCAGGAGATCGTGGATTTGCGCAAGGAAAACATGGAATTAACCAAGAAAAAGGAAGATACCAAGTGGATCGCCAAAGCGGATCATGACAAACTGCAGCAAACCTTAAGGGAAAAAGAGAAAGAACTCGAACGGATCAAGCGGGAATCCGGTAAATAAAATAGGCTTATCCGGTTGACTGCCCTACCCCCAATATGTAGAATATGGGGGCA
>CAYIMR010000032.1:0-8468 GCA_964364455.1 uncultured Planctomycetales bacterium | reverse complement strand
AAAGAACGTCCGCGTCAAGCATAACGACGGCCGGTCAATCCACAATGAACCGCGCTTGCGCAAAAGCCTTCTGCTTGCCTATCAGGTCGAGCAGATCATTAGTGAAGGCCGCGCCAAGGACTTCACGCAGGCCGCGCGATGGCTCAACATCACCAAGGCCCGCTTAAGCCAGATCATGAATTTGCTCAACCTCGCTCCTTCCATTCATGAGGAAATTCTTCTCACAGATTCCCCGAAACTCCGCGAGCTCTCAGTTGATAAAATCCAGCACATCACATTGGAATCCGATTGGGCACAACAAACCGTCCTATGGAAATACTTGTAGTCGTCCTATCGTTTCCAATCAATCTGGTTATATCTTTGATTAAGCCGTTGACCATATCTTTTATGTAAAATCGAGACATTCTTTATCATTCCCAATAATCGTTCCTGAAATTTGGATTTTGACTTCTCGCGACTCTTAACTTCCCCAAAGACTTCCCAATATTTATTAATCTGAGTACTAGGCCCTTGAACCACACAATTATTTATAATGGATTTAATTAATTCCCTTCGCTCGATGGGCAAAGCCACCTTCTCATTAACTATATTACCAGTAACCTTTTGCCGTTTATAATTTCCCAAATATTTCTTCTTGTCTTTTCTAACCCTAAAGCCTTCTTGCTTGAGCATTTTATAAATCAATGATTCAAAACCAATGATTTCTCTATTGGCTGAAATCGTAATGTCATCCGAATAGAAAGTGTAGTCAAAGTCATATCCATCAAAAGCTTTTTGAAACCTGCGGTCTAAATTAACCAGTGCTAGGACAGCCAGGGTAGAGCTGGTGGGAAAGCCGTGAGGCACACAATAATTTTCCGTCGAAAGTGTGGTCAGAATTTGTGCTTGCTGGTCACTTAAGTCTAAAGATTTATATATTTTGTAAACGCGAGTGTGATGAATGCTGGGAAAAAAACCTTTAATATCGTACTTCGCAATAAACTTTTTTCCCACATGACATTTTGCATTTGTAAAAATGGAATGGCCTTTATTATAGCCATGCATTGACTCTGGGAATATGAATCTCTTTGAAATAAACTTATTTACTTTTCTTTGAACTGATTTTAATTCTTTGGAAGGAACCGCAATGTCTCTCCTCTTACCCTTGATAACGACGACAGAAGGGCGATAGTGCCTCTTAAAGTCTTGGAGAATTCTTTGCAGCCGGGGAGGAGAAATCTCTAACAATGCAGCTACTGATCGAATAACAAGTATTGAATTCTCATTTATTAAAACCATTGGCAATCAATATAAAATTAAGTCCGTTTTAGGACGTGGATGGCAAGATGAAAAGACTCTTTTGAATATTTCGATTAAGATATTAGTGCATTCTAGAAACACTTTTAAGAATACGCCATTTTTCTTAAACCACTTTATTCTTTTCGGAGTCTTTTCACGGCAAAGCCGTTTTTTCCTCATTTCACACCTCCTTTCATCTTTGGTTGTCCGTTTTGCTGGGGTTATCCCCATCTTGAATGACTATAATAGCCATTAGCTCTCTATCCATAATTCAATGAACGAATTAAGGGTAACTTACAGCTTCATATCCTTGCTATTGATGATAAACAGAATCCATCTACAGCGGAGAATACACAGAGAGAAAGTCTCAAAAAGAGAAAGGCTCAAACAAATTCCGTTTGAACTATAAAGGAGGAAAGTCGTGAATTACGTTTGAGGAATAAGCCAAAGAACAATGATAAGGTTCGCCTTATCTGTTTAAAATTGTAGGGCTAATCTTTTGAAAGTCAATATATTCTTACTTAACCGGAAATTTTACTTAACTGCCAAAACTCACCTCTCGCAGGTTTCATTTTATCAACAAAACTGCCCAAGAATGGCGTTAAGTAAATGGGCTCCACCGTGTGCAAAATCCGAGATAACGAGATACATTTTGAACGAATTTTGGAGGTGTCCGGCGGGATTTGCTGTAGCTACTGAATGGCTGGAACAAACTGCTCAAGATCAAAAGACAATAATCGCCTAACCTTTTGACAACTGCATTGATGCAAAAAGCCATGACTGCGCTTGGCAATCATGGCCTTTTGTATCTCGACGGGGATTCCGTTATTGAATATACTGGGGTGGCTGACGGGATTTGAACCCGCGACCACAAGATCCACAATCTTGTACTCTAACCAACTGAGCTACAGCCACCACATATTAGTAATAAATAATAAAATTCTTGTTTACGACTTATCGCTTACAACTTACGACTTTTAAAATTTTTGAAACCCATTCTATCACAAAACCCCCAGACGACAAACGCTTATTCCGACGCCGGCGGTTTCCCTGAAAACATTTTCTCAAAGCCCCCGCCCGCGATGACCTTGCCCGAAAAGGCGATATTACCGATCTGCAGGTCGTCCATTTTTGTCTTGAACGAAAATTTGGCGCCGATCTCGACACCGGCGGCGGAAAGCACCCCGGAGATCAATTCATTGATGGCCATCGCGTCCGTGGACCGCGGCACGGACGGCAAACCAGCCTGCCGGACAGGCAGGCTGGTCATCTCCAGATCACCGGTCACGGTCATGTCATTATTTTTAGCGACCGCCTGGGCGGTCAATCCGGCGTGCCCGCTCGGGTCAACGACCCGCAACGTCCCTTCCATATCTTTCTTCACCCAGTCCACCCAGCCGGAGGACTCCACACGGCTTCCGCTTAAAGGATTCTTCTCTTGCGCCAACCGTCCCCAAAACTTGAAATTGGTATGTACCGGCGCCAAAGGGATCAAAATATCGCCCGCTTCCAAACGAATATCCTCAACGCGAAACCGTAGCGGATTTTCGCCGCGACCGGTATAACTGTACGCGCCGCCGTTTACGATCACGCGCGTCACGCGCCGCGGCTCGGCCCACAAAGACGACGGGGCGAATTGCGCCAGGACCTCACCAGCCGAGAAATCCGGTTCAATACGCACGTTGCCCGCGCGCGCGCCGAAAGGAAACTGATACGCGATCGTCTCAAGCCGCACCTCCTTTTGCAGCGACCGGCTCAGCTCCCGCTCAAGCAACGCCTTGCCGTAGAGCTTGACGTAGATCGAGGCCGCCACCGCGGCCAGAAGGACAACAATTACACAGCCGATAAAAATTTTCTTGAGTGTATTCATGGCTTTAAATATGGCGTCCCTGGCACGAATCGAACGTGCGACCCTCAGCTTAGAAGGCTGATGCTCTGTCCAACTGAGCTACAGGGACAAAAATATTTCAAAATTTATCAAATCAACGCGGAAAACTCCACCGGGATAACAGGGCAATTATTGTATCACATTTGGAATTCTACTTATCTCTTTATCTTTCAACAAATCCCAGACGAGACAGGCGTTCTATAATAATGCCAACAAATTTCTTTTGACTCTCGTTCTTAATCTTTGAACGCTTAATTACTGTTTCCATCAAATTTAAACTCTTCTCAAACTTTTCATACCGGATTTTAGATGGGACATTCAAGTAATCCGCAACCTTATTAAAATCCTCTCTCTTTAGTTTATTATTCTTGCCATTAATTGTTAAGGCGGAATCCGTTTCATCCGGGATCACTAATTTTGAGCAAACAATATCATAAGCGGGAGCTAATCGAATAGTTTCCCTGTCTTTGTAGCTGATCGAATAATTCTTTAGATGCGCATCTCCGTTCCCAATAACGAAGTTAAAGACGACTCTTTCAAAGAATAACTGCACATCATATCCCGGTGCTGTTGATATTTCTTTTAATTTACGTCCGATTTGCTCAACGGAGCCTTTATATTTGTCTTCCGCTTCCAGTATTTGAGAAAAATCCTCCTGGTGTATTTTCACACCCACTTCCCGGTCAAATCTTTTGACAATATATGCCAAGCTCCCGTCTTCCAAGGGGACCAAACAATGAAGCGGAACATCTATTTTAAATTCTGCCGCTATATCCATACAACACTGTTCATTCTCGGGAATATTCAAAAAAGCATTGATCTGCGGTTTTAGAATATACTCCCCGCCTTCCGCGACAGGGATTAATGAGTTCCTTTTCTTGTCAAATTTCATGGATAATTTCGGCTGAACTCCAGAAATAGATAGTTTCCCGGTTAATTTCTGGGCTTTTTGGGACATATCTTCCAGGCCAAAATCTATAATTGGCAATTCAGAAGTATTGAACATATTTTTTATAAATTTATCGTTCATTCCTTAAATTATACCGCCTTTCTGCTTCGCACTGTTACCGCACCGATGGTATCCACACTCGTCGTTGAGAGCAGAACACCAAACGAATCTTTACTATCAACTTTCTGGGTAGCACTGACAATATCCAGGTACCACCCTTCGGGTAAAAGACCTTTAAAGAACGGAAATAACTCTTTCGATTTATAAGGTTCTTCTCTTGGGGGCAAAGATATTGAAACAGGAATATTTTTTTTCAGGAACTCCTTATCATATTCAAAAACGTACCCATCTTCTCTCTCTTGAAGATACCCGGCTAATTCATTTCCATAAAAAACTTGCGCTTGACGTGAAGATCTCATAGGTCCTTTTGCCCTAGGTTATTTTCAGGTTCATTCCTTTTTAATTCCAAATGATATCCCAAAAAATCTAAAACTTGATTAAGCTTATCCAGGCGAACAGTAGTTTTTCCCCTCTCAAGTTCTCTTAAAAAGCGCAGACCGATCCCGGCTCGTTTAGCAAAATCAACTTGCGTGAGGCCTAATTTTTTCCGCAGATCTTTAATTTGAAGATTAATCGTGTGGTGATCCATTGGCAATAATGTAACACCTATCGGGTATAATTTCAACTAATATTTTTATTCATCATACCCGATGAGGATTATTTAATATTTAATATACCCGAAAGGGTTCATAATACTAAATTTTTGTTAATATAGTACCCCTATGGGTACATTTATAATACATAAACATAGCGCCTGTCACCGGATCAAAAGCCTTTGAGACAAAAAGAATAATACAAAACCGTCCCGATGATCAACCCAACGACATATCCCTGGGGCAGTGTCAGGCACACCAAGGCGACGAGCAGAGCTATCGCGGTGTCGCGTTTGTTTTGCGCCTGATCGCGGATAAAAAGCATAAGCGTCAGGGCTTCAAAAAATAACACGACACCCAGGATCGGTTGCGGAAAGAACTGGATGACCTGCTGGAACGCCTGGCTGAACATCAAACCTATGACGACAAGGACCGATCCGTAAATGACGACCGACCCCCCCGTCCGTCCGCCCAGCGCGTAATGCCCGGCAAGGCCTCCGCAGCCGTGACAAACAGGAATTCCTTTGAAAAACGGCACCACCAAGTTGATCAAAGCGTAAGTTATCCCGATCTTTTTAACCGATATTTTCCGCTCCGGAAAGAGATCGTGAACAGTTTTATTGGTCGCGATCACGGAATTCGATATGGAAAGCGGCAATTGCGGCAGGGCAAGAATAAAAAATCCGGTGAGAATATCGCCGGCGCCGGGTAAAGCAAACTGCGGCAGGCGCAAACCTATCCCCGAAGAAAAGCTGTTAAGATCCACCTTGAAAAAAATGGCGTAAAGCAATCCCAGCCCGATGACAAAAACCCCGGGAGGCGTGTGGCGGTTGCCCAGCAAAACGACCATGAACATAAAGCCGAGCAAAGCAAGAACGTAACCTTCAGCGCCCATGCTCGGGACGTATTTCGTCAGGGCCAAGGATGCCAGGGATAATCCCAATCCGAACTGGATCCCGCGTACCACGCACGACGGGATCTTGACGGCCAACCAACTCAGAGTACCGCTCAAAGTCAAGATCAACATCACCAGGCCAATGGCGAATCCCGCGCCGAACAATACGGAAGATTGAATGTGTTGGGCGATCACCAAGACCGCCATAGCCTTGAGCGGTTGCACGGGCATCGGCAATCCGTAAACGACCCCCGTCAAGATCTGCATCAGGCCGAACATCACAAAGACGCTGGCCACGTCAAGATTTGAGGCAAGGATCATCCCAATGATCAATGGAAAATCAGTGCCGATATCCCCAAAACTTCCCGAAAGTTCATTGCGGTTAAATTCGATTCTGTTTTTCATAATGGATCCCCAGAAATTTCTCGGGATAAGATATGGCAAAATTTTCTTTTGCCGCCCGTATTATACATAGCATTTGCCCGGCGTACAAAAAATAAATATCCATACCCTCTTTTTGCGGCCAAAGGTATAATGTAGCCAATTATGAGCAACCGGAGGATAAGGCCATGAGCAAAACACCGGCAACCCGGCAGCAGTGGGGTTCGCGGCTGGGGATCATCATGGCGGTCGCGGGTTCGGCGATCGGGCTCGGGAATTTCTTAAGGTTCCCGGCCAAAGTGGCGGCCAACGGCGGCGGGGCGTTCATGATCCCCTACCTTGTTTCGCTGCTTCTCCTGGGAATTCCCTTAATGTGGATCGAATGGACGCTGGGCCGTTACGGCGGCGGGTTCGGCCACGGCACCGCGCCGGGCATCTTCCACAGCATCTGGCGCAAAAACCGCTTTATCAAATATTTCGGCGTCATCGGCATCTTCGGCCCCCTCGTCATTTTTATCTATTACACCTACATCGAGTCCTGGACGCTCGCCTACAGTTTCTTCGCTCTTTTGGGGAAATATGATGGTCTCGCCGACCAGGCCGGTATGAAAAGTTTTTTAAGCGGCTACCAGGGTCTGGAGCAAAACCGGCATTTCCATGGCCTTGGCTGGGCGTATTTCTTTTTTCTGATCACGTTCTTTCTTAACGCCGTCGTGATCTACCACGGCATCAAAGGCGGCATCGAACGTTTTTGCAAATGGGCGCTGCCGGCGCTTTTCTTCTGCGCGATCATCCTTTTTATCCGCGTCCTGACTTTGGGCACGCCGGATCCGGCCCATCCGGACTGGAACGTCAACAACGGCCTGGGCTTTGTCTGGAATCCTGATTTTTCAACACTTTTATCCGCCCGCGTCTGGCTGGAGGCCGCGGGACAGATCTTCTTTACGTTGAGTGTCGGCATCGGGGTCATCCTCACCTATGCCAGTTACCTGCGTAAAGGCGACGACGTGGTCCTCTCCGGCACGACGGCGGCGAGCACCAACGAAGTCGCGGAGGTCATTTTGGGCGGCAGTATTATTTTACCGGCCGCGTTCATTTTCTTTGGGCCCACACAGATCCAAGCGATCGCCCAGTCCGGCGTCTTTAACCTGGGGTTTGTCACCATGCCGCTGGTGGTCAATCAAATGCCCATGCCGCATTTGATGGGATTCTTTTGGTTCTTTCTGCTGTTTTTGGCGGGGATCACTTCCTCGGTTTCACTCGCTCAGCCCGCGGTCGCGTTTCTCGAAGATGAATTCAACCTTAGCCGTAAACGCGCCGTACTGATCTTTGGGGCAGTGGCCTTTGTTTTATGCCATCCAGCTATTTTCTTTCTCAAAAATGGCGTGGTGGACGAACTTGATTTCTGGGGAGGGACCTTCTGCCTGGTCGTATTCGCCACTGTGGAGGTGGTCCTCTTCTCATGGGTCTTTGGCATGGAAAAGGCCTGGGCCGAGGTCCATCACGGCGCCGATATGAACGTCCCGAAGATCTACAAATTCATCATCAAATACGTCACGCCGCTATTTCTGCTGGCGATCCTGGGCGCCTGGTTTTATCAGGACTGGCTCAAAGTGATCTTGATGGAGAACGTGGCTGCTGAAAATAAGATCTACGTGCTGGCAACACGTCTTGGACTGTTGGCGATGTTCATCATTCTTGCCGTTCTGGTAAAATTAGCCTGGAAACGCAAATACCAAACTGAAGAGGAGATCAAACCATGAGACCCGACGGCTGGCTGTTCCTGATAATTTCCTGGGGATTTATCGCGGGATTGACTTTTTACTGCTTTAGGCGGATTTTAAATAAAACCTGAACAACAGAAAGAGACAACGTGGGCTTCATTGATCTTTTCCTCCACTTAGACGACCATCTCAACACGCTGGTCCAGACCTGCGGGCCATGGGCCTATCTTATTTTATTCCTGATCGTTTTTTGCGAAACGGGCCTGGTCTTCACGCCGTTCCTGCCCGGCGACTCGCTTCTTTTCGCCGTCGGCGCCCTGGCCGGGCTCGGGATCCTGGATATTCAGGGGATACTCATCCTTTTAAGCGCGGCCGCCGTCCTGGGCGACAGCGCCAATTACTGGATCGGCCACGCGCTGGCCCCCAAGGTCTTCCAGCATCAAAAAATACCCTTCCTGAAACAGGAATATCTGGAACGGACAGAAAAATTCTTCGAGAAATACGGCGGGAAAACGATCATCATCGCGCGGTTTGTCCCCATCATCCGCACCTTCGCGCCGTTTTTGGCCGGCGTAGGGGCCATGCGCTACCGGCGGTTCCTTCTTTATAATGTCGTGGGAGGGCTGCTGTGGGTCTTTTTACTGACGCTGGCGGGATATTATTTCGGCGCGCTGGAATTCGTCAAAGAGAATTTCTCTCT
>CAYIMR010000031.1:0-8764 GCA_964364455.1 uncultured Planctomycetales bacterium | reverse complement strand
GCGACAAGAAAAAAATGGGTCGCTTTGTGAACGCCTTTTGGTTAAAATGTCTGGCGGTAAGCGTGACTTTGATCATCGTCGTTTTGAACCTGTACTTGTTGTGGCAAACTTTTCAGGAAAGGGTCTTGTAATCCTATGTTCAAACAAATTTTGGTGCCATTGGAGAATTCTCCCACTGATAAAGTCATCATGGATCATATCCGCCCACTGGCGAAGTTGACTAAAGCGAATCTCATCCTGGTGCACGTGGCCGACGGGTTCGCGGCCCGGCTGCAGGACGATCTCAACCTCGCGGATTCCGAGGAGATCAAAAAAGACCGCAACTATCTGGAATCCTGCCGCAAGGCGTTTGTCGAGGAAGGTTTTGAGGTCAGGACCCACCTGGTGCGCGGCGAACCGACCGACCAGATCCTCGCCATCGCGGAAAAAGAACAATGCGACCTGATCGCCATGTCCACCCATGGCCACCGGTTCATCAAGGATTTCCTCCTGGGGAGCGTTGCCGAAGGCATCCGCCACCGCACGTCCATTCCCGTCCTGATGATCCGCGCTCCGCGATAGCGGGGTAATAGTTGTCTTGATTTTACGCCATTTTGAGTTTATGCTGATAAATATGAGCGAAGATAAACAACAATCTCAAAAGACCGCGGCGCCCGTTGTGCGCCTGACCGACGCCGCCGTGGCCAAGGTGAAGTCCATGATGGCCAAGGAAGGCAAGGAAGGCTTCGGCCTGCGCGTCGGGGTTGTGGCCGGCGGCTGCGCGGGGATGTCGTACGATCTGCGGCTCCAGAAAAACCCTTATGACAATGACATCGTGTTCGCGCAGGGCGATCTGCAGATCTTCGTCAATCCGGAAAGCGTGCCGTTTTTAAAGAGCGTTGAGATCAATTACGTCGATACGCTTAAAGAAAGCGGCTTCCAGTATAAAAATCCCAACGCCTCCGGCAGCTGCGGCTGCGGGACGTCCTTCTCATGAAAAATGATGTAAAGCCAGGCGTTACCGATTTAAGTTACCCGCCGTTTGAAGGTTCCCGAAAGATTTATAAAACAGGGATATTGTTCGCCGGCGTGCGCGTGCCGTTTCGCGCCGTGACAACCTCCGACGGCGGTGCGGTCGAGATTTACGACACCTCCGGGCCCTACACGGACAAAGACGCCCCCCTTGACATTACGCGGGGACTTCCCGCGCCAAGAGGCGGCTGGATCTGCGGCCGCGGCGATGTGGAAGAGCTTCCGGAATCGACTTCTTTTTACCGCCGTCAACTGGAAAAAGACCCGCGCGTCCAGGAGATCAGATTTCCCGTTTCGCGTAAACCCCTTCGCGCCAAAGCGGGGTGCAACGTCACACAGATGCATTACGCCAAAGCCGGCACAATCACGCCGGAGATGGAATTTGTCGCGTTGCGCGAACGCTGCGCGCCCGAATTTGTCCGTGACGAACTCGCGCGCGGGCGCGCCATCATCCCTTCAAACATCAACCACCCCGAGAGCGAGCCTGCGATCATCGGGCGCAACTTTTTAGTCAAAATAAACGCCAACATCGGCAATTCCGCCATCAGCTCAAGCATCGCCGAGGAAGTCGAGAAGATGGCCTGGGCCATCCGCTGGGGCGGGGACACGGTCATGGATTTATCGACGGGAAAAAACATCCACGAAACGCGGGAGTGGATCATCCGTAATTCGCCGGTCCCGATTGGAACGGTTCCCATTTATCAAGCGCTGGAGAAAGTCGGCGGCAAAGCCGAAGAGCTTACATGGGAAATTTATCGGGACACTCTCATTGAACAGGCCGAGCAGGGGGTGGATTATTTCACCGTCCACGCCGGAGTTTTATTGCGCTATATCCCGTTGACTGCCAAACGCGTGACGGGGATTGTCTCGCGCGGCGGGGCGATCCTGGCCAAGTGGTGCCTGGCGCATCACAAGGAAAATTTTCTCTACACGCATTTTGAAGAGATCTGCGAAATCATGAAACAGTATGACGTGGCGTTTTCCCTCGGAGACGGTCTGCGGCCGGGAAGTATCGCGGATGCCAATGACGCGGCCCAGTTCGCCGAACTGGAGACGCTGGGAGAATTGACCAAAATCGCCTGGCGCCACGACGTGCAGACGATGATCGAAGGCCCGGGTCACGTACCGATGCATTTGATCAAAGAGAACATGACCAAACAGCTTGAGATCTGCCACGAGGCGCCGTTTTACACGCTGGGGCCGTTGACGACGGACGTTGCGCCCGGGTATGATCATATCACCTCGGCTATTGGAGCCGCCATGATCGGCTGGTTCGGAACCGCGATGCTTTGTTACGTCACGCCCAAAGAACATTTAGGGCTTCCCAATAAAGAGGACGTCAAGCAGGGGATCATCGCCTACAAGATCGCCGCGCACGCGGCGGATCTGGCCAAAGGCCATCCTCATGCCCGGGAATGGGACGACGCGCTATCGAAAGCCCGTTTTGAATTCCGCTGGCGCGATCAGTTCCGTTTAAGCCTTGACCCCGAAACGGCCGAGAGCTATCACGACCAAACTTTACCGGCGGAAGGCGCCAAGTCGGCCCATTTTTGTTCGATGTGCGGCCCGCAGTTTTGTTCGATGAAGATCACCCAGGATGTCCGCGATTATGCCGCAAGAAAAGGTCTGGACGCCCAAACCGCCATCGAACAGGGGATGCAGGAGAAGGCTAAAGAATTCACCGAAAAAGGCGCCCATGTCTATACGCCCACGGCGTAATCAATAATGAAACGATATTCGGTTCTCATTTTGATAGCTGTTTTGCTGTTTTCTGTCCCTGCGGAAAGCCGGACCGGGATAAATGAAGAAATCAACCGCCAGACGCCTTTCAATAATCTCACGGATTCCCTGGCCACGCTTGGAAAATCCCCGAAACAGAAGACCGCCATCAAGAACAAACGCCGCCTGGCCCGATCCAAAGCCCGCCTGAAAAAACTCCGTGAAGCCAACATCAAGCGCTCCACACAGCGTTGACCGTTTTTTCAGGTGCCTCGATGCCAATTAAGCATTTGTGTCCCGATTCCGTTTGAGTTAGCCAAAGCCTGAATTCGAAAGCCGGGAGTACCTTGCGCAGGTTGGGATCCCCGGCTTTTTATGTTTATGGCAAGAAACGCTCGGTACATGTGAAGGGAATGGATTTGGTTTTGAGGTAATCCCTCGCATAAGCGCTGCCGAGTAGGCTCCCTTTGGGAGGAAAATTCCTTTCGTCCCGTGGAATGTGCAACATTCCCGGGATTAAATCCCTGAAATCGCTTTGCGATTTCTAGGGACTTCGCTCAGAAATTTTCGGCGCATGTTAAATTGAGCTTCTGCTTTATTTATGAAAAGAAGCTCAATTTAAGGATAAATTTACCCTTATCTGGCTAATCGGGAAGAAGAGGTAGGGTAAATTCACGCCGCGACGAGGTGGTGGGCGGGAGTGGAAAAAATGGCGGTGTGTTCGGCGATGAAGGTTTCGAGGTGTTCCTTAAATTCCTGCAGTTGCGCGAGTGTCCGCGCGCGGTATCCTTCGGTTTCCTCGATCATCTTGGGGAAAAGTTCCCGGTAGTATTCAATCCCTTCCAGCAGGTTCTTCTTGAATTCGTTCACGTATTCAATCTGCTTCTGGTTTGGCGCGGGCGCGATTTTTTTGACTTCCTTGACGAAGTATTCGACGTTGAGCTGCAATTCCTTGATGAACATGTTCGGGCGGGCGACGCCGTTTAACAGGTTGATCCGCCCGTAGATGTGGCCGATCATCTCCGACAAGGAAACGATCCTGGAAAAGTAAGCGATGTTCGGTCCCGGACAGATGGCAGTAAAGCGTTTGGGCTCGATCCCATTTTTCGTGACGACGTGGTGGTTGATGAGGGGGGATCCAGCCAGGTCATTACAGATGCAGGATTTGCGCATGATCTGCGCCGCGCGCTGTTTGAACGCCGACGGATCGAGTTCAACGGTCTTGAGCTGATCCAGCTTCAATTTCTGGTATTGTCGCGAGGCGGTGCAGATGGGCAGTTCCGTAAACTCCCGGTTGGAAACGAGGTATCCTTTCGGACAGGCGCTGCCCGGGCGTCCCAGTTCAATCCGGCGGCGTTTTTCCAGTTCACTGGGACTTTCTTTCAGGTTATTAAATGGCACGCCCAAAGGTGATACTTCGCTTAATTCGATATCATTTTCCGTGGCCACGCAGAGTTTTTTCAAGGTCACGTCATCGACGTTGGTCGCCTCGGGACACAGCAGGAAGGGAGTGGCCCATCCGGTGCCGTTGACCTGGTAGAATTCCCGCAAAAATTTGTCTTCTTTGGCGGTACCGATGCCGCCCTGGGCGGTGATGCGGGTGTTGGGCGCTTCATCGAGGGGCTTGAGGTCCTTTGCTTTCAGCGCTTCATTGCAGAGCTTGAGGATCGTGGCGATGAGCTCGCTTTTTTTCTTCTTGAATTCTTCGAGGATCGGACCTAGCAGGTAGCCGTCGGAAACGAAGGCATGGCCGCCGCAGTTGAGGCCGGATTCAATACGGTATTCGGAAACCCATAAGCCTTTTTTAGCAAGGAAACAACCCTGGATAAATGAGGAGCGGTAGTCGCTCACCTTCAGGATAATCCGTTTTTTGATCGCCCCCGTGGCGTCCGCGTAGAAATCTTTGAATTTTTCGATATAGGTGTACAGCCGGCGGTTGATCCCGGCGGAGAAAACGATGGCGGAATCGAGCTTGCTCTGGGCGTACCCGCGCAAGGCCGCCAGCGCGTCGGAATATTCCAGGGGAAGTTCTTTCTTGTCGGATCCGTAATTGGGGCGGTCGAGCTTGGTCATGATGTTGACGTCGATGCTTCCGGCCTTCATTTGTGCGCGCAGGTTTTCCTGCGATTCTTTTTTACGTGCCGGATCCATTTCGGCGATCATGGCGTTGTATTGGGCTTTGATCGGGGAGTCCTGCGCGAGGAGCTCAAAATATTTTGTGATTTCACTGCCGGGTTCAAACCGGGATGACCTCACCTTTGCAAATTCGTCTTGTACGATGTCATCAACGAGGTTAAGATAGGCGGTAATGCGCCGCGCCCGGTAATCTTCGTCTTCCTTGGTGATGGGGGCGTACTCCTTGCCGCGCAGTTCGCTGTGGTATTTGCGCATGTCTTCGATGAGGCAATCGTCCACGATGGAGATGACCGAAGAGATCCCGTATTTGGCGACCTTGATGGGGGTATCGATGGAGAACCCCGTGCCCATGACCGGAATGTGAACCGAATGGATATTTCCCAATTTACAATTCGTATTATTTATGTTATTGTTCATGGGCTATAGGATACACTATTTATCGGTGAATAGCAAAGAAATAATCGAGATGGAACCGAGATGGAACAATCCTTCTATAATCAGCTCGCCGGGCAAAGTATGGCCGGAGAGACCCTGCCGCGTTCAACCGCGCTGGAAATACTCACGTCCGGGGAAATTGAGTTGTTGCCGTTATTGGGCGCCGCCTTTGCGGTGCGCAAGAAATTCAGGGGCAAAGAAGTCTCCCTCCATATTATCAATAACGCCCAAAACGGCCATTGTTCCGAGAATTGCGGTTATTGCGCGCAGGCGCGCACCTCCCGGGCCGATATCGAGGAATACCCTTTGAAATCCGACGCGGAGATCCTGGCCGAGGCCAGGAACGCCCATGAGAAGGGGGCGGATTGTTATTGCATGGTGTTTGCCGGGCGTGGGCCGTCGGCCACCCGTGTTGTGCACATCGCGCGGCTCATACGGCAGATTAAATCAGAATATCCGTCATTAGAGATTTGTGTTTCCGCGGGGCTGTTGGACGACGGAAAAGCGGCGGTGCTCAAAGAAGCGGGGCTGGATCGTCTCAACCATAATTTAAACACCTCGCAACGGAATTACCCGCAGGTTTGCACGACACATTCTTACGCGGACCGGCTCAACACCCTGGCTTCAGCCCGGCGGGCGCAAATCCGTCTTTGTTCGGGGACGATCGTGGGGATGGGGGAGACGCACGACGATATCCTGGAGGTTGTTTACGCGTTACGTCAGCTGGAGGTTGAGTCGATCCCGGTCAATTTTTATATCCCGATTGAAGGGAACGCGCTTGGGCCGGCAGTGAATTTGTCGCCGGAATATTGTTTGCGCGTTTTGTGTCTGTTCCGCTTGCTGAACCCGAAAGCGGAAATCCGCGCGGCCGCCGGGCGTGAACTGCATTTGCGCAGCCTGCAAGTCATGGCACTTTATCCGGCGGATTCCTTGTTTTTGGACGGGTATTTGAATACCAAAGGCGATGACCGCCGGCGCACGCTGCAGATGATCAAGGACGCCGGCTTCACGATCAGCTCCGACCATCCGGTCGAGGAATTGCCCGGGAAGGACGGAAATACCAGTGAAGTATCTCCTGATGGGGCCGTGGGTCAAATCCCCATGAAAAAGTTGCGGGATTTACGCCTGTTTATGCCTTCCGCAACGCCGTAATCCTTGATATAATGGTTCGACTTTGCTCACCATCCTTCGAATCATCCTGAGCAAGTGAACGGAGTGAATGCGTCGAAGGATTATTTCAGTCAAAAAGCAAATTTTGATATTGATATTCATAACGAAAGTGCTATAGTAGTCGAAAAATTTGAAGGATTTCCGCAGTGCAGAACAAAACCGTTAATAACGTAAGAGTAGGCCGTTTCGAGCTGCTGATGGACGCCGGCTTCGGCGCCCAGAAAGCCGGGGACATTTTGATCCGCGCCTTCGCGCGCATGGGCAAATACGTTTTTATCGAACCCACGATCCCCTCCGAGATCAGCCCTCCCATCCGGACGCGCCCGGCCCTTTCAGGGGTCATTATCCGCGTTGCTGAATTTGACCTGGCCAATATCGGGAACAATACTGACGTCATCCTGGCCTCGCACGAGGTTGTGCTGGACCGGCGCCTGGATGATGAAGAGCACAACCCCAACTGTCGCGTGCTTCTGGATATGTGCGACAAAGACCTCCCCACGGCGAAATACGACAAAGTGCTCCAGCGCGTCAAGGATTCGGGATTACAGATATTTCCCTTTGAGGTTCTCCCTGAAGCCCAGGTCATCATCAAATCGCTCGCCGGTAAAGCCAAGAATATGTATTACATCGGGATGCTCGCCTGTATTTACAACGCGCCGGAAGAATTTGTCATCAACGAGATCAAGTTGACCTTCGGGACAAAGTTAAAAGAAGAGGTTTTCAAAAAGAACATCGACCTGTTCCATCTGGGTTATCAATACGCCCGGGAGAATGTCCCGTTTGCCTACGAGATCAAAAACGCCTCCGGCAAGAACGGGCATGAAAAGATCCTCATTGACGGTAATTCAGCCTTGGCGATGGGTGTTGTCGACGCCGGGATCAAGCTGGTGAGCGGCTATCCGATCACGCCGGCCACATCGATTTTGCACACCCTGGCGAAGGTGTTCCCTTCGTTCGGCGGCATTGTGCACCAGGCGGAAGACGAGATCTCCGCCATCGGCACCGCGATCGGCGCCTATTACGCCGGGGTGCCGGCCATGACCTGCACCTCGGGGCCGGGGCTTTCCCTGAAACAGGAGTTTATCGGGTACGCGACCGCCGCGGAAATCCCTTTGATTGTTATCGATGTCCAGCGTTCCGGCCCCTCGACGGGGATGCCGACCAAGACCGAGCAGTCGGACCTGCTGTCGGTCATTTACGGCAGCCACGGCGACAGCGCTAAGGTCGTCCTGGGCGTCTACGACATTATCGACTGTTTTTACGCCCCGCAACTGGCCCGGTATCTCGCCGAGAAACTGCGCCTGCCTGTTTTTATCATGAGCGATTTTCAGACGGCCAACAGTTATAAAGTGCTCGACAAGCCGCGGATCTTCGCGATGGAAGACAGTAACGATATCCCGGATTTTATCCTGGAACATTTCGGATTACAGCGGCTGCCGGAGCATATCGAGATGGTCCGCACCGAACAGGCCGTCCCGGGCACGCCGGGCAAAATGCGGCGGATCACGGGTTTAAACACGGATCAGAGCGGGACCGTCAATTATTTTTCCAAAGCCAGCCAGCGTTCGCACGCGGTGCGTAACGAAAAGGTCCATTGCGTCCAGCGGGCGCTCAAAAAACCGGAACTTTTCGGCGGGCGCGAGGAAGGCGATGTGCTGATCGTCGGATGGGGCAGCGCCAAGGGGGCGGTGGAGGAAGCCGTGTCGTATTTCCAGAACCAGGGGCTGGCCGTCAGCGGGATGTGCCTGCGGTTCGTCAACCCCCTGCCGTTGATGCTCAAAGAGATTTTCTCAAAATTCAAAAAGGTGGTCACCGTCGAACTGGCGTACGGCGACCCTTACAAACGCCCGCCGCTGGCGATGCTGCTGCGGGACCACACGCTGGTGGATGTCCAGCCGCTTATCTGCCGGGTCACCGGCCGGCCTATGACGCCGCGGGCTATTGAAACAAAAGTCAAGGAGTTGTTCCATGCCGCAGCTGCCTGAGAAAACACAACCAGGGACGCCTCTGACGGTCAAGGACTTCAACACCGAAAACCCGCGCTGGTGCGTTGGCTGCGGTGATTTCGGTATTTTGATGGGGTTCAAGCGTTTCCTGGTGGAAGAGCAGATCCCGCCCCATATGACGGTCAACGTCTCGGGGATAGGCTGCTCGGGCCGCGTGCCGTTTTACGTCAATACCTATGGGGTGCACGCCATCCACGGCCGTCCGATCACCATCGCCATGGGTCTCGCGCTCGCCCGGCCGGACCTGAAACTCTTCATCCACGCCGGCGACGGCGACGCGTTAAGTA
>CAYIMR010000030.1:0-8861 GCA_964364455.1 uncultured Planctomycetales bacterium | reverse complement strand
TCCAAAGGCACGTTAAAATCAACGCGGACAATGACTTTCTTGCCTTTTAGATCGACGTCTTTGACAGTAAGTTTATTCATTCTAACCAGTTAACTCCTTTTCCCCCAGAAAAACTGACCAAACAAATTTTATGTCATTATAACCAAGTTTTCTGTTTTGTCAATTTAAAGTCTTTTCCAATGCTTTCATTCATCCGTCAGCTCGAAGGAGATAATGACGTTAAAGGTCAGCTCGGGGAACGCGAGATCGGGCGGGAACGGCGGAAACGGCGCGGATTCCTGGATACTGCGTATGCCTATATTCTGCAAATAAGCGTTGGCATGTGTCTTTTCCGGAATGATCTTAACCGCGCCCAAAGCTCCCGCGGAGGTCAAAACAAAGGTCAGATAAACTTCACCGGAAGCAAAATCGGCGCTTCGCGCATAATGATAGGCCCGCCGTTCGATGCTTTGACGGATACCCTGGTTATAACCTAAATATTTGGGGTTCGTCATCTTTTCGGATTGTAACAGCGGCACCGTGATCTTGCGTTCACCGCCTAAAGATTTTATGCCGGGCATCTGCTTTTCGCTTGACTCAATGCGTTGTGCCGGCCTTGTCAGCTCACGGAGATCATTATGCATCGAAGAAAAAACATCAGGCTTCCGGGAAATAACTTTGACATCAACCGGAAGTTCCGGGGGAAGTTCTTTGGATTTGACGATCTGCACCTCTTTAAAACTGTTCTGCGGTTGCTTCTTGGGCTCCTCCTTGATCGTTTCATAGGTCACTTCGATGGGTTTAACCGGTTTTTCGAAAATCCTGATACGATGCGTAAGGAGCGACGATCCCGCGATGAGCGTCCCGTGAGCAACGAACGAAGCCGCCAGGATACCGTAAAACAACCGGTTGTCCATATCTGCCGTTAGAAAAATTCTCTTGGTTGCCATCATGAAATCGTCGCTCGTCTTCTTTTTCTATCCACCGGTGCCGGAGAGCGAATTTCTTTTATAAAATATGCAATGAAGCGAATCGTATCCTTCCAGGGATTGATCTTGCTTTCTTCGTCGCGATAGATCGTCGTGACCGGCACCGAATCGATACGAAACCCCCGTTTGGCGGATTTCATCAGTATCTCGGTCTCGATCTCGAAACCATCGCAGGCCAAAGGCACTTCACGCAAAATACGGGAATCGATGTATCGGTAGCCACATTGAGTATCCGGAATACGCTGTCCGCAGGCGCTGGAGATCAAAAACGACATAAACCGGTTGGTCAGACACCGGATGCGGGGCATTCCCCGGGGATCGGCCATCCGGTTGCCAACAATTATGCCGGGACGTTCCTTCGCGGCCAGCCGCAGGAATTGCCCGATGTCCGCCGCGTCATGCTGCCCGTCGCCGTCCATCGTAATGACCCCATCGTAACCGCGCTCAAGGGCGTAACGGAACCCGTCGCGCAAGGACTGGCCCTTGCCATTCTTGATCTCATGACGGATGACGGTAGCGCCGTTGCGCCGGGCGATCGCGCCGGAATCATCCGTCGAACCGTCATCGATGACCACGACATCGAGGTTCTGGGCGCGCAGGGAACTGACCACCGTAGCGATTGCCTTGGCTTCGTTAAGGACCGGGATCAGGATGCAGATCTTTGTCATAGTTAACGCGCTGATACTTCCTGCCTGCGGTCAGGCAGGTTTCTCATATCTTGGGTATTCGCTTTTTCCGTTCTGGAAGAAACGGCGAATTCTCGAAAAAGCAGCCACTGCGTCGGATAGCGGCGGATCTGGTCTTCGATGACGGCCAGATAACGGCGCATGATCCTTCGGATCGCCTCTTCTTCAGGAACGCCTTCCTCATCCGCCTCCTTCGGAGGAAACATCGGCTCGAGGATGGAAAGCCGGAACGTGCCATCCGGTTCACGGATCAAAAATGTCGGGATAATCGGCGCGCCGGTTTTTTTCGAGAATATGGCGGCCCCTTTGGGGATCAACGCCTTGGCCCCGAGAAAATCGATCAATTCGCCGCCTTTGACCGTAAAATCGCGGTCGCCCACGATGGCGATGATCTTGTTACTCTTAAGCTGTTCCATACATTTACGAATGGCGTTATGGGTCGCCACGACCGTGATCCCGTGGACCTCGCGCTGGTGATTAAAGAGATCATTGACCGGCCGCTCCTTATGCGGCAGGGTGACCGCCATCAGCGGATACTCCAGCATATTGAGCAAAACCGCGCCGAGCTCCCAGTTGCCGATATGCGCTGTCATGATAATGGCCCCTTTGCCTTTTTCCAGCGCCCGCGCGATCCGGTCAATATTCTCGATCTTGACCCGACGCGCGATAAAATCCTGGTTGACCATCCCGTCCATCCGAAGGAACTCCACCAGATATTTTCCAAAGTTCCGAAACACCTCCCGGGTCATGGCCGACAGATCCACCCCCGGTGGCATGCCTCCCGGACAGGCAAGCAAAATTCTCTTTAAATTATTGCGCACCGCGCGCCGATCCCTGAAAGAACAAACATACTGGATATCCGATAAAATAACGCCCAGTTTATAGGACATCACCAACGATAACCGGTTGACAAGAAACCGCGCGAATCTATAAAGATAATATTTGAACATACCTGTGTCCCTTTCAGGGGAAAGCCTTCTCGGTAAGTTCCGGCGTTAAATGGGTCTGGGCGGTGGGCGCCTGTTGTCCGGAGGCCCCTAAGATCAGCCGCGCGATGTCCAAAGAAGCGTGCGGTTTGGCATGCGCCAAGGCCGCCTTGCGCATGGCGGCGAGACGTTCGGGCGAGCGTAAAAGCACCTCGACTTCCCCACCGATATCATCGACGTCATGCACGCGGATGCCGATGCCCTGCTGGATCAAAAAATCGGTATTACGCATCTCTTGTCCAGGGATCGGATTGATGACCACCATCGGCAGTCCTTTGGTGAGACTTTCGGCGGTGGTCATGCCACCGGGCTTGGTGACAATGAGATCCGCCAACGTCATCAACTCCTCAACATTAGTGACGAATTCGAAAACCAGGATCTTTTTATCCGCCTTGGCGGCGTAACGCCGCAGGCTGTTCACGATTTTTTTATTGACCCCGGAAAGGACGATGATCTGGACGAACATATTCATCTTCCCCAGCGACTTGACGATCTTTTTGATCGGCCCCAAGCCCTGTCCGCCACCCATGACCAGGATCGTCGGCACCTCGAGATCCAAGCCCATCTTTTCAGCGATCGCAATGCGGTCGACCGGCTCGTTGAACCGGGGACGCAGCGGAATTCCATAGACCCGCACGCGCTCGGGCGCGACCCCCTTGGCCACCAACCGCTCCTTGACTTCTTCGGAAGGCACCACGTAATAATCCACTCCTTCATTGATCCAGTACGAATGCGGCGAAAAATCCGTCAGGACACCGATGAGCAGGATATCGAAATTATGGGATATTTTATAGTCCGCGACCATACCACAGGGGAACGCCTGCGTGCAGACGATCGCCTGCGGCCGGTGGCGCTGGATCAGTTTCTCAATTTTCTCATGGCTAGTTTTATGGAGAAAATTCTGGATCGATTGCGAATTCTTGACGATCTTCGGATTATCGTAGAGATAATCCCAGACTTTCGGCGTGCGTTTGATCACGCTCAGATAGGCCTTGTTGATGATCTTTTCCAGGATCGGATAGGTGTACCCGAAACCGTTGATGGCCGGCGCTTCAATATCCGGCTCAAGCTGGCGCAGGGCCTGCTGGATGGCGACCGTTGCTTGCCGGTGTCCTGAAACCTTGGTGATGTACATCAGTAATACGCGTCGCTTACTCATTCAATCTCCCCCAACGCTTCGCCGATTTTGACTTCCTGGCCGTCCCTGACCAGGATTCCCCGCAGTATCCCGGAAGCTCCGGCAACGACGTTAAACACGGCCTTGTCGGTGACGACCTCCACCACGTCATCGTCTTGCGTAACACGATCGCCCACTTTATAATGCCAGCAGGCCACCGTGGCTTTTTCTATTCCTTCACCCAATTCAGGTAGGGTAACGAAGCTCATAACAATCCAAACTCTCTCCCAAAACACTCCACCAGCCGTTTCTTAACTTCGTTCATCTCAACCACTTCGCCTTTGATCCGGGCAATAGAAGTCATCCGGATATCCAAACCGCATGGTTTAATGAGTTCAAACAATTTCAGGTCTGTGTTGACATTGATCCCTAGGCCGTGGTAGGTCACCCACTTGCGGACACCGATCCCCAGCGACGCGATCTTGAGCCCCTCCCCATATTCCGACTCTTGGGCGAAATCCTGAGTGAGCCCCCCGGTCGTAGTCGTGGGGCGAATCGAAGGATCTGACCCTACAAAAACGCCTGTTTTCCCGGAAATTCTACTAGCCACTATACCAAAACTCTTCAATAAAGCAATGGTAACTTGTTCCAGCTTATGCATATAGAGCCGTAAATCACGGGTACTCTGCGCGAGGTTGAGGATCGGATAAACCACCAGCTGCCCGGGCGCGTGCAGGGTCACATCCCCCCCGCGGTCGATGGGGATAACGCGGATGCCCTGACGCCTAATCGTCTCCAAATCTAAAACATTCGCCTCTTGCGCCAGCCGGCCGAGAGTGATCACGGCCGGGTGTTCGCACAAAAACAAGACCTGCGCCCCGCCTGCCAACACCCGCGCCACACACTCTTTCTGGATTCCGTACGCGGCGTCGTAGTCAATGAAACCTAAGTCACGTACTTCACGGGTATTAGTTTGAATGTTAGATAGCATATCGCGTCGTTCGTTGTTCGTCGATCGTATTTCGTATACCGTAACTACCGCAACACCCGGTGTTGCTGTGCCACACCAATCACCTATCACCTGAATCCAGTTTCCTCACCGTCCGGCGCGGAACCGCGTCCGGATAGAGTGATTGGACGGGATCCGATTGCCAATATTCTTTTGTTTGGACATCCATGATGGTCAATTTGCCCGCCCAGCCCGCGCCGGTGTCCATGTCCCAGACATTGCACACCTTCAAAGGTTCGGACCAGTTGAACAGCTGGGTCGGCGTGTGACCCAGAAAGATCTCCTTGAACCGCGTGTACTGATGGTCCTCGCCGCGCGAATATCTTTTCCACGCGTCGTTGATCAAACCCCGGTCCCAGATCAATGTCTCCAAGCTTTGCCCAGACAAAGGCTTTCCGGAATCGAGCCCGCCGTGGACGAATAATTTATCGTCCCACTCCAGCCAGGGGTGGGCGTTCTTCAATAATTCCATGTGCGCCGGCAGCATCCCTTTTTCGCCGTACGAGGCAACCGTATTGTCCCCGCCCTGGGTCAACCACACGTCTTCCTTGATCCCGCGCGTGGCCCACTCCCGCGCCCAGAAGTCATGATTGCCGAGGATCAGATCCAGGTTCTTGACTTTAAGCAATTCATCGAAGCATTGTTTGACATCCGGATACCCGTCGCAGACATCGCCCAGGACGATGAGCCGGTCGCGCGCGCGATCGAATCCCGAGCGCTTCAAACACTGCACCAGCGCCTTGTGCGTCCCGTGAATATCGCCGATAACAAACGTTTTCATTCTTTCCCTGACCCCTATCCCCTGCTTTATATTCCGACCCTCACCCGATACGTCACCTTCACTTCGCCGTCTTTAGGCACATCGACGTCGAAACGGACGGTAAAGGCATCCAGTTTCTTGGAAGGATGGCTTTGTTCCACGATCTGCCAGCTGCCGCGCAACGGTTCGATGATCCCGACGCGGACGGCCTCCTCCTTATGATTGCGCAACGTCACTTCCCACGCGCTTTCATACATCCGGGTCGTCAACTGTTTGAAATCCGTCTGCCGGCGCTCAGCCGCCACATCAAAGGCCTCACCGACTTTGACCTTGACCTCTTCGTCTTTGGGCGTGTGCTCGATATTGTCCTCACCGACAAACTGCAGGCTTCCTTTGGAATCCTGTTTATACAGCCGTAAGATCCCCGCCGGCAGCGGCATTCCCAATTGATTTTCCTGCGCGTTCTTAAACTTCACATACACCGAAACTTTTTGCTTGGGATTCTGTTCCTGGTAATACTGCGTGAAATAATATTGCTGACCGTAAAGCAAAAATTCTTTCTCGGCCTTGATCCCCGAGGCCTCCAGCAGACTGATCTGTTTGGTCTGTTTGTCTTTAATCGTTGTCCGGCGCTGCAGATCATAAATATGATATTCGAAAAAGGCCTGTTCGGCGAACTGGCTGTCCATCGCGACCCCTTCCGCCATCATCATTCTGCCAGCTGCAGGCATAGTCGCCTGGACACGCTGAACTTCCCCGGCCACCAATTTCAACTGGGCGTCCGTGTATGTTGCCCCGCTTTTATTATCGACCGTCACCCATCCGGAGAGGTCGCCGCCGGTGTCGTCCTTATTTAAAACAAAAACATAATCCGCTTTCCAGCCGATATTGTTCGTCAGATAGGACACTTCCAGCTGGTGCGCGTCGCTGGATTGATTGGCGTAGCGCCACATCAAGGTCGGTTTGGCAATGAGGTTCTCCGGGATCTCCGACAAGACCTTGTAGCCCGGGTGACCCAAATAGATCTCGTCATTGATCTTGAAAACGGGATTACCGTTGTTGTTGCTGATGAGCGTACCTTCAACGGTCTCTTTGCGGTCCTGGTATGGGTTCCAATCCACGAGTTTTATTTTTTTGTCCACGAACTTATCCATCAGCTTGTTGTAGTCCATCAGATCGTATTCGTAATTCTGCTCCAGCACCTGGAACTTGTCTGGCGCGTTAAGCGATTTGGCGTGCACGGTGACCGGCATAATCCCGGCAGCGACGTCCATAAAGCGCAGTTCCCCCTCACCCGCAGGAAGTTTAAGGCTGCGGGTATCTTTGACCAATCCGAGGTTATTGTTATAAACGGTTACCTCGACGTTGGTTTGACCGGCCTGCGTGCTCTGCGTTGTCTGCTCCGCCGTTGCCACGGAAACCCAGCCCATCAGTACGACTAAGAACAAAATACCTGTTTTTTTATTCATCTTTACTCCTTTCTCCTTACTTCTTACTTCTCACTTCCCACTTTATAAATCTTCTAATTTCTTACGCGCGCGGGCGTCGTACGGATTCAACTCCAACACCTTTTCAAAATCCGCTTTCGCGGCGTCGATGTCGCCTTTTTGAGCAAGGGTCAACCCCCGGTAATAATACGCGTTGGCATAACGGGGATTCAATTCAATGGCCTGCGTGTAATCGGCGATCGCTTTTTCGTAATCGCCTTTACCATCGTAAACCTTACCGCGATTGATGAACGCGAACGCATATTTGGGCTTAAGCTCGATGGCCTTGTCGCAATCGGCGAACGCTTTATCAAATTCCCCCTGAAGCGTGTATACGTCGCAACGGCCGTTATAGGCCGTGGAGGCCTTTGGGTCGGCTTCGATGGCTTTGGTGTATTCGAAAAGCGCGCGCGCATACTCGCCCATTTCGGAATAGGCGTTGCCCAAGCCCGTAAGCACCTTGACGTCCTTGGGGTCTTTCGCGAGCGTCGCGTTAAGCGCCGGCAAACGCCGGCCCCATTCGCCCAGATGAGCGTAAATATCCGCGGCCTTGGTCACCGTAAATTTCTTCTCAGCCAATTTTTTGCCGCCCTCCCACAACTGCAGGATCCACGGCCCTGGCGCGATCTCCCATTCCTTGGTGAAAACCCAACTGAGCGCTTGTGTTTCCCCCGGACGGACACTTAGCGGTATTTCGCGCGTGGTGGTAATTTCCCGCGTCAGCGCGTTAGCCATCGGCGGATGAAGATACCGCGCCGTCAAAGAGAACTGGTCGTCGCCCCTGACCGTAAAGATGAACCCGAAGGCCGTACCCAGGGTGCCCGGCACCGTGTCTTTTTCGTCCACGAATTTACGGGTGCGCAAATACCGGCTGTTATTTTCAAGCGTGTACCCGCCTTCTTTCTGGACAACTTCCTTTTTCACAACGCCAGCGTAAAGGATCTCAACCGGCGAGTCCACGTCAAAAAATGCGGTCGTATCCTGCGCCCCCGGCGGGAGGGCTGGCGCCGCTTGAGATTCCGCCAGGTCAAACAATTTGTCCGCGAGAGCACTATTGACTTCAATGTCCCGCCACTCAGCAACAAACGACGCGTTGCCGTTTTCGTAAAAAATGGACTTCAAAATGCGCCAGTCGGCGATACGGATCACATACGCGTATTCTTCTTTGGTATCTCTAGGTTTAAAGGTGAGAACATACGTCGCCCCGCCCGCGGCGGCGTCATCACGCAGGACCGTGTAGGGGGTATTTTTCACCATATATTTTTTAAGATTCGCGACGATCCGCTCCTGACTCGGCCACACCGGCCAGGTATCTCGGGGGAGTTTCTGGCGCGCCGTCTGGCCCGTTGAGTAAGCGTACTGATAGCTGAACCATTCCGGGCCTTCTTTGCGAATAATGACCTTGTAATCTCCGGCGACGATCTTCATCTTGTCGGGCTTTTTGATCCCCACGGACATCCGGGTCTCCTCCGGCAGGCTCCCTTGACCAGCCTGCTGCGCGGCCTCGTTCAACTTTTCGATGCTCGAACCCTTGGCCGCGGCGGTGACAAAAACAAAGGTCATGTCCCTGACGGATTGCTGCGCCCATTCCATGTTCCATAAAAGGTCCCGCAGTAGAATGTCGGCTTCGTTTTGGGCGGGGGCGGGAATGGCTATGGGAAGAGTAGCTACGAGGATAAACACCAGTGAGAAAATTTTGCTGAACATAACTTTTCGTACTCTGGTTACCCTCCGCTGATTCGCTTCGCGAATCAAAGCGCAGAGGGTTATTCACAGAAAGTTATACGAGGGTGATAAAAAACCCCGTTCCCTGACGGGAAAACGGGGTTGAGTTTCCCATAATTATGC
>CAYIMR010000029.1:5136-9071 GCA_964364455.1 uncultured Planctomycetales bacterium | reverse complement strand
ATCGAGCCGTACCCGCGCGTGACGGATTTGATCATGTCGTTAAAATCAACGATTACCTCCGAGAGCGGAATGTCGAAAAGAATCCGCATACGGTCCGACACGTATTCGCTCTGGACGAAGATCCCGCGCTTGTCCTTGGCGATTTGCATCACGTTGTCCATATGTTCGACGGGGGTGAGGATCGTCACGGTCAAGTAAGGCTCCTCCACGCTCTGGATGCCGGAGCTGTCAGGGAGCGCCGACGGACATTCCAGGTCGATTATCTGGCCGCCGCGGGTGTGCACGCGGTAGCGGACGTTGGGGGTGGTCAAAATAAGGTTGAGGTCGTATTCGCGCTGTAAACGCTCCTGGATGATATCCATGTGCAGCAGTCCCAGAAAGCCGCAGCGAAAACCGTTGCCGAAAGACTGCGAACTTTCGGGTTCAAACACAAAACTCGGGTCGCTCAAACGCAATTTGTCGATGGCCTCGCGCAGCTGCAAAAAATCCTTGGAATTGACCGGATACACGCCGCAGAAAACCAGCGGATTAAGCTGCCGGTACCCTTGTAACGGTTCCCGGGCGGGGTTGGCGGCGTCGCTCAAGGTGTCGCCCACGCTCACCTCGCGCGGCTCGTGGATGTTGCAGGTGATATAGCCGACCTCGCCGCTCGTCAATTCCCGCACCCGCACCGCCTCGGGCGCGAAAACGCCGATCTCTTCGATATGACATTCCTTGCCGGTGTGCATCATCTTGATGCCCATATTCTCGCGGATCACGCCGTTAACGACGCGCACGTAAATGATGATCCCTTTATAGATATCGTATTTCATGTCGAAGATCAAGGCCTGCAAAGGAAGCTCGTCCTTGCCCTCGGGCTTGGGGATAAATTCGACGATCTTCTCAAAAAGCCCGGCAATGCCGATCCCTTCCTTGGCCGAGACCATCTGAATGTCCTTTTCCTTGAAATTGAGGATTTCGATCAGCTGCAATTTGGCGTGGTCCACGTCGATGTTGGCGATGTCGATCTTGTTGATAACAGGCAGGATTTCCAGGTTGTTCTCAACGGCGAGGTAATAGTTGGCCACCGTCTGCGATTCGACGCCCTGGGAAACGTCCACGACCAGAAGCGCCCCTTCGCAGGCGCGCAGGGATTTTTCTACTTCGTACGTGAAGTCCACGTGCCCGGGGGTGTCGATGAGATTAAACGCGTAAGTTTTCCCGTCCCTGGCCTTGTAGTTGAGCTTGACCGCCGAGGCCTTGATGGTGATGCCGCGCTCGCGTTCAAGGTCCATATCATCAAGCATCTGGTTGCGGAACTTGCGTTCGTCGATCGCGCCCGCGTGCAGCAAGAGCCGGTCGGCCAGGGTGGATTTCCCGTGGTCGATATGGGCGATGATGGAAAAATTGCGGATGAGGGATTTGTCCATAACAATCGTGAAACGTGAATCGTCGTTCGTGAAGCGTTACGAAATACGCTTCACGAGATACGCTTCACGCTTTTTGAATATGCTTTAATATCTCGTCCACGGTCCCGTTGACCGTCATGCGCGTCGTGTCGATGACGACCGCGTCGTCGGCTACTTTGAGCGGCCCGATAGAGCGGGTGAAATCCTTGTGGTCTCTCTCTTTCAATTCCGTCTTAAGGCTGTCTTCATCGATCTGTTTGCCTTTTTCCCGGAGTTCCGTGATCCGCCGGCGGGCGCGCTCCTCGAAATCGGCATCGAGATAAAATTTATGCGTAGCCTTGGGGAACACCACGGTCCCCACGTCGCGGCCTTCGATGACGATGCTCTGGCGCGCGCCGATCTCCCTCTGCCAGCCGACCATGATCTCCCGCACGCCGCCGGTGCGCGCGATGTAAAAGGTCTTATTGGTCACCTCCGGGGAACGGATGGCATCGCTCACGTCCTCGCCGTCCAAGAGGACTTTCGTGCCGCTGTTGTGGTTCTCCATCCGGATCCTCGTCCTGCGGGCCAGATCGACCAGCCCCGACGCGTCCTCCAAGTTCATCCCCGAACGGATCGCCTTAAGGGTGAGCGCGCGGTACATCGCGCCCGTGTCCAGATAAAAAACGTCCAGCCGATGCGCCAGTTCTTTGGCGACGGTGCTTTTGCCCGCTCCGGCGGGGCCGTCAATGGTGATGACTTGCGGGAGATCTTTAACCAAGGCTGTCCCGCTTTTCTTTCGCTTTTTCAAAATATTGCAATAAACCTTTTTGGTCGCGCTGGATAATGGCCTTGCGCAGGAACGCGAGGTCCTTGACCAAAGCGTCCAGGGCGTTGATGACGTTCTTGGGATTAGCCAGGAAAATATCGTTCCACACCTGGGGAGACGAGGCGGCGATGCGCGTTGAATCTTTGAGTCCTTGCGGAACCTGGGGCAGGTATTCTTTGCTGAGCGATCCGATCAGGGCGTAGGCCACCAGATGCGGCAGGTGGCTGACCTGGGCGAGGATCTTGTCATGGTCTTCGGGCGAAAGGATCTCCACCCTGGAACCGAGCTTGGTCCACAGGAATTTTATTTTCTCTTTGGCCACGGGAGTGGTCTTGGCCGTCGGTGTCATGATGCAGCGCGCGTTTTGGAAAAGGTCCGCGGCGGCGTGCTCGACGCCCTTTTTCTCGGAACCCGCCAAAGGATGCGAACCGACAAACATTCCCGGGGCCGACAGGGCGCTTTCGGCCCGTTCAACGATGTCCGCCTTGACGCTGCCCATGTCCGTGACCAGACACCCGCGTTTCAAATACGGACTGATCAGGGAAAACTGCTGGAGGATCGCCTGCACCGGCGCGGCCAAAACGACGAGATCCGCGTTGAAAACGCCTTTTTGCAGGTCGGTGAATCCGGCGTCAATGGCCTTGAGCTCAATGGCTTTATCGAGCGTCACCTGACGATGGCTTACCCCCACGACCTCGTGGGCCAGGCCGTGTTTCTTCAACGCGAGGCCCAGTGAACCGCCCATAAAACCCACGCCGATAATGGTCACTTTGCGAAAAACAGAATTGCGTAACATTTCTCCAAACATATCAGATCTCCCGCGAAACGGCCGTAGCCACGCTTTTTAATTCCTTCATCAGGGCTTCGAAGCGCTCCGGCTTCAAGGACTGCTGCCCGTCGGAAAAAGCCTCTTCCGGATTCTCGTGAACCTCGATCATCAAAGCGTCGCAGCCGGCGGCGACCCCCGCCCTGGCCGCGGCGCCGACGTAGTCCCATTTGCCCGTCGCGTGGCTCGGGTCCACGATGACGGGTAAATGCGACAACTGCTTGACGACCGCCACCGCGTTGATGTCCAGGGTGTTGCGTGTCGCCGTCTCGAAGGTCCGGATACCGCGTTCGCATAATATAACGTTAAAATTCCCGTTGGCCAGTATGTACTCGGCGGACATCAGCCATTCCTTGATGGTCGCGGCTATGCCACGCTTGAGCAATACGGGTTTGTTCACCTTACCCACTTCCTTCAGTAACGAAAAGTTCTGCATGTTCCGCGCGCCGATCTGCAGGATGTCCGCGTAGCGGCAGATGAGCCCCAGGTCGCGCGGGTCCATCACCTCGGTCACTGTGGCCATGCCCGACTCACGGCCGGCCTCGGCGAGATATTTCAATCCTTCCTCCCCAAGTCCTTGAAAATCATAAGGGGAAGTCCGCGGCTTAAACGCCCCGCCGCGCAAAATGGTGGCCCCGGCTTTTTTGACCTTGTGCGCGAGAGCGCGGATGCTCTCGGCGGTCTCGATCGAACACGGCCCGGCAATCACGTGGATACGCTTGCCGCCGATCTTGATCTCGTCATTGATCGGGACAACGGAATCTTCCTTTTTGAATTCCCGCGACACTAACCGGTACGGCGCCAGGACCGGAATGACGCGTTCAACGCCGGGGAACACTTCCAGCGGCGTCACCTGCAAGACGTCTTCGGGCCCGATGAGCCCGATGATCGTCCTTTCCACGCCGCGTGAAAT
>CAYIMR010000029.1:1648-5036 GCA_964364455.1 uncultured Planctomycetales bacterium | reverse complement strand
CGCGCGAGTGTCCGATAATACGGCTGGTCGGCAAGACACGCCAGGGCCGCGGCCTGCGCCAGGCTGTTGACGTTAAAAGGTTCACGGATCCGGTTCAAACAATCAATGATCTCTTCGCTGGCAACGCCGTAGCCGATCCGCAATCCGGCCAGACCGTACATCTTGGAAAAGGTGCGCGTGACGATGATGTTCTTGTGCTTCTTTAAAAGTCCGAGCGAGTCGACGTAATCTTTTGCCCGCACGTATTCGTAGTAAGCTTCGTCGATAAAAACGAGGATGTCTTCGCGCAGGCCGCTTAAGAAATCTTCCAGTTGTTTTTGCGTGAGATATTTACCCGAGGGGTTGTCCGGGTTTCCCAGGAAGATGATCCGCGTCTTATCCGTGACGGTTTTTTTCATTCCTTCCAGGTCGTAGGAAAAATCCTTCAAAGGAATGGCCTTGACGTTGGCGTCGGCGATTCTTGAGGCAATCCCGTAAATGAGAAACGACGGGTCCGCGATAATGACCTCATCGCCGGGGTTGACAAAAACGCGCACCGCCAGAACAATGACCTCATCGGAACCGTTGCCGAAAACAATTTGCTTAGGGGAAACCTTTAAACGTTTGGCGAGGGCCTGGCGCAGGTAAAAGCAGTCGCCGTCGGGATAACGGTTGACGTCCTTCGCGGCGCGGCGAAGAGCCTGCAGGGCTTTAGGCGAGGGCCCATAAGGGTTCTCGTTGGAGGCCAGTTTGATAACGCTTTTTAACCCCAACTCCCTTTTGACTTCATCAATGGGTTTACCGGGCACATAAGGCTGGACGCTGAAAATCGTCTTTTTGGCAAGTTGCCGTATCACAAAACACTTTCCTGAAGTTGAGACCGTTGAATTCTTCAACGGTCTCACCCTGAACGAAGTGAAGGGTCTCATAAACACATGTGAAAATGGCAATGAGATCCTTCGCTAACGCTCAGGATGAGAGTGTTGAAATATTTTTCAACACTCTCAGTTTTTAGTCGATGACCGGGTAGGAACCGACCACCTTCAAATATTTGCACATTTCCTCGAGCTGACCCAACGCTTTTTGGACGTTCTGGTCGTTGCGGTGCCCCTCGAAGTCCACGAAAAAATAATAATCCCACGCCTTTTTCTTGGCCGGACGCGATTCGATCTTCGTTAAGTTGATCTTATTTTTCACGAACGGCGTCAACATCGCGTGCAGGGCCCCCACCTTGTCCTTGATCGAGAACAGGATCGTGGTGCGGTCGCGTCCCGTCGGTGGAACATCGTGCGTCGCCAGGACCAGGAACCGCGTCATGTTATGCGCGATGTCCTGGATGTTCGCCTTGAGAACGGGCAACCCGTAAATTTTCGCCGCCAGGATCGAGGCGATGGCCGCGGCGCCTTTTTCCCTGCCTGCGCGCTGGACGGCTTCAGTCGTGGAAGCGACCCAGATCTGTCCGGCGTGAGGCATATTATTGAGCAGCCAATGCCGGCACTGTCCGAAGACCTGCGGATTGGAATAAATATGCTTGATCTCTTTAAGCTTCGCCGTGCGCGAGAGCAGATTATGCGAGATCTTGAACAAAATTTGGGCGCAGGCCTTTAATTCCGAATCGACCAATAGATCGAAGGTGTGCGTGACCGCGCCTTCGATGGAATTCTCAATGGGCACAACCCCGTAATCGCAATCGCCGTGCTCGACTTTTTGGAACACGTCCTGGATGCTTTCGCAGGAGACATACGCGACGCGCGAGCCGAACCGTTTGTTCGCCGCCATATGCGTGAACGAACCTTCCGTCCCCAGATACGCGATGCGTAACGATTTTTCCAAAGCCAGCGAGCTCGACATGATCTCCCGGTAGATCGCCTCGAAATCCTCATACGACATTGGCCCGTCGTTAAGCGCCTTGATATGCCTCAAGACTTCCTTTTCCCTGTTGGGCGAATAAATACCTTTGCCGCTCTTGACCTTTTCCTTACCGATGGCAAGGCTCAACTGGGCCCGCTGATTCAAGAGTTCAACGAGCTTGCGGTCAAGGATGTCAATTTTTTTACGCAGACTGTTAAGCATTGTTTTCCTGTGGTTGTTGAGGCGCTTCACCAGCGAGCGCGTCGGCGGCCACTTGCGCTTGCGCAACGGCTTCAGCTTGCCCTTCTTCCTCCTCCCCGCAGGGAGCCTTTGGCCGCAGGGAGCCTATCGGCGGTAGCGCGGTTTGTCCGTCGCCATTGTCCTCTCGCGACGGCGCTGTCAGGTTGGGGAATTCTTCCAGAGTAGGAAGGTCTTCCAATGATTTCAAACCGAAATATTCGAGGAACTGCCGGGTCGTGCCGTAAAGAAACGGCCTGCCGGGGACGTCCTTGCGTCCGACGGGTTTGACCAGTTCCTTGGTCAACAAATGCGCGATGACGCCGTCGGAATTGACCCCACGGATCAATTCCACCTCGGTGCGCGTGACGGGCTGTTTGTACGCCACGATCGCCAATGTTTCCAGGGCCGGCTTGGACAATTTTTCCTTGTGCTTGGTCTTGTAAAAATCACGGATATAACTGACATAGGCGGGGTTGCTTAACATCTGGTAGCCCCCGGCGATCTCGACGATCTTTATGCCGCTTTGGCGCTGCTCGAATTCTTCGCTCAGGCTCTGGATGGCCTGCTTGATCTCGGCGGCGTTCATGGCTCCCAGCACGTGCTTGATCTGCTCGAACGTCACCGGTTTTTCGTTGACGAATAACAGCGCCTCGACGACACCCTTGACATGCCTGTCCTGCTCATTGCTTTCTTGCGGGATCTGTTCTGTCATTGCTTTTTCCGTTTCGTATAGCCGTCAGTTGGGACGGATCCGTTGGTTATAAATTTCGTTGAGTAATTCTTCCGCCGTTTTGATCGCCTGCGAACGTTTTAAGGTCTTCTCGATCATTTCCCTGGCTTCGTGGCGTTTGTACTGCAGCTGCAACAAAACATCGAGCGCCTCTTCCTGCCAATCCGCGGGCTGTTTGGGCTTCAGCGTTCGTCCTTCCTTGTCCTGGATCAGGCCGAACTTGCCCATTTTGCCCTGGAGCTTGGCGACGATCTCTTTGGCCCGCTGGATGCCGATCCCGGGGAGCGTCTTCAAATAATTGATGTCGCCTTCGTGGATGGCGCGCGTAATTTCCGAGATGGGTTTATCCAGCGCCCGAACGGCCGCGCGCGGCCCGATACCGGAGACCTTGATGAATTGCAGGAAAAAATCTTTTTCGATCTCGCTGATAAAGCCGATCAACATCGGAATCCCCGATGATGGGCCTATCTGGAAATAATGATAGATGACCAGGTGGATATTCCCTTCCGCGTCTTTCGTTTCGTCGATGCGTTCCAGGACGAAGGCCGGCACCACGATCTCGTAAAATACGCCGTGGACATTGACAAT
>CAYIMR010000029.1:0-1548 GCA_964364455.1 uncultured Planctomycetales bacterium | reverse complement strand
TCGACAGTGCAAATGAATATATCCCAACGCCAGCGCGAGCGCGTCGCTCGCGTCGAGCGTCAATTTGGTCTCATCCACGCCCAGGGCGTGGGCCACGACCCGGCGGACCTGCATTTTCGAGGCGTTACCGTTGCCGCTTATGGCCTTGCGGATCCTTTTAACGCTGTGTTCCGCCAATCCAATATCTTTTTGGGCGCACAAAAGACAGATCACGCCGCGGACATGTCCTAAAATGCTGGCCGTCGTGGGATGATTATAATGCGCGTATAGCTTTTCAAGGACCAAAACATCAGGCTTGTATTGATCGATCAACTCGCCAAGCAAACTGTAGATCGTCTTGATACGGTTCTGGATAAAATCTTTTTGCTTCGGCTCGATCGTTCCCGTTTCCAGCAAACTGACCCGCCCGGATTGATACTCCACCACGCCGTAACCGGTCGCCTTCAACCCCGGATCAATGCCGATGATTCTCATTTTTATTGAACGATCTTTTCCATTTCTTCGTCAGGGATGTCGAAGTTCGCGTACACGTTCTGGACGTCTTCCTGTTCTTCCAAAGCCTCCATGAGCGACAACAACGACCTGGCCTCATCACCGACAACACGCACATACGTGCTTGGCAACTTGGTCATCTCGGCGGTAGCGATCGGAATGCCTTTGGCGGTGATGGCGTCCTTGACCTTCTGGAAACTGGCGATATCGCAGGTGATATCGTAATTCTCTCCTTCGGAGTTGATGTCTTCAGCCCCCGCGTCGAGAGCGATCTCCATCAATGTTTCTTCGTTGGCCTTGCTCTTCTCGATGGACAGGAACCCTTTTTTGGTGAACAGATAAGACGTTGCTCCGGGTCCGGCCAGACTGCCGTTTTTTTTGGAAAGGATATTACGTATTTCCGCGGTCGTCCGGTTCTTGTTGTCCGTCAATCCTTCGATCAACATCGCCACACCCCCGGGGCCGTACGCGTCGAAGGTCGCTGTTTCATAAACGACACCAGGAAGCTCGCCAGTCCCCTTCTTGACGGCATTTTCAATGTTGACCAAGGGCATGTTAATGCCTTTAGCGCGCTCGATAGCCGCTCTTAAACGCGCGTTGGAATCAAGACTGCCACCGCCGTCTTTTGCCGCCGCCGTGATCTCACGGATCATCCTGGTGAACGCCGCGCCGCGCTTCGCGTCTGTAGTGCCTTTTTTATGTTTGATCTTTGCCCATTTTGAATGACCTGACATTGTTTTGTTCCTCCATTATAAAATCATAAATTCATGCTTTGTGTTATTAATTCAGAAAATCAAAAATAAAAAAGCAGGCCAATAAGCCGGGTTCTGTTCCTCTAAAAAAGAGGTGACGGTTATTCGACTGACTCCAGAAATTACTTTCCCCTGCACCCTCTCGGGTTTAGGGTCTCGCCTTTCGGCTCGATGGACTCTTGCGGCCTACCCGGGAATGTTGACGGAGCGGATCACCCCGTGTCTTGGCAAAGCCTTACGTACCGCGTGCCAACGACTCTTCCCCTATTCGGCCTTGCTCCATGCAGAGATTGCTCGTTTCACT
>CAYIMR010000028.1:0-10424 GCA_964364455.1 uncultured Planctomycetales bacterium | reverse complement strand
CCAAAAGTATTTATGAGAACGTCGCTTACGGGGTCAGGATCCAGGGGATCACCAATCGGGAGTTTATCGATGGGATCGTCGAGGAAAGTCTCAAGAGAGCGGCCCTTTGGGAAGAGGTCAAAGACCGGCTTCACGAATCAGCCCTTTCGCTCTCCGGTGGCCAGCAGCAAAGGATTTGTATCGCCAGGGCCCTGGCCGTCAAACCGCACGTGATCCTTTTTGATGAGCCGTGTTCCGCGCTCGATCCGATCGCGACCGCCAAAATAGAAGAGTTGATTACGGAACTCAAAAAGAATTATACTATTATCGTTGTGACGCACAACACGGCCCAGGCGGCGCGGGTATCGGATTTTACGGCCTTTTTATATCTGGGTGATTTGATTGAATTTGGGCCCACGGCCAAACTGTTCACGGTCCCACAGGACAAAAGGACCGAAGAATACTTAACCGGTAAATTCGGTTAATGAAATTTCTTTTTATTCTACTTCGCCGAATACCCCGCAGTTTACTGCGGGGATGAAGGCGAAAGTAGAACCCTGCGAAGCTCAAACACGAAACGAAATGAAGTATTTGAGCGTAGCAGGGTTGGGTATTCGGCTTCGAAGAATGAACCATTCAGGACTTCCTCTGAGATACCCCGTAGCTTGCTAAGGGGAGGTTCATTTAGGAAAGTTTCATTAACCCCAGGCGTTTTGATTCAATTCCTGATACCAGGAATTGAATCAGCCGGGGGGTAACATAAAGGGGAAAACATGCTTACAGAGAAAATGGCGGAACTCAAGCACCGGCTTATCGAATATGCCACGTTAGTCGAAGGCATGATCAACAAAAGCATCAAGGGATTGCTGGAGAAGGACGAAAATCTGCTCGAGGATGTTATCGATCGGGAGGAGCCCAAGGCCAATAATTACGACCGCGAGATCGACGAGACATGCACGGCGCTCATCGCCCAGTTTGAACCGTTGGCTAAAGACCTGCGGACGGTGGTCATGATTTTGAAAATGAACAAGGACCTGGAACGCGTGGCGGACCACGCCGTCAATATTTCCGAAAGCGGCCTTTTTCTCATCGTCCGGCCGCTTGTCAAGCCCCTTGATGATATCCGGGACATGGCCAGAACCGCCTCGCTGATGCTCAAGGACTCAATCGACGCCTTTGTCCATGAGAATGCCACTTTGGCCAGGGATGTCTGCGACCGCGATGAGATCGTCGATCAGATCGAGGATAAGATCCTCGAAGACATGGCCAATTTCATCCGGGAAAAGCGTGACGGGATCAGGCGTTCGCTGCATTTGATGCGCGTCGCGAACAATCTGGAGCGGGTCGCGGACATATCCACGAACATCTGCGAAGAAGTGATCTATATCGTCGAAGGTAAGGACATCAAGCATCACAAAGGCGACTCTCCGGATTCGGCCACCGGTATCTAGTGACCTTCCCCGCCACGGCCCCCCGGGCGGTGAGGCTCCTGCCGTCTTCTTCCAGCGCGTCGGGAATCAATTCAGAGACCGTCAGATAGATCATCGCCCCTCCGGCACCCCCCCCAGTCCCTTTATTTACCTTGTGCTTTAAAAATAAATATATTAATATGAGCCTTTGGGAGTTTTCCTTGTCGAAGGGCTCATCCTGCCCGCCAGAGGCGGGTCCGCCCTGGGCGGAAGGATCACAGTGGCAAGATCTTTATGATGAATTACTGCGAGATCCTTCGCTTAGGATGAGAGGACGAATATGCGAAAAATTTTCCGTTTCCTCAAATATATTTACGGCCCGGTGTATTCGTGGCGGCTGGGAATGTCGCTGGGTATTGACCCCCTTACGGATAAACGGAAGATCTGCAATTTCGACTGCCCTTACTGCCAGCTGGGGCGCACGGCAAAGTTTTATACCCAAAGGGAGGATTTCGTTCCCGTGGAAACGATCCTCACCGAGATCAAGGCGATGCCGCCGATGAGAATCGATTGTTACACCTTTTCGGGCCGCGGGGAACCGACCCTGGCGAAGAATCTGGGTAAGATGATCCGCGCGGTGCGCGAGGCGACCGGCGGGAAGATCGCCGTCATCACCAACGCCGGGTTGATCGACCGTCCCGACGTCCAGGAAGATCTGTTTCTGGCCGATTGGGTCTTGGCCAAGCTAGATGCCGCCGACCAGGCGTCTTTTCAGCAAGTCGACATTCCCGCCAAAGGCATCGAATTCCGGCGCGTCGTGGAAGGCATCAAGGATTTCAGGAAGAAATTTAAAGGGAAGCTCGCCCTGCAGGTCATGTTCGTTGAGGAAAACAAGCGCCACGCCCCGGGAATCGCCCGTATCGCGGGGGAGATCAACGCGGATGAAGTGCAGATCAATACGCCATTGCGCCCCAGCGCGATGATACCGCTTTCGCCGGAGGAATTTAAAGATATCCTGACGCATTTCCGTGGACTGCCCGCGGTTTCGGTGTACGAGGCCGAGCGCAAGACCGTCGAACCTCTGGATGAACGCTCGACCATTTTGCGCCACGGCAACTTCCGAAAAACAGCAAAACCAAAGCCCGCGCCGGGCGGTCAGGGCCGATGAACAACAAAGACTCCAAACAAACGCGGCTGAAGCTCAAATACCTTTCCGCCGCCGTCGAACAAACGGCGGAAAATGTCATTATCACCAACAAAGACGGCATCATCGAGTACGTCAACCCCGCTTTTGAAGAGACGACCGGTTACGCGAAAGAAGAGGTTTTTGGAAAAACCCCGCGCGTCCTTAAGTCCGGCCGCCACAAAGCCAATTTTTACCGGACGCTCTGGGAAACCATCCTTGCGGGCGAAACCTTCAAGCACATCATCACCAATAAGAAAAAAAACGGCGAATTGTTTGACGCCGACCAGACGATCACCCCTCTTAAAAATACGCGGGGGGAGATCACCCATTTTGTCTCGGTCTGGAAGGACATCACCGAACGCGTGCGCCACCGCGAAGAGCTGGAAGCGCTCAACAAGAGCATCCAGTTCGAAAAGCAGAAATTCGAACAGATCCTGGACCTCGAGGAGAAAATAGGGACCTTTAGCGATTTCAATAAACTGTCGGATTTTATCGTGAACGGCATCGCCGGTGTCCTGGAGGTGGAGCGCTGTTCCCTGATGCTCCTGGATGAGAAGACGGGGGCATTGGCGATCAAAGGGGCGGTGGGCCTGGACCACAAGATCATGCGGGAAAGTAAACCCAGCCTGGGCGAAGGCATCGCCGGTCTGGTGGCCAAAGAGCGCAAACCTTTGCTGGTGGAGGTCATCGACACCGATGAGCGGGTAGGGCGGGCAAACCTTCCGTCGTATAAGACCAAATCTTTTTTGAGCGTTCCTGTCCTGCTGGACCATAAACTTTTGGGCGTCGTGAACGTGACGGACAAGAGATCGGCCGAATCGACGGTGTTCACGGATTTCGACCTCAAGATCCTTCTCTGGATTGTGCGCCAGTCGGCGGTCGCCATTGAGAACACGCAGCTGTACAAGGAATTAAGATACCTGACGGTGACCGATCCGCTCACCAATTTATATAATTACCGGCATTTTATGCGCACCCTGGATTACGAAATAGGCCGTTTCCACCGGTTCGGGGACCCGCTGTCTTTGTTGATCATGGATATCGATGACTTTAAGGTATATAACGAAGCCCGCGGCGCCGCCCGTGGCGATGAGATATTAAAAAAGATCGGTGATGTTTTAAACAAGCACCTGCGGGAAGTGGACATCATCTGCCGTTACGCCAGCGACGACTTCGCCGTCATCCTGCCCAAGACGGAAGTGGCCCAGGTCAAGCTGATCGTCGAAAAGATCACCGAGGCGGTATCCCGGCTGGATCCGGCGAAAAAGATCACGATGAGTTTTGGTTTGGCCAGTTGTCATCAGGGGATGACCCGGCACGATTTTATTTTGAAAGCCGACGCCGCCCTGACTCACGCGAAGCGCCATGGGAAGAACCAGCTCTATTGCCAGGAGAAGCATAATGCCGGATAAAGAATACAAACCAGCGCCAAAGATCGTCGCCAAAGAGGAGGAGATCAACCTCACCCATTCCGAGTCGGGGAATCTGCACCGGCGGCTTATCGAAACGGTGGGTAGCGGCATCTTTTTAGGCGACGCGCAGGGCAAGCTTACCTACGTCAACCACGCCTTCGTGGAGATGCTTGGGCGTAACACCAAAGATGAGTTCATCGGAGTCAATTTCTTTGATGCCCTGTTTTCCGATCCCATGGAAAAAGAAACTTTCGTCAAGAAGATGCATGGAACCGGTTCCGCGCGCGATTTCCAGTTCCAGCACCGGCATAAAGAAGGCCACCGCATGGCGATCTCCGTGACGGGCAATTGCATTTACAATGACCAGGGCGAGATCATCGGCTTCGAGGGCGTACTGCAGGACATCACCGCGCAAAAAAGGCTGGAGGAAGAACTGCTGGCCGAAAAAAGAAAGCTCGAACAAATACTCGCCTTTGACGAGCAGATCAACACGATCCGCGAATATAACCAGCTCATTGATTTTATCGTCGAGAAAACCGCCGTTGTACTGGAAGCGCAAAAGTGTTCCTTGATGCTCCTGGACAAGGAGGGCAAGGAGCTGTTTATCCAGGGAGCGAAGGGCTTAAGCGAGCAGGTCATCAAGGAGAGCCACATGCGTCTGGGGGAAATGGTCGCCGGCTACGTGGCGCAGTCGCGTACCCCGATGCTGGTCAAAAATATCGAATACGACGAGCGTTTCAAACGCGCGAGCCGGCCATATTATTTCACGCGTTCGTTCATGAGCGTTCCGCTGACTTTGGAGAACAAACTGATCGGCGTTATCAACGTGAGCGACCACGTCAAGGCCAAGAGTTTTAACGAGGTCGATCTGCGCATCCTGGGTGCCACCGCGCGCGAGGTGGCGATCGCCCTGGAAAACATGGAGCTCTATAAACAGCTGAATCATTTGACGATCACGGACCCCCTGACGCTCATTTACAATTACCGCCAGTTCACCCGGAGCCTCAATTTTGAGATCAAGCGCCGCCAGCGCGTGCCCGGGAATCTGTGCCTGATCCTTTTGGATATCGACGGGTTCAAGGCGTACAACGACACTCTGGGGCATTTGGAAGGCGACGCGCTTCTCAAAGAGATAGGCGAGATATTCAAGTCCCAGCTGCGCGAGACCGACATTGTCTGCCGTTACGGGGGCGATGAATTTGCCGTGATCCTGCCGGATATCACCATCGACGGCGCCCGGGTCGCCGCCGAAAAGGTCCGCCAGGCGGTCGAAAAGACACAGTTCAAGATGCCGGCCACCATCAGCTTAGGGGTCGCCGCCTACGCCCAGGGCCTCACCCAGCACGAATTCATCCTCAAGGCCGACCGCGCCCTCTATGAAGCCAAACGAGAAGGCAAAAACCGCGTCTGCGCGCAGCCTTAAATCTAGGGTAGGGGAGTTCCGGAGTTCCGGGGACACACGAGAATGGCACTGACTTAAGGAGATTTTTGATAAATTTGGCAAATTGAGCTCGTCGGGGCATGATACGTAAAAATGTCCTGTTTTTGCTTAAGTCAGTGCCATTCGGGACACACGACGTAACCCGAATTAACAGGCGTTACGGCAAAGAGGTTATGAATTGGAGTCCCCGCTGAACCAATCCACTCCGTAAAGAAAGGGGACAGCGCCCTTTTAGAGTATGTTGCCGCAAGAGAAAAGAATTTTATTACCGCAGGACCTCAAGCCGGTCAAGACCCTGGAAGAATACAAGGGAATCGGCGGCCTGGCCGGTTTGCAGAAGGCCCGCGGCCTTAAGCCGCAGCAAGTCATCGATCTCGTCAAGCAAAGCGGCCTGCGCGGGCGCGGCGGGGCGGGTTTCTCCACCGGCGTCAAATGGCAGACCGTGTTCGATGATCCCAGTTCCACCAAATACGTTGTGTGTAACGCCGCCGAAGGCGAGCCGGGGACTTACAAAGACAGATATCTGATCGGCAAGAATCCCTATTGGGTCCTCGAAGGAATGTTGATCGCCGCGCACGCGATGAGCGCGCCCGCCGCGGTCATCGGCATCAAGAAAAAGTTTATCCATCCGGTCGAGCGGCTGCGAAAGGCCGTTGCCGAATTCGAAGCGGCCGGAGTCGCGCCGCGCGGTTTTCTGGAAATCGTTTTGGGCCCTGATGATTATCTCTTCGGCGAAGAGAAGGCCTTGTTGGAGGTCATCGATGGTTTCGACGCGATGCCCCGGAATTTTCCGCCGTTTTTCGTCGGCATCCGCGCGACCCCCACGGAACGCAATCCCGCCCTGGTCAATAACGTCGAGAGCATGAGCCATCTTCCCAACATTTTTGCCAAAGGCCCGGAATGGTTTCGTTCGATGGGGACCAAAGACACTCCGGGAACGATGATGATCACTTTAAGCGGCGATGTGAAGCGCCCTGGTATTTATGAATTGCCGACGGGTTTGACCTTACGGCAGTTATTGTACGACATCGGCGGCGGACCGGCCGGCGACCAGTCCTTCAAGGCGGTTTTCTCCGGGGTATCGAATGCCGTCATTTTACCTAAAGCGTTCGATACGGTCATGGATTTCGGTTCGTTGCGCGCCGCCGGCGCGGGCCTGGGCTCGGGCGGTTTTATGGTCTATGACGCGAGCCATTGCATGGTCAAGATCGCTTTGATGTTCTCCTCGTTTTTGGCGGAATCTTCCTGCGGGCAATGCGTTCCGTGCAAACGCGGCTGTCGGGTCATTACGGGACTTTTGGACAATCTTGAGACGAACCGCGGTTCCCAGGAAGATCTTGATAATATTTTTTACGAAAGCGGGCATTGTACCGATCAGACGCGCTGCTTTTTACCCCAGCAGGAATCGAAAGTCATTACCAGTATTATCCAGGCCTTTCCGGAAGATTTTAAACGCCACGCGCAGGGCCAGCCGTGTCCGTTGACGCGTCAGCCGGTCTTGCCGAAGATCGAATATTTCGATGAAGCCACATCAAACTTTGTTTATGAACGAAAACAGCCCGTTGTCCTGTCGCGGCCTTAAAGGAGGATCATTTTGAAAAATATACTGCGTGCTCTGTTGATATTTGGTTTGTTGTTCGCGGCATTTCAGCCGTCCCGGGCGATGGGACAGTTCTTCTTTATGGAGAATGAAGCCATCGGAAAGCCCGCGCCGGATTTTACTTTACCGACCGTCGGTGGCACCGCCACGAGCTTCGCGCGATTCAGGGGGACCGACAAGGCCATCATCTTTTTCTGGGCGACGTGGTGCCCGCATTGCCGCAGGGAGCTGGGGAACCTGAACCAAAAGAAAGAAGAGCTTGCCAAGAAAGGGATCAAGATCGCCCTGGTGGATATCGGTGAAGACGCGGCGGTGGTCAAACAATATCTCCAGAAAAACAAGGTGGAGATGATGGTTTTTCTGGATAAAGATAACGCGGCCGCGGAAAGTTATCATCTTGTCGGCGTGCCGACGTTCTTGTTCGTCGATGCCCAAGGGATCGTAAGAGGCCTCGAATACAGCCTGCCGGAGAATTATGAAGAGATTCTCTCAGCTCCCGTCCAAAAATAGTTTATTTTATCTACGAACCGCTTTGAGGATTTGATCAGCAGGGCTCGTTTTGTTCAGGCAGTAGAAGTGCAGCCCCGGCGCGCCGCCGTCGAGGAGTTGCCGGCATTGGCGGATGGCAAAATCGATACCCGCCTTGAATGTTTTTTCAGGATCTTCCTGGATCGGTTCAAATATCTTATGTATCTCTTCGGTCACCGTGGCCCCGCACAGCGCGCAGAATTTGACAAGGCCCTGGTAGTTGGTGATCGGCAGGATGCCGGGGATGACGCGGTTGTTCACTCCCAGTTTTCGCAAACGTCCCACATAATCAAAATAATCCTGGTTGTTGAAGAACAACTGGGTGATCACAAAATCCGCTCCGGCGTCGGTTTTTTTCTTTAAATATTTGGCGTCCTGGCCGCGGTCCGGGCACAAAAGGTGCCCTTCCGGAAAACCGGCCACGCCGATCGTAAAATACTCGCCGAAATGTTCGCGGATAAAGGCGCAGAGCTCGCTGCTGTAGTGGAAATTGTCTTTCCCCGGCTCCCAGTCCGGATTTTCCCGCGGCGAGTCGCCGCGCAGCGCCAACACGTTCTCTATCCCGCGGGAACGGATATCCCGCAAGATATTTTTGATCTCCTCTTTGGTATGCAGAACGCACGTTAAGTGGGCGAGCCCGGTGACGCCGTGTTTGTCCTGGATGTGCTGGACCACATCGAGAGTCTTGTCGCGGCTCCCGCCGCCGGCGCCGTAGGTGCAGGAGATAAAATCGGGTTTAAGCGCCGCGAGCTCGGTGATCGTGTTCAAGAGGTTCCGCGATCCCTGGTCCGTCCTGGGCGGGAAGAGTTCGAAAGAGTAGGTCCTTTGTCTTTGTTGAAAAATTTCTTTTATTTTTGTCATCGGTCGCTATGCTAAGATTAGCTTCGAAAGCACATTCATCATATTTATTAATCGGGAATTTATCAATGGATTTTATCAGAACATGAGTATCGCGCTTGTCACTGGTTCCGCGGGGCTGGTCGGTTCGGAGGCGGCGAGGTATTTTGCCGGGAAGGGGCTGAAGGTCGTTGGCATCGACAACGACATGCGTAAATATTTCTTCGGCGCGCAAGCTTCCACCGCCTGGAACAAGAAGCTTCTCCAGAAAGAGATCAAGAATTACACGCATCACAACCTGGACATCCGCGATCTGAAAGGTCTTGAAAAGATTTTTAAGAAATATGCGACGGACATCAAGCTCGTCATCCACACCGCCGCGCAGCCATCGCATGACTGGGCCGCCCGCGAACCGTTGACCGATTTCGGCGTCAACGCCAATGGTACCTTGAACCTTCTGGAATTGACCCGCCGCCACTGCCCGAAAGCGGTCTTTATTTTTACCAGCACCAACAAAGTCTACGGCGATCTGCTCAACCAACTGCCGCTGGTGGAGCAACCGACCCGCTTGGAGTTGCCTGAAAATCATCCATTTTTCGACGGGATCGATGAGACCATGTCCATCGACCAGTCGACGCATTCCTTGTTCGGAGCTTCGAAGGTGGCGGCGGATATCCTGGTGCAGGAATACGGGCGTTATTTCAAGATGAACACCGCCAGTTTCCGGGGCGGTTGCCTGACCGGGCCCAATCATTCCGGCGCGGTGTTGCACGGATTTCTGGCGTATCTGATGAAATGTGCCGTCACCGGCGAGAAATACACCATTTTCGGTTACAAGGGAAAGCAGGTGCGCGACAATATCCACAGCCTTGACCTGATCGCGGCCTTTGACGCGTTTTACCGCAACCCCCGCTGTGGGGAAGTTTATAATATCGGCGGCGGGCGGAAAAACAGTTGCTCGGTCCTGGAGGCCGTCGCTTTATGCGAAAAGATCGCCGGCAAAAAGATGCGGCACGCGTATTCTTCCAAAAACCGCGTCGGTGATCATATCTGGTACATCAGTTCTTTAAAGAAATTCCAGTCGCATTATCCCGGCTGGCGGCAGAAATATTCGCTTGAAGATACGCTGCGGCAGATTTACGAAGCCCTCCAGATAAGGGATTAGGACTTTCGCGTTTGTTATACCAGAACGGGTGACGCGAGAAGGGGCATCCCCATCCGCGCGCAAGTAATGAGCACGGATGGGGACATCGAGCGGCAGGACCCGTTGGTGTAACAAACGCGAAAGGCATGGGGATAAAACATAGTTTTGCTTGACTTGAGAAAATGAATTGGTTATAGTGGGGGCAAACTCAAGGAGGCAATATGCTCGCGGTACTGATATTGGTTTTTGGTGTGGTTTCTCGTTTAATTGTTCACCTTCCTAATTTCACCCCCGTGATCGCTCTCGCCTTGTTCGGCGGCGTTTATTTAAAAAAACAGCAGGCTGTCATCTTGCCGGTTTTGATGATGGTCATCGCGGATCTGTTTATCGGGATTGACGCGACATTCCCTTTTACGTGGGGCTCAATGGCCTTGATCGCGCTTATCGGGCTTTGGGTGCGCAAGAATAAGAGCTTTGCGACGGTTGCCGGGTCGAGTTTATTGTCGTCGGTCCTTTTCTTCCTGGTCACCAATTTCGGTGTTTGGCTGGTTCAAAATATGTATCCGCGCACATTTGCCGGCCTTATCGAGTGTTACATGATGGCGATCCCGTTTTTTGGCCCTACGCTGGTGAGCACGGTTGTTTACACGGCTGTTCTGTTCGGTGGTTATGAATGGGCGGCCGCGCGTCTTCAAAAAGCGCGTTTTGCGCGAGTCGTTCTTTAAAGGTCATCTGCTTTCTCTATGTCGGTCAGGAAATCCTGTGTGAGTCAGGAGTGGTCCCGCCGCTGTTACCCCGCACTTTCTATGCCATTGATTAGAAAGTGCGGGGGAAGCCAGAACACTGCCGATGTAGTTCATGTATCAATAATGCCGCGCGAGACGGTAT
>CAYIMR010000027.1:0-10461 GCA_964364455.1 uncultured Planctomycetales bacterium | reverse complement strand
AGGTCTGGGAAAATGATACGACCCTGTGGGCGGCAGTCATCCGGAAAGGGGCGACCGACCGGCTTGCTTATTTTGCCCGGGGCAAAATGTATGACGAAAAAGGCGATCAGGTCAACGCGGTGGCGGACTATACCATGGCCGTTACTTTGGATCCCAAATTCCCCCGGGCCTACAACAACCGCGGGATCATCTACGGAAAGTATGGGGATCATGACCGGGCCCTCGCGGATTTTAACCGGGCGCTGGCGCTGTATCCCGAATTCGCGCAGGCGTACAACAACCGGGGGCTGATATATTTTTATCTGCTTGAGGACCGCCTGGCCCTGGAGGATTTTAACAAGGCCATTGAACTGCGGCCCCGTGTCGCGTCTTCTTATGTCAACCGTGCCCGGCTCTTTGGGGTGACCGGGCAATACCGTCTGGCCGCCGAGGATTTTACCCGCGCCTTACAGCTCGAGCCGGGCAACGCCGCGATCGCAAAGGAGCGCGCCGAAACTTACCGCGCGCTCGAAGGCAGGAAAATCCCATAGCCGCCCCCGGAGGTTGGTGGTAAACTAAAGCCCGGTCAATATCCATATAGATAAACCATGATAAACCAAGGAGGATGTATGCGTAAGGAGATGTTTAACGTTTTGTCCGTTGGATTTGTTTCCATGCTGCTATTGGCCGCCCGGGCTGAGGCCCAGGAATTTTCGGCGGATATGATCAGCCGCACGGGTAAAGAGATCGTCAACGCCAGGATTTATGTGGCCAAAGACAAGGTTCGCATGGAGATGCCCGAGAGCATCATGATCATACGCGGGGACAAGAGTCTTTCGTGGATGGTCATGCCCGCCGACAAAATGTACATGGAACATCCGGTCGATATGTCGTCATCTCCCAAGGTGGCAGCACAATTTGATGATGAGATTGAGCGCGTGGCGATGGGCACTGAAGACGTGGACGGCCAGCCGGCGGAAAAATTCAAGGTCACCTATCTGGAAAAAGGCAAAAACGTTTCTGTCTACCAATGGCTGCGGGGCGGACAGATCCCCGTCAAGGTCGAGGCCGTGGACGGATCCTGGGGCATGGAATATAAGAACCTCAAGACCGGTTCGCAGTCCGCAGAGTTTTTTGAGGTTCCGGCCGACTATCAAGAATTTTCCATGCCAGGTTTGAGCGACATGATGAGATGAAAAAGATCCTGATGATGGAGGATGAGCCGGATATCAGCGAAGCGGTCCGGTCATCTTTGAAGGCCAGGGGATATTGGGTCATCCTGGCCGCGGACGGGGAAGAGGGCCTGCGCAAGGTAAAATCCGAAAAGCCCGATCTGGTACTGCTGGACATCATGATGCCCAAAGTCGACGGCTGGCAGGTGTTACGAGCGATCCGCAATGATGAGGACGCGGCCACGCGCGAATTGCCGGTCATCATGCTCACCGCGAACCGGCAGACCTCCTCGCTCATCGAATCGCAGTCCCTAAAGGCTACGGATTATATCATGAAGCCCTTCGCTATCGAGAAGCTCATGCGTTTCATCAACCGCTACATCTGACCTTCGACCTTGGCTGATCCTTTTTATGAAAAATAAAGACGTCGCCGATATCTTGGAACGCATGGGCACGCTCCTGGAGATCAAAGGAGAGATTGTCTTCAAGACGCGGGCGTATTACAAGGCCGCCGAGACGATCGCCAATTTTCCGGAAGATATCGAGACCGTCCGAAAAGAGAACCGCCTGACAGAAATTCCCGGCATCGGTAAAACTTTGGCCGAGAAGATTTCTCAATACCTCGACACGGGAAAAATGAACGCCTACGAGGAATTGATCCGGGAAGTCCCGGAAGGATTGCTCGATGTGGTTCATGTTCCGTCCATCGGCCCGAAGAAGGCGAAATTATTTTTTGACCAGTTGAAGGTCAAAAGTGTGGCGGATCTGCGCAAGGCGGTTGATACCGGAAAACTCGAAGGCCTGCCGGGCATCAAAGAGAAAACGATCGACAATATTCGCCGCGGCATCAAGATCGTCCAGGAAGGGCGGGAACGGATGCATCTGGGCGCGGCCACCCAGGTAGCGGAAGAATTTGTCGCGGCCCTGCAAAAACTGCCGCAGGTCAAGGATATCGTCGCCGCGGGAAGTTTGCGCCGCGGGCGGGAAACGGTCCGGGACATCGACATCCTTATCGATTCTGCAGATCCGTCCAAAGTCATGGACGTCTTCGTCCACCTGCCGCAGGTCAAAAGCATCAACGCCCACGGGGAAACCAAATCCTCGGTCCTCACGCAGAACAACGTCCAGGTCGATATCCGGGTGGTGGAGCCGAAAAATTTCGGCGCGGCGCTGTTGTATTTTACCGGCTCGAAGGATTTCAATATCAAACTGCGCCAGATCGCCATTAAAAAAGAGATGAAGGTCAACGAATACGGCATTTTCTCCGTCAAAGGGGAGCGGGAGAAAATGTTCGCCGGGAAAACGGAAGCTGATTGTTTCAAGGCGCTGGGCCTGCCGTATGTCCCGCCGGAGATGCGCGAGGATTTCGGCGAAGGGGAAATATTCGGCAGGGGCGTAAAATTTTGCGCCCCCGCGCTCATTGAACAAAAAGACATCCAGGGCGATCTGCACGTTCATTCCACGTGGTCGGACGGGCATAACACGATCGCTGAAATGGCGGAAACGGCACGGGCGAAAGGATACAAGTATCTGGCCATAAGCGACCATTCGCCGCGCTTAAGGGTGGCCGGCGGTGTTAGTCCGGAAGACTTGAAAAAGAAAAAAAAGGAGATTGATGATCTCAACGCGAAGCTGAAGGATTTTCACATCCTCTTTGGAACGGAAGTAGAAATAGACAGCGATGGGAATTTGGATTACAATAGGCCAATCTTGAGCGAATTTGATTTTGTCATTGCCGCCATCCACAGCGGATTCGAACAAAGTTCCGAACAATTGACCAAACGGCTCGTGAAAGTCTGTCAAAATAAATACGTCCACGCCATCGCGCATCCTACCGGTGTTCATCTCGGGAAACGCGAGCCCTACCATTTTGATTTCAAGGAAGTCTGCGCCGCCGCCGTCGATAATAACGTCTGTCTGGAGATCAACGCTTTTCCGATCCGGCTGGACCTAAACGGGGCCAATGTCTACCACGCGCGCAAATACGGGGTCAAATTTGTCATCGACACCGACGCGCACCGCGCCGATCATATGGATTTCATGAAATTCGGCGTGACCACCGCCCGCCGCGGGTGGCTGAGAAAAGAAGACGTGCTGAACACTTTGTCTTACAGCGCATTGATGAAGAGCCTGAAGAAATGATAGTTGGCTATGTTTAAATCCGAAATCCGAAGCACGTCAGCCTGAGATTGATCCGCCAATGAAGGTTAGAAAAGGTTGCAACAAAAGTAACCTCGAGAAACTTTTAACGTTTTCCAACGTCTTTCAACTTTTTGCAACTTTTTTTAACTTTTAAGATTTGCTTCGTGCTTCGAATTTTGAGTCGTGGTCTTTTGCACTCGAAAGTTATGGATTACAAGATCGTCAACAAGCAGAATTTCGCCGACCGGTTCAAACGCCTGGACATCCGCTGTCCGGACATCGCCGGAAAGGTGCGCCCGGGACAATTCGTGAAGGTTTGTCCGGCCGCGGGGGAGGCGTCCATTCCTTTGATCGTCTTCGAGATCGATCCGTTGCGGGGGATCATCGCGGTGATCGTACAGGAGGCGGACCCGGTGGCGCAAAAGCTGGGTGCCATGCCCATCAACCAGTCGATCTATTCGATCCTGGGGCCGCTGGGCACGCCGATCCGTATCGAGAAAAAAGGCGTGGTCGTGTGCATCGCTACGGGCATCGGGATCGCGCGCGTCTTGCCGGTCGCCCGGGCGCTCAAGCAGGCGGGCAATAAAGTTATCGGCATTATCGGCGCGCGCACGCGCCGGGAATTGCTGTTGGAGGCCCAGATGCGCATCGCCAGCAACAAAATCTTTGTCGCGACCGACGACGGTTCCCGCGAATATCGTGGTTTGGCCACTGATCTTTTTAAACGGGTGATGGGTGAAGAAAAGGTGCAGGGGGTTTACGCCGTCGGCTCGGTCGATATGATGGAAACCGTTTGCGGCTTGACGGAAGCGCTAAATGTTGAAACGCAGGTCATCCTGGATGTGTCGATGGTCGATTGCATGGGATTGTGCGGGTCGTGCCGCGTGAAGGTTGGTGGCCGCACCGTTCTGGCGTGCGTGGAGGGGCCGGCGTTTAACGGCCATGCCGTTGATTTTGCCGAGTTGAAAATCCGCATGAACGCCTTTAAGGAGAAGGACCGATGGGGCAACCTGAAGTCGTCGTTCAATCCGAGAGAAAACGATCTAAGAATTTTGACGAAGTTTCCCTTGGATATCCAAAGAAGCTAGCGATCGAGGAAGCCAAGCGCGCGCTGCAGTGTTTGAAACCCGGCGAGAGCGGCGGATGTCCGTTGGGAGTCGATATCCCGGGGTTCGTGCGCGCGTTGTCGGAGAATCACGTTGCCGAGGCGCTCGCGAAGATCCGGGAACAGAATCCGTTGCCGTCGGTCTGCGGGCGCGTGTGCACGGCGCCCTGCGAGATATCGGTTTTGCGTAACGACCAGGATGATCCTCCGGGCATCCGCGCGCTGGAGCGTTTCGCGGCGGATTTTGGCAAACCGAAATTCGCGCCGCGCAAGGCGCAGGTACGCGCGGGCAAAAAGGTGGCGGTCGTCGGTTCCGGCCCCGCGGGATTAAGCGCGGCGGCATCGTTGGCGCGGAAAGGTTATCGGGTCACGGTCTTTGAAGCGTTCGATCAGCCCGGCGGGGTGTTGCGCTACGGCATTCCTTCGTTTCGTCTTCCCGCGAAAGTCCTCGATGAGGAGATCCAGGAAATAAAATTATTGGACGTTGAGTTTAAGACGAATTGTTACGCGGGCAAAAGCATCAATCTGACGGATCTCAACACACAAGGCTTTGAGGCGATCTTGCTGGCGACGGGCGCGGGCGTTCCTCAGTTACAGGATCTTCCCGGCGTGAATCTAGGCGGCGTTTATTACGGCGAAGAATTTCTTTTGCGTTTGGACCAGGCCCGCCGGCAGCGTGAAAAAGACACTGATCTTCGTTTGGGCGCGCGGGTCGTTGTCTTGGGATCGCAATATTTGGCACTTGATTGCGCGCGCGCGGCGCTGCGACTGGGCAAACAGGTGACGTGGGTGTCATCCGAGGCGCTTGAAGACAAAAAAGTCATCCCTGAAGAAAGTGTTTACGCCGCGCAAGAGGGCGTTCACATCGAAGCGCTCGTCAAACCTTTGGAGATAGTCGGTAACGAACACCACTTCGCCCGCGCGGTCAAATGCGTGCGGCTCGATTACGCGGACACGCGCGCGACAGGACACTGGGAATTAACGCCGGTGCCCAATTCCGATTTCGTGCTCGAGGTGGATTCCGTGATCGTCGCGATGGGACACGCGCCGAATTCCCTGATCAAGCGCGACGTCGCGCAGTTGAAGGTCAATGATGATGGGACGATCTGGACCAATCCCGGCGATTCCACGACCTCGCTGCGCGGTGTCTTCGCCTGCGGCAACGTGGTGACCAATGCTACGGCGGTGGTGGAGGCAATGGCGTCGGGGAAGAAAGCGGCTTTGGATATAGACAAATATTTAAATAACCAAGCGACACACTCCAAATTTCAATAATTGTGATTTTTGGTTTTTGGAAATTCCGACAATATGAGCGAGCGTGTAACGATCCGTCAAATTCAAGAGAAGAAACGCAAGAAGGAAAAAATTGTTGTCCTCACGGCCTACGACTATCCATTGGCGTCACTGATCGACCGTTGCGCGGTCGACATCATTCTCGTCGGCGATTCCCTGGCGAATGTCGTTCTGGGACTGGATTCCACAACACAGGTGGGGATGACGGAAATGCTTCATCACGCGAAAGCGGCGCGCCGCGCGGTCAAACGCGCGCTTTTGGTCGGCGATATGCCGTTCGAATCTTATCAGCAGGATCCGGGCAAGGCCGTTGCCAACGCCAGGCGGTTCGTCCAGGAAGCTGGCTGCGATGCCGTCAAGCTGGAATGGTTCGACCGTTGTCTTGAGGTCGCGGGAAATATCGTGAAAGCCGGGATTCCCGTCATGGGCCACGTCGGATTAACGCCGCAGACCGCCGAACAATTGGGAGGATTCAAAGTCCAGGGCAAAGACGCCGGCTCCGCCCGCCGGATTTTGGACAACGCGCTGGCGCTGGAAAAGAAGGGGTGTTTTAGCATCGTGCTCGAATGCATTCCCGCTCCTTTGGCGGCGATGATCACCAAGCGCCTTTCGATCCCCACCATCGGCATCGGCGCGGGGAAGGATTGCGACGGGCAGGTTCTGGTCACGCACGATCTTCTGGGCTTGTTCGAGCGCTTCACGCCGAAATTCGTCAAACGATATGTTCATCTGAATAATTCCATCGAGAAGGGTGTTACGCGTTTTTGTAAAGATGTCCGGCGCGGGAAATTTCCCGACAAAGCGCACAGCTATTCGATGAACCCGGAAGAATTGAAGAAGTTTAAGAAAGAATCCAAATGAAAAAATGCCCTTTTTGCGCCGAGGAGATCCAGGACGATGCCGTCAAATGTAAGCATTGCGGTGAATTTCTTGATGGAAGCAGCAGGCCTCCGGCCGATAAGCCTAAACAGAAATGGTATCTTAAAACCTCAACACTCATCGGGGGATTCCTGTTCGTTGGGCCGTTTGTGATCCCCCTAGTGTGGGTCAACCCGCATTTTTCTCTGACAAAGAAGATCGTGTTGACCACTGTTTTTGTCTTGATCACGCTGGCCTTGCTCAAGGCGACCGCCGGCGCGTTCGTGGTCATTAAACAGTATTACCAAATGCTTCAGGGGAGCTTGTGAAAATTACGTTTGATGCCCTACTCATAGAGAGTCAAACGTGTCCGAACTAAAGGTTACCGGTTGATGCCAATTCTGGAGTGAACTTTGAGCCCCTCCAGGGGAGGGGCGATTGTGAACGAAAGAATTGGCATCAACAACGATGGCGGATCTTGGCAAAAAAGGTTTATTCGCCGGGAAGATGTCTATCAACAAAGCGAAAGGAGGACGTATGCTGGGAAAGGAATGTTGTGAGAAATTAAAGCCGTACGCGGGTATTTTTCTGCGTCTGGGGCTGGGCATCATTTTCACGTATCACGGGTTCGGCAAGATTTTTGGTGAGGGATCGAACATGGGAACGGCCTGGAATCCGGGTCTGCCGGTTGTCCTGCAGGCTTTAGTCTCCTGGGGTGAATTCCTTGGCGGGCTTGCGATCCTGACCGGATTTTTAACCGAGCTGGCGGCCTTGGGCATCATCATTATCATGCTCGGCGCGATCGTCACGGTCCATGGGAAAAACGGGTTCAACATGATGAACCACGGCTTTGAGTACAATTATCTGATCATTATGGCATGCCTGGCATTGATCGCCACCGGCTCCGGGCCGTTCGCGATTGGTTGCTGCAATAAGGGCGGGGGATGTTGTCACAAAGAGTGACGCTTTTTTAATATCCGAGAAATCGTAAAAGGGGAGGGCCAAGGATGATGAAGCCGATCGCGCTTGCTCCGATGATGCAGATGAGCACGGCGCCGGCGGAAACGTCTTTGGCCTTTTCCACGAGCGGGTGAAATTCAGGCGAGGCCACGTCGCACAGGAATTCGAAGGCGGTGTTGAGGGCCTCCGCCGTCCACACGCTCACCGCGGCGATGATCATCCAGCACCACTCCTCCGCGGAAATTTTTAAAACGGCGCTGGCCGCGAAGATGAGAATGGTCGCCACCAGATAAACCCACGCGTGTTGCTGGGAAAAGAGGGTGATGCGGATGCCGTTAAAGGCGTACGCGAAGCTTTGGTACAATTCCCGGGGAGTCAGTTTGGATTTTCTCGGGTTCATTTGGCTCATTTCAACCCTTTCATTTTTATGATACAGTTTTTCCCGGGAGAATTCAAACGTTTCCGCGATAACTTTTAAATTGAAGGAAGCGATGGCTAAAGGGCAAGGAATACGCAGGCAAAAAGATATCGCGCGGATGATGCAAGAGCGACGGGAGGGGCAGAAAAGCAAGTTGAAAGCTTGGGAAAAAGAGATAAGAAGGAATAAGGGAGTAAAACGTTAGAAGAGGTTAGAAAATGTTTTAATAAGTTGAAAAAGGTTTCAGGTTTCTTGAGGTTGCAAAATGTTTCTTTGTCTTGTGGCAACTTTTATTAACCTAAAACCTTTTTTAACCTTTTGTAACCTCTTTCAACATCTTTTAACCTGCTCAGTGTTTTGATTATGCGCGTAATTGTTTCTCCGCGTCGACCACGTCGCGGTTGATCTTGCGAATGGTCTGGCGGAGCTTGTCCTTTAAGACACTGGAAACGGGAGCGTCCAGAATTTCCCGCATCACCTGGATGGTCATGCGTAAATATCGAATGATCTCGCCTTCGTCGGCTTCGCTGTACTGCAGGACACGATTGAAATCTTCGCCTTTCATCCATCCTTCCAATAATTTGCTCAAATGAAACGCGCAGAGTTTGACGGGTGGGAGGATCCCGAACTTTTTTTCCATTTTCAAAATGGGAAAGAGGATGTCGTTGGTGATGTTCTGCAGTTGCTTGGCCTGTCGGTCGAGGGTGGGCCGGTTCATCCGCGGACGCGGTTCGTAGACGACGGAGAGGCTCAAGATCCCCAACTCCGTCACCGTTAGTTGCTCGAGGATCCCGCGGGCGAACAATTCCGAGAGGATCAACTCATGCCCGTAAACTTTCGCGGCGAAAGTTCCTTTTTCGGTCACGTAGTTTTTGCGGATATGTCCGAGTTGTTTTAGGAGACTCACCTTGGCCCGTAAATGCCGTACCGCCTTTTCACGCTGGGAACTTTTTTCCTGAAAATGGTGGAAGGAAAGCGAATACACGTCGTAGAGTTTTTCGCCGAATTTCTGGTAAAGGTTAAGGATCGTCGCGTAAGAGGCGTTAAAACGCGAGCTCACTTTCTCGGGTTCGGAGAAGATCATTTTTTTAAGGTCTTCAACGGATAGCTCGTGCGGGTTGACCCGGCAGAAGACGTGGCCTTCGGTGTCGATGGAGCGCCGCCCGGCCCGCCCGGCCATCTGATAAAAGTCCCGCGTTTTAAGGGGCATAAAAGCGTGCTCGTAAAATTTGCGCAGTTCGTTGAAAATGACGCTGCGCGCGGGCATGTTGACCCCCAGCGCGAAGGTTTCCGTCGTGAAAATCACCTTGATGAGGCGCGTGGTAAAAAGTCGTTCGATCACTTCTTTCAAGGTGGGCAGCATTCCGGCGTGGTGATAAGCGATGCCGCGCTCGATAAAAGGGCGGATATCGAAGGTGCTCGGTTCGGTCGTGATGTCGAACTGGCGGCAGAGATGATCAAAGAGGCTGGTGATTTTTTTCTTTTCATCGACGGAAAGAAAATCAAAGCCGTGCATTTCCGCCGCGAGATATTCTGTGTGCCGGCGGCTGAAGGTAAAATAGATGCAGGGCAGAAAATCTTTTTCCTGCAGGTGCCGGATCAGTGAATCCGGGCGGTTGGGCTTGACCGCGACCGTTTTGGGCAGCCGCTGGTGAAAGGGCGCGTGCCCCTGCGGGCTTTGATATCCGTGGCGGTTGAGTTCTTTGAGGTCATCGTAGATTTTTCCCTGGCATTGGTAGAAAAAATGCAAGGGTACGGGGCGTTTGGCCTCTTCGATGACGCGGATGTCGTGGCGGTGGATGCTTTTGAGCCAGCCGACGAGTTCATGGACATTGGGGATCGTCGCTGAAAGCCCTAAAATGCGCATGTGGTCCGGTAAAAAGATAAGGGACTCTTCCCAGACACTGCCGCGTTCGATGTCATCGAGATAATGGATCTCATCGAAGATGATCCAGGTGTAATGTTTCAGGGATGATTCCTTTTCCAGGATCTTGTTGCGGAAGATCTCTGTCGTCATAATGAGCGCGGGCGCGTCGGGATTGATGTTCACATCGCCGGTTAAGATACCGACTTTTTCCGGATAATTTTTTGAGAAGTCGCGGAACTTCTGATTGGAGAGTGCCTTGACCGGAGAGGTATAGATCACTTTTTCCCCGCGATCGAGGCAGCGTTCGATGGTGTGTTCGGCGATCGCGGTTTTGCCCGCCCCGGTGGGGGCGCAGACGATGACCGAGGAACCCTCATTGATGGCTGTAATCGCTTTTTCCTGGAATGGATCATAACGCATGAGTGCTATTATACACAAAAAGGACCCCGCGCCAATAAAACCTGTAGAATATTGAGGGGTCGGGTAGTTTTCCCCGACCCCTCATCCTGACGAGCGAAGCGAGGAAGGATCTCATGAGATCCTTCAGCCCTTTGGGCTTCAGGATGAGCCCTCGGGGAGAAACTTCATAAAAACTCCCCTTTGGGCTCAGAATATTAATATATCGAGAAATTACTCGTACTAAACTCTTGCATTTTGCAAGGCTTTT
>CAYIMR010000026.1:6951-10616 GCA_964364455.1 uncultured Planctomycetales bacterium | reverse complement strand
TGAGCCCTTATGGAATTCAACGACTTTATACATAGCACCGGGCAGTGGTTAATGGGCACCGGCACCAACGCCAACATCGTGATGTCCTCGCGCATCCGTCTGGCGCGTAATTTGGCCAAGAAACCGTTTACGAATAAAGCCAGAAAAAAAGAACTCTTCGAGGTCATGGACTCTATCCAGTCGGCCATGCAGACAATCGATTATTTCAAGAATTCGCTCTTCGTCAAGATCAGCGAACTGGATAACGTGGACAAGCAGTTCCTTATCGAACGGCATTTGATGAGCCATGAGCACGCCGCCAACCCCGAAGGCAAGGCCCTGGTCGTTTCCAAGGAAGAGGTCCTTTCGGTCATGATCAACGAAGAAGATCACATGCGCGTCCAGGTGCTCAAATCCGGTTTTGACCTGGATGAGACGTGGAAGATCGCTGACGCCATCGATGACAGCCTTGCTCAGAAATTGGACTTTGCCTATTCCAGTAATTGGGGATACCTGACCGCCTGCCCCACGAACACGGGTACCGCGATGCGCGGGTCCGTGATGCTGCATTTGCCGGCGCTGGTTATGACCAAACAGATCAACAAGGTTATGAACGCCATTTCGAAGCTTAATTTTGCCTCGCGGGGGTTTTACGGCGAGGGAACGCAGGCGAGCGGAAATTTTTATCAGATATCCAACCAGGTCTCGATGGGCCACAGCGAGCAGGACGTCATCCAGAATATCCATGGTCTTATCTGCCAGGTCATCGAGCAGGAGGAGCAGGCCCGGCAGGCGCTGATCTTGCAGAACCGCCCCGTCCTGGAAGACAAGATCTTCCGCTCGTACGGGGTTTTAAGGAACGCGCATATCATCTCGAGCCAGGAAACGGTGGAGCTGCTGTCGATGGTGCGCTTAGGCATTGATCTTAATATCATCAAGGACGTCGACCGTCACGCCATCAATGAGTTATTTTTGATGATCCAGCCGGCCCATCTGCAGAAGCTCGATGGGAAGAAATTGTCGGCGGGCGAACGGGACACCAAAAGAGCCAGTCTTATACGTGAAAAATTAGGAGGATAGTATCATGTTCAATAGATTTACGGAAAGAGCACGGAAAGTGATCGTTTACGCCAAAGAAGAAGCGCGGCGTTTCAATCATGATTATATCGGCACGGAACATCTTTTGCTGGGGCTGGTGCGCGAAGGCGAAGGTGTCGCGGCGGCCGTTTTGCAGAAACTGGGTATTGATCTGGAGACCATCCGCATCGAAGTCGAGAAAATGGTTCAGCCGGGTCCGCAGACGCAGGTGCTGGGAGACATCCCTTTTACGCCGCGTTCCAAAAAGGCGCTGGAACTTTCCGCCGAGGAAGCGAGGGCGCTGGGACACAATTATATAGGTACCGAGCATCTTCTTTTGGGATTGGTCAAGGAAGGTGAAGGCATGGCGTACCGTGTTCTGTTGAATTTAGGGTTGGATCTGGCAAAGCTGCGTAACGAAGTGATGGAATTGCTGGGCTCCGGTATCCCCGGCTATGGCACGCAGGAACCGACCAAGTCTGATAAAACGCCCGCTATCGACGCGTACGGCCGTAATCTCAATAAACTGGCGAAGGAAGGGAAGCTCGATCCGGTGATCGGGCGCAAGGAAGAGATCGGGCGTATCTTGCAGATCTTGTGCCGGCGCACCAAAAATAATCCTGTCCTGTTGGGAGAAGCCGGCGTCGGGAAAACGGCCATCGTTGAGGGACTTGCCCAATTGATCGTTAACGGCGATGTCCCGGAAGTGTTGCGCGACAAGACGATCGTCGTCCTGGACCTGGCCCTGATGATCGCGGGGACCAAATACCGCGGGCAGTTCGAAGAGCGCATTAAAGCGGTGATGGATGAGATCAAGCGGTCCGGAAAACTTATTTTATTCATCGATGAGTTGCATACCCTGGTCGGGGCAGGTGCCGCCGAGGGCGCTATCGACGCGGCCAATATCCTCAAACCCGCTCTCTCGCGCGGGGAGATCCAGTGCATCGGCGCGACGACCATGGATGAATACCGTAAACACATCGAGAAAGATGCCGCGCTCGAGCGCCGCTTCCAGACGATCATGGTCGAACCTCCTTCAGTGGAGGAGGCCATTCAGATCCTTAAGGGCTTGCGTGATAAATACGAGGCGCACCACCGCGTGAAATTTTCCGATGAATCCCTCGACGCGTCCGTGCGGCTTTCGGACCGTTATATCTCCGGCCGGGCGTTGCCTGATAAGGCCGTGGATATTCTCGATGAAGCCGGGGCACGGGCGCGTTTAAACGCGATGGTTGTTCCCGATGGGATGAAAGAACTGGAAGAGAAGATCGAGTCGCTTAAAAAGGAAAAAGAATCGCATATCAAAAGTCAGGATTTTGAAAAGGCCGCGCACATGCGTGATGTGGAGCGCGAAACGCGCACCGAGCTCGAAGAGATCAAAAAGAAATGGTCGGAGGAACGCGACAAGGCGACTCTCGTTATAAGTTATGAAGATGTGGCCAGGATCGTTTCCCAGTGGACGAAGATACCGCTGGTCCAGCTGGAAGAAGAAGAAACCAAGAAGTTGCTGAAGATGGAAGATCATCTGCGCAAGGTCGTCGTCGGGCAGGAAGAGCCGATCAGCGCGATCGCCCGCGCGGTGCGGCGTTCCCGCGCGGGGATCAAGAATCCGCGCCGGCCTATTGGTTCGTTCATCTTTCTGGGACCGACGGGTGTCGGGAAGACATTGCTGGCGCAGGCCTTGGCGGAATTCATGTTCGGCAGCAAGGATTCCCTCGTGCAGATCGATATGTCCGAGTACATGGACAAGTTCAACGTGTCGCGCCTGATCGGCGCTCCGCCGGGGTACGTGGGATATGAAGAAGGGGGACAACTGACCGAGAAAGTGCGGCGCAAGCCTTATTCGGTGATTTTGCTCGATGAGATCGAAAAAGCGCATCCGGACGTTTTTAACATCCTCCTGCAGGTTTTCGAGGAGGGGCGCTTGACGGACAGCCTCGGCAGGAAGGTGGATTTTCGCAATACGATCATCCTGATGACCTCCAACGTCGGCGCGGATATGTTGCGTAAACAAGGATCGCTGGGATTTACTGCCCAGAAAGACGAAGTCACTTACGAACACATGAAAGGCCGCCTTTTGGAAGAGGTCAAGAAAACGTTTAAACCTGAATTCTTGAACCGGGTCGATGACATTATCGTCTTTAAGTCGCTGACCAGGGAAAATCTTCATGATATCGTTGAGTTGGAGATTGCCGATGTGGTCAAGCGTCTAAAGGACAGGCAGATCGAAATGGAATTGACCAAAGACGCTATCGAGCTTCTCGTCGAAAAAGGTTTCGATCCGGTTTACGGGGCCAGACTGCTCAAAAGGACGATCCAGCGTCTTCTCGAAGACCCTATGGCGGAAGAGCTCCTGATCGGTCGTTTTAAGGAAGGAAGCAAGGTTAAGGTCAGCCGTAAAGATGAGCAGTTTGTTTTTGTGTGATGTGCCCATAAGAGAGGCGGGAGCTTCATGAGAGCAAAAGTTTTGGTAGTGGGGTGCGTCTTTGCCCTGCTTTTTGTCCCTTGCGCTTTTGCCAATGTCGTGGCCATCTTTTACGGCCAGGTTGATCTTGCTCAAAAACAGTTTGACGTTACTTTGGATTTTTCCCATCTCCCGGGAAGCCTGC
>CAYIMR010000026.1:2387-6851 GCA_964364455.1 uncultured Planctomycetales bacterium | reverse complement strand
GCAGTCATCGGTTGCCATCAGCGGCGCGAAAGTTTCCGATAAAGATTATCGTTTTTCCCTCAACATCGATCACCTCCGAACGCCCATCTGGGACCTTTTAAGCAAGATCGAAAGTTCCATTGAAGTTGACCCGCGAGCCGCTGGTAAAAGCGCGCCTATGGTGCGCGGCGAGATCTGGAGCCAAAATTCTCTTATCGACTATAAGCCTATCCGCGAATTGACCGGTCATTTCGAGATCAAGGACAGTCAATTATTACTGGAATCTTTGTCTTTTGGGAACCTGAGTTGCCAGGGATCGCTGGATCTGGTCTATCCTTATAAGATGGACATGAATGTTTTGCTGCATGGCGTCGCGATGGAGGATTTTTTGAATTTCTGGGCCGGGAATAAAGAATATAAATCTTTCGGTACTGTCTCCGGTGAGATAGGTGTTTCGGGCACGTGGGACCGGATCGGCCTGAAGGGCAATCTGGAAAGTCATGACGGATATGTTGAGCAGTTGGAGTATAACAGCATCCACCTTAACGCCCAGGGCGTTTATCCGCAGTTGAGCATCGGGCAATCCACGATTTCGAAGGCGGATGGGTTGAGTTTTGCCTTCAGCGGGCCTATCGATCTAAGCGACCAGGAGAACTTTACAAAACAGATCGGCGCGCTGGTCCTTTCGCCGCTGGTGAGCGATTCGGCCTCCGAAAGAGAGTGGACGATCAAACGTTTGAACCAGCCTAAGTCGGGGGCGACGGAGATCAAATATTTTTTGCGCAAAGAGGACAAGTCGGACGGCGCCTCCGGCATGTTGGGCGTTCAACAAACAATGAGCTTTTAACCTTGGCTCGCCATTATGTGGAATTATTTTAAATCATTTCCAGGGGGCGTGGTTTCCCGGCTGGTCCTTTATGTCGGGGAGATCGCGGTCCTTTTCGGACAAACCGTTTATTTGTGTTTCGTCCCGCCGTTTAAGGGTGAACGGGTCCTTATCCAGGCCAAACAGATAGGCCCGGGCAGTTTTTTTATTGCGGCGCTGGTCGCGTTTTTTATCGGGATGATCATGGCCCTGCAAATGGCCTACCAGATGACCAAGTTATCCGCGGAGATCTATATCCCCAGCGTCATCGCGGTTTCCTTGACCCGCGAGCTCGCGCCTGTTTTGACGGCGCTCATCGTCGCCGGACGCGTCGGAGCCGGCATTACGGCGGAATTAGGCTCCATGACGGTCACTGAACAAGTCGAGGCCCTCAAGGCGTTTGCCGTCAACCCGATCAAATATCTCGTCGTGCCGCGATTTTTGGCGCTTATTATGATGCTGCCGGTGTTGAGCATTTTCGCGGACTTGATCGGGATCATGGGCGGATTCGTCATCTGCGTGACCAAGCTTTATATCAGCCCTGCGTTGTACTTTACGATGATCGCCGAATCACTGGCGATCAAGGATGTCATGACGGGGTTGTTCAAGACGATCTTTTTCGGCGCTATTATCGCGTTGGTGGGGTGCCACCAGGGATTGAACGTCAGAAGCGGCGCGGAAGGGGTGGGAAGGGCGACCACGACCTCGGTCGTGGCTTCGTTCATTCTGATCATCATGGTCGATTGTTTGTTCACAACTCTTTTTTATTTCGTATTGCACGTATAATGATCGAGATATCGCATTTGCACAAATCGTTCGGCAACCACGTCATCCTCAATGACTTGAATCTCACGATCAAGGAAGGGGAGACGAAGGTCATCATCGGCCGTTCGGGGACCGGGAAAAGCGTTCTTTTGAAGAACATCATCGGCATTCTTCGTCCGGACGCCGGTTCGATCAAGATCAACGGCGTGGAAGTTACGACTCTCAACGAACGGGAGTACAATAAGATCCGCATGAAGATGGGGATGGTGTTCCAGGGCGGGGCCCTGTTCGATTCGATGAACGTCGCCGAGAACGTGGCATTCGTGTTGGGTGAATTCATGAATGTGGATAAAAAAGTGGTCCGGGCGAAAGTGGAGCGATGTTTGGGGATGGTGGGCTTATCCGGTATCGAAGAGATGATGCCGTCAGAATTGAGCGGCGGGATGAAAAAGCGCGTGAGCCTGGCCAGGGTCCTGTGCATGGAGCCACGGATTATTTTTTACGACGAACCGACGACCGGGGTCGATCCGATCACCTCGGACGTTATCAATCATCTTATCGTCGATCTGCGCCATAAGCTTAAAGTGACGTCGATCGTGGTCACGCATGACATGAATTCGGCGTATAAAGTGGCCGATAACATCGCGATGCTTTACCACGGGCAGGTGGTGGCCGAAGGGACACCGCAGGAGATCCAGAGCGCGAAACACCCGGTCGTCAAGCAGTTCATCAACGGCGAGGCTAAGGGCCCTATCACGGAAAACGAAAACTTGATTTTTGGATACACAGACTAACAAACGTAACAAACGGAGATCTATATGCCCAAAGAAAAGAGTCTCGAATTCAAAGTTGGTTTTTTTGTCCTGCTTGCGTTGATTGGTTTGGCAGTTTTTATATTTTCCATCACAGACTCCCCGATCTTTGAGGGGGGCAAGACGCTCAAGGCGGTTTTTAATTTCGCCAACGGCTTGAAAAAAAGCGCGCCGGTGCGTATCGCCGGGGTGGACCAGGGGATCGTCAAGGAGATCGGGCTGTTTTTTGATACGCACGAGAACAAGACTAAAGCCGAGATCAAGCTTTGGGTTAAAAAGGACGTTCAGGTCCCCCAGGATTCCACCATTATGATCAACCAGCTTGGGCTCATGGGAGAAAAGTACATCGAGATCACGCCGGGAGTCAACACTCAAGAATTTCTTCAGGAGGGACAGGTGATGGTGGGCATCGACCCCATCGCCCAGGAGCTCATCGCCCAGAAGGTCATGGAAGTTGCTTCTGGCCTCGATAAAATGATCAGTGACGAGAAAACCAAAAATTCGATTAGCAGCACCCTGGAGAATTTGAGCCTTGTGACCGGGAATTTGAGAGATATTACCTCCAGCGTTAAAGACGGCAAAGGGACTTTGGGCAGGATCCTTTATGATGAGCGGTTGTATGATGATCTGCAGGGGCTCACCGCGGATCTTAAAGCAAATCCCTGGAAGCTTTTATACCGGCCGAAAAAATAGAATTTTTTCGAAAAATAAATTTCTGAAAATGAAAATCAAAACACTTTTTGTCTGCCAGAATTGCGGTACCCAATCTCCGAAATGGATCGGACGATGCCCGGGCTGCCAGAGCTGGAATACGTTCGTCGAGGAAACCGCGCCTTCCGCCATCGAGAAAAGGACCGGGATCGTTTTTAAGGACGAACCGGTCCTTCTTGATGAAGTTTCCATGGAACAAAAAGAGCGCTGGACGACGGGTATCAGCGAGTTCGACCGTGTTGTCGGCGGCGGCATCGTGCAGGGCTCGGTGACGCTTGTCGGCGGCGATCCGGGAATAGGCAAGTCGACACTTTCTCTGCAGGTCGCCGCGGCCTTAAGCCAAAAGGGCCTCAAGATCCTTTATATCAGCGGTGAGGAATCCGTCCAGCAAACCCGCTTGCGCGCCCAGCGCCTGGGAGCCGGGGCCAACAAATCTTTATATATCGTCAACCAGGTCGATCTCGATACGATTGTGGGTTATATCGAGAAAATGGCGCCGGAGGTCGTGGTCGTTGACTCCATCCAGGTTTTGTACAGCGGAGAGATCGCATCTTCCCCGGGCAGTGTTAGCCAGGTGCGGGATTGCGCGGCCATTTTGACCCACTTGGTCAAGATCAAAGGCATTTCCCTGTTTATTATCGGCCACGTCACCAAGGATGGAATGCTCGCCGGCCCTCGGGTGCTGGAGCATATCGTTGATACGGTCCTGTATTTTGAAGGCGAGCGGTATTCGATGTACCGGGTGCTGCGCGCGACCAAGAACAGGTTCGGCTCGACCAATGAGATCGGTGTTTTTGAAATGGCCTCGGCCGGATTGATCGAGGTTTCCAACCCATCGGAAATATTTCTGTCCGAACGCCCGCACAACAGTTCCGGATCGGTCGTGGTGCCTATTATCGAAGGGACGCGTCCGTTCCTGGTGGAGATCCAGGGGCTGATCAGCCGTTCGAACTTCGGGATGGTGCGCCAAAAGGCGCAAGGGTTCGACGCTAACCGTCTGGCCATGCTGGTTGCCGTTTTGGAGAAGCGCTTGGGACTCAATCTGCAGGACAAGGATATTTTTTTAAATGTCGTCGGCGGTATCAGACTGATGGATCCGGCAGCGGATCTGGGGGTCGTGATCGCATTAGCTTCCGCTTTGCTGGATAAACCGGTCGCGTTCGATACGGTCATTTTGGGGGAGGTTGGGCTTTCGGCGGAGGTGCGCAGCGTCCCGCAACTGGCCGTGCGCGTCCAGGAAGCCCAGAAGCTGGGGTTCAAGCGCTGCATCGTTCCGCAAAACAATTTGAAGATGAACAAGGAATTGGACGTCCGCGCGATAAGGCTCATCGG
>CAYIMR010000026.1:0-2287 GCA_964364455.1 uncultured Planctomycetales bacterium | reverse complement strand
AAAACAATTTGAAGATGAACAAGGAATTGGACGTCCGCGCGATAAGGCTCATCGGTGTGGAAACGGTCAAGCAAGCGTTGGAGGAACTGACATGACGCTACTTTTCATCCGCAGTTTATTCGTCATTATGAGCGGTGTCATCGGGTATTACATCGGCATCCTTGTCCAGCATCCGCTTTTAGGGGCGGAACTGGGCTGCCTGAGCGGTCTGGTCATTATTTTTATCGAACACCGGCTGCAGCGCGTTTCGGTGAAAGGTTTATCGAGCATGGTTTTCGGCCTGCTTTTAGGTATCTTCATGGCCAAATTGCTCTCTGATATTATTTCTTTGCTGCCACTGGGGGAATTTATCCATTCCGTTTCACGAGTTGTGTTGACGCTGGTCTTTTCTTATTTCGGGGCGGTCATGGCGTTACGCGGCAAGGATGAATTCAACGTGATCATCCCTTACGTGCGCTTTAAGCGCCAGGATGTGCGCGGCGAGGACGTCTTGCTCGATACCAGCGCCATTATCGACGGCAGGGTTGTCGATATTTGCAAAACGAACTTTCTGACGGGGCGGCTCATCGTGCCCCGCTGCGTCCTGCAGGAACTGCAAAAGATCTCCGATTCCGCCGATGACATCAAGCGCGAACGCGGCCGGCGCGGCATGGAATTGCTGCGTCATATGCAAAAAGACTCCAAGATTGAGATCCATATCCACGAAGAGGATTTGCCGGATATCGACAATGTGGATGAGAAGCTGGTCAAGCTGGCCCGGATGATGGACGCGCGTATTTGCACGACGGATTTTAATTTGGGCCGCATCGCCGTATTGCAGGGAGTTGAGATTTTAAACATCCACGAGCTGGTCAACGCGGTGAAATCCGTTGTCCTGACCGGTGAGAGGCTGGAGGTCAGGCTGGTCCGGGAGGGGAAAGAACCCGATCAGGCCGTTGCTTTCCTGGATGACGGCACGATGATCGTGGTCGGCGACGCCCAAAAGCTCATCGGCAAGAAGGTCACCGTCGTCGTGACCTCGGTTTTACAGACGCAGAGCGGTAAAATGATCTTCGCCAGGCTTGAGAAATGATAATGAAAGCCATTATTGCCGCGGGCGGTTTGGGGACGCGTTTAAAGACGATCCACCCAAAACCCCTAGTCATGCTCAACGGCAAGCCACTTCTTGCCTATAGCGTTGAGGTCTTCGACAAATTCCCATTGATCGATAGTATCATTATTGTCACGCACGAATACCACGTTTTGGACGTGGAGGACGTGGTCAGGCATTATAATTTTCAGAAAGTAGAACGTGTCGTCATCGGCGGCGAAACGCGTTCGGCCTCCGTTTATAACGGCCTGCGGGAAACGGGCGACAAAACGGATATCGTGGTCATCCACGATGGGGCCAGGCCGTTCATCAAGGCCCAGACGATCCAGAAGGCCATTGAGCAATGTAAAGTTCACGGGGCGGTCGTCGTCGGTGTTAAGGTCAAGCCCACGATCAAAAGGGTCGATCCTCTGAATTTATTTGTGCGCGAGACATTGGACCGCGGCGAACTTTGGGAGATCCAGACTCCCCAGGTATTTAACCGCGAGCTTCTTTTAAAGGCTTATGCCCAAAAGGGTGCTGAAAATCCCACCGATGACGCGGGCCTGGTCGAACGTATGGGTGTTCCGGTCAAGGTCGTCGAGGGTGATTACGAGAATATCAAGATCACGACCAACGAAGATCTGGTTTTAGCCGAAGCGTTTTTGAACGCCCGCGCGAATATCCTCGCATAGCCATGCATAACAGAATAGGGATAGGTTACGACATTCACCGTTTTGTGAAAGGACGCAAACTCATCCTGGGCGGCGTCGCGATCCCGCATCCGAAGGGGTTAGGCGGACATTCGGACGCTGATGTGGTGCTGCACGCCGTCAGCGACGCGCTTTTGGGGGCCGCGGGCAAGGGCGATATCGGGGAACATTTCCCCAATACGGACAAGAAGTATAAGGGGATTTCAAGTTTGATCTTGCTGGGCCAGGTGCATGAGCTGATCTCCAAAGAAGGTTACCGGGTGGGCAACGTGGATGTGGTCATCCAGGCCGAGGGACCGAACCTCAAAAACTATAAACCGCGGATGAGAGCGGCCATAGCGAAAGCATTGCGTATTGACGAGAGCTTTGTTAATATTAAGGCCACCACCAACGAAGGTTTGGGGGCCATAGGCCAGGGACAGGGAATTGCGGCATTTGCAGTAGTTTCGTTGACTAAGTGAAGCATTGAGGCATGAGGATTTTAAAATTCGAAATTCGAAGCACG
>CAYIMR010000025.1:0-10847 GCA_964364455.1 uncultured Planctomycetales bacterium | reverse complement strand
ATCACTTCAGTTTTTCTTGCCTTCAACAAAACCAATTTCGTTTCCTCCTTCTTCTGTAATAATATTTATCTTAATGATTTATACCGCTTTTTGTCCTTTATGAAGTGGGTATTATACTATCCGCACAAATGACCGTCAAGCCTTTTAAAAAAGGCCTTTTAAAAAAGGACGCTTTGAATTCTTCAAGACAACCTATTCCCGCTCTTGCAAGGGGGGCTCGAGGATAATCGTCTTGACCTTCGCGGGATCGACCGTCAAGGGCGGGACGTCCCCGTGCCGGGTGTTGTAATCCTCCAGCATTTCTTCCATCTGTCCGATCTGCTCATCCACCGTGGGCGCCGTTACCTCCGGCGCGGGAAGTCGCGCCATCACAGGCGGCTGAAATTGGATCTCCCGGATAACGGCGGAAAGTTCCTCCTCGCTGAATTCGCGCAATTGCCCCGGCGACAGAACACCGCGCAAATCATCCTTGAGCTTCTGAAGTTTATAAGCGTGCACGGAAGGGTAAGTTTTTCCACCGGCCACGACTTCAACAAACTCTTTTGGCGTGTCCGGGGATTGCGCGAAAGCATATCCGCTGGAAAAAACGACCGACGTAATAAACAAGACGTGAATGATCCGGGACACGGCTTTACTTTACACTTTTTAATTCGCTACGTACCGCTTTTTGTTCTTTATCGATCCTCTCGATCTCATCCAGTAATTTCGCCATGGCCGTTGTGGGCTGGGCGGGCGCTTTGGCTTTCACGTATTCTTTCCCGATGAGATAATACAATTGTTCCCGCTTGAGGTCGATGGCGGTTGAGTCAAGATGCAGCCTTCCGCGATGGGAGAACTTAATAAACTCCTTTTCCCCCTTTTTCGCCAATACCAGGGCCTCTTTGCTGAATTGGTTCAGTTGCTGCCGTGCCTTCTCCCAGTCCTTTTTGAAATCGTGTTCTTTGGGCATGATCGCTCCCGTCATTTTTCTCATTTCCTTTATCCTTTATGAAGGAAATGACGAGGCTCGCCTCGCCAAATTTCCAGAAAATTTGGCGGAGCGGCCTTTTGTTTGAAAATTACCATTGCCGCGGGGCTTGTTTCACTTTATACTATCCTTGTGATGAAAGATTCTGAAGGAATATTGATTTTCGTGATCGGTGCCGTGGTGGCCTGTCTGTTGGTCTGGGGCCTCATCACGGCCGTCAAAAGGTCCTTCTCCACGCACAACCCGCAGGAAATCGATTCCTCCCAAACTCTGCAGGAACAACGCCAACGATCCAAAGACATCATGGACAAACAAAAAAGACTGATGGAAAACCAGCGTCAAAGACTCCGCGACTTGCAAAAACGTTAAATCTTAAACCGCGTGCCATGTGCGCGTGTGTCTGTTAAGTGTGTTCCCTCGCCTTGAGGATCCGTTCCGTCATTTCATTTTCATAGAGTGCCGCGACTCTTTCAAGCTCTTTTTGATCGAAGAAATGACAGGTCGCCTGCTCAATGACTTCAAGACGGGCCCTGAGGTACTGGTAATCCGGATGAAGAACGGTTTGGGCGCTGTCGGCGAATTTCTTGCCTTCTGCCTTGGTCTTCTTTTCCCGCGCGGATTGGATGAAATCCTCAACTGACTTATGAAAAGGTGTTGTACGCGCCTTGTATTCCGGCGAAGTCTTCAACCGTTCAATGAGATAATCATCCACCACGGCTTGGGTAAAATAGCGGTCGATCTTATCCAGATCCTCTTTGGTCGTCTTGTAACACCAAACAAGATACCGGCGAATCAGATCCTGTTCTTTCTGCGTCAAAGGAATAGTGTCGGCCATGGTTCTTGATGACCTATTTACGGATGGTTTCATCCATCAGGTTGTTATGACTGCCGATAACCACCCAGCGGTCTGGTTGCTTCTTCCAGGTCATCGTGTAGCGGCGAATGACCCTTTTGCCGCCCTCGTCGTTTTTCTCAATGGTAAAAATAAAATACTGGACAATGGCGATATCGTCATGGATGCGAATATCCACGGGCCGCAGTTCGCAGATGGCGATCTTGGTCGTCTTGGTCCAAAAGCCCACCCATTTATTAAGCCACGGCCGGTCGATGTTGATGGGACTCTCATGCCCGAAGCCGAGAAATTCCGGATGAATGTATTTCAGAAAATCGTCGACGCGGCCGCTGATCAAATGATCCCAATGATCCTCCACGCACTGCCAAACTTCATTTTGCTCTTTCGACCAGCTCTTAGGTTTGGATGATGTCAGTGACGACATAGCTTGTTTCTCCTTCTTGATTTCATCATTTTAGATTTTTACGAATCTTCTCGGCCATTTGGGCCAGCTCTTTATTGCCAGCGGGTTTCGCCTTCGCAAAATTCAAATCCCCCACTTCCTGGATAGGCACCAGATGCACATGCGCGTGCGGGACCTCGATACCGGCAACCATCACACCGACGCGCCGGCATTCGACCGCTCGCTTGATGGCATGGGCCACTTTTTTGGCGTAAACCATGATGCCGCCCATCATGGCATCATCTAAGTCAAAAAAATAATCGATCTCCTTTTTGGGGATGACCAACGTGTGTCCCGGGTTGATCGGCCGGATGTCTAAAAGCGCGAGGAAACGCTCGTCTTCACAAATTTTATGACAGGGGATCTCGCCATTGATGATACGCGTAAATAATGTGGTCACGTTATTTCCCTTCCTTGGATTCTTTCTCCGACGCCTGACCGGGTAGGCTCCCCTCCGGGGAGGGAAACCGTCCGTTAAGGGCGCTCTCGACCAACTCTTTGACGTCCTCACTGAACTGGGCCGAGAGGATCCACTCAAGATACCCGCGGTCCTTCTGGACAATTTCCTGCAACGTATATTTATTGGCGTATTTGCCGAACATCATATACAGATTACCGTTCCACCAGCGGAACTTTTTCTCGCGGCCATAAAATTCTTCGGTCGACCGGTAACGATACTGCCCCAGATGCTCCACGTTCCCGTCTCCGTTACCGTACTTGGCCACCTGGGCTTCCAGGATCTCGAGTGTCGCCTGCGCATCGGCCAACGCCGAATGGGCGTTATCCAGATTCTTGTCGCAATAAAACTTATAGGCGGCATAAAGGTCGCGTTTTTCGTTCAAGTGATACACTCTCTGGGCGTCGTAAACCTTATGCGCTTTCCAGTTGAACTGAAGATTCGCCTCGCGCACTTCCCGCTCCAAAAGAGGCAGATCGAACTTTTCGATATTAAACCCGGCCAGATCGCTATCTCCGACAAAAACTAAAACCTCTTTGGCGATATCTTTGAAAGCGGGCGCGTCCTTGACGTCCGCATCCGTGATGCCGATGAGCTGGCTGATCACCGCAGGGATCGGAACCCCGGGATTGACCTTCTTTAAATATGTCTCCTTACGGCCGTCGGGAAACGATTTGACCATCGCGATCTCGATAATCTTGTCCCGATCAACCCAAACCCCGGTTGTTTCCAGGTCCAGCACCACTAACGAATGGAAAATCTTCATCCACTATCTTTCTGGTCTTCAAAAAGTTAAAATTGGACCGTCCAGGTAATCCCGCGGATTCTTATTGACCTTTTCCTTCCCAATGTCAAATCTCCAATGCCTGTTGCCGACGGATTTTGGAGATTTGACATTTTGTTTGGCAGAGAGAAGGTCAATAACACATTCGGCTGCGCTCAGTGTTGACCCTGAGTGCGATCGAAGGGTCAAGCCTCGCCGCGCAAAAGTTTCTCACGGTCGAATCCCAGGCCCGCCGTCGTTTCATTGGGGTTCCGGCAGTACGCGCGGCAAAACGTGGCGATTTCCTTCATGCTCGTCATGTTGCGCTCATCGAGCTGTTGTAACAGGAATGTCCTCAAAAGATGTTCCCGCAGAACCGCGCGGGCCGTGATGCCGGCCTGCGAAGCCAAACGGTCACGATAGACGGTGCTGGGATTCACCTGTTTGAGCTTGCGTCCATCGTAGTCATATTTATACACCTGCGAGAGAAGGATCTTGACCTGCTCCATGCCGCTTGTCTCGCTGACCTCATCGATCACGCGGAAAATCTTGTCCTTAACGTGATAGCGCTTCAGGACAATAAAAACGTCGATCAAATTGACGAGCATCTCGGGGATGTTCATCGGTTCGCTTTGCAGGCGAATGATGGCCTCGCGCGATGTAAGGGCGTGGATGGTCCCGATGCAGTATTTGCCGATATTGCAGGCGGTGATCATGTCCCGCGCCTCAATGCCGCGCACCTCGCCAACGATGATACGCTCGGGGCGCATGCGTAGAGCATTTTTGACCAGATCCGCGAGGCTAAGGTCCTCATCGCTTTCCAGGCGCGAACAACTCTCTTCCAGAAATGTATTTAATTCCAGAGTATCCTCGATGACAACCAGACGGTCGGTCTCCGGGATAAACCCGAACAAGGCGTTTAAAAGCGTTGTCTTGCCCACGCCGGGGCCGCCGGCGATCATAATGTTGGCCGGGCGGATCGACATCCCTTCGATGTACATCCACAACTGGGCGGCGACCTCATGGGTCAAGCTTCCCTCACGGACAAGGTCCAGAATACTTAACGGCGAGACCTTGGCTTTGGTGATCGTCATCTGCGGCCCGAAAGGGGAAAGGACGATGTTTACGCGCCCCTCGAGGTTAGGGAGTTCCAGGTTCGCGATCTTATCCATGCTTTTTCTGCCGCAAAAAAGCAGGATCTTCCGGATGAACAGGTCCAGTTCCCGGTGGGTGGAGAAATGTTTTCCCGTCGACATGAATCCCTTCTGGCTATGGTGGATATAAATGGGGTTAAGATTGTTGACAATGAGGTCTTCAACGCAGAAATCGCACAAAAGTTCGGTAATGATCCCGTAAGAGAGAAAATCGCGGATGAACTGCAGGCGCTGTTCCGTGTTATCCAGCTCATGTTTTAAATGCGCGAACGCGCCGTTGGCCAGGACGCCCGTCAAGGCCTCCCCTACCGCCAACTCGCGTTCTTTTTGCGGCTGGAGCAGGCTCATCTTGCCGCCAAGCTTATCTACTAAACAAAACGCCAGATCTTCGTATTGTGTCTGATCCATAGTTATCTTTTAAAAAAACCAAAATCCATTCCTTATTATAAGGACAATTGCCTCGCAGGCAAGTTTATTTCGAATTCTTCTTCGGTTGCGTGGTCACAACGGCGACTTTATTCAGATCGCAATATTGCCTGGCCAGTTTCTGGATATCCTGCGCGCTGACGCGGTCGATGGCGGCCTCATAATCCTGATACCGCCGGTATCCGAGGCCATAAAGCTCGTCTAAGCCGCTGACGAAACTTAAGGCGGAATTTGTCTCCAGTCCCGACCGGAAAACGCCTTTAAGGTACATTTTGGTATTTTCCAGCTCCGCCTCGGGGACAAGATCCGTCTGAATATTATGGATTTCCCGTCGCAATATCTGCTGCACCTGCGCGCTTTTTTCCTGAGAGGTCAGAACGTAAAAATAGATCAGCCCCGCGTCCAGCGATGGGATCGAGCCGCCGCCCAGCGTATACGCCTGGCCCAATTCTTCGCGGATCCCGTTAAAAAGCCTCCCGCTAAACGAAGACCCGAGAATGGCCGTCAATACTTCCAGGCCGTAACGATCCGGGCTTTTGAGGTCCACGCCGTGAAAACCGAGCATCACCATGGCCTGCGCTTTATCCATGACAATTTCTTTGGCGCGCGGCTTCTCAAGAGGCTCTTCCCTGGCTTGTTTTAAGGATATCCCGCCTTTGGGCAAAGAACCAAATCCTTGCCGGATGCTCTCCAGTATTTTTTCCGGTGAAATATCCCCAAAAACCGAAAGGACCATGTTCGGCGCCACGGCCAGACGGCCGTAAAAATCAACGATGTCTTCGCGCCGAACGCGCTCGAGGGTTTCGACGCTCCCCTCCTCATCCAGACGAAGCGGATGCGCCAAGAACAGGGTCTCCTTTAAAGCCAGCGTCGTTGTCTGGAAAATATCGTCCTGCCGCGCGCGGATGGCGGCCTTCATATTGTCTCTGATTTTAGCAATCTCCTGTGGCGCGAACACCGGATTCTTGATCATATCCTCCATCAGGCCCATGGCCTGCCCCAGATCTTCGGAAAGACACTCGATGTTCATGCCGAAACTGTTCTTCCCGGAAAATGTATCCAACCCCATCCCGCGGGATTCGACTTCAGTGGCAATTCTCTCGGCACCGCGCGCTTTGGTACCTTTGGTCCAGACATTGGCTGTCATCATCGAAAGTCCGTTGAGTTCCGGCGGCTCCTGCCGCGTTCCACCCTGCAAGGATAAACGGATGGAAACGATCGGCAAGGTGTGATCTTCCCTTAAAAGGATGGTCAGCCCGTTATCCAGCACATATTTTTGAATCTCTCCTGTTTGAGCTTGCGGCGCACTTTTCGCGGAGGATTTTTCTTCCCACGGCTTTAAAATGACAACGGTCAGTGCCGGTTCGATCAAATATTGGTTGGCGACGCGCCGGATATCCCCCGCCGTAACATTCCTGATAGAGGCAACGTATTTTTGCGAAAATTGGTGATCGCCTGTAAAAGCTTCATCGGTTGCCTGGGCATAGGCTACATGCGAGGCCCTCTGGTGGCTGAACAAATACTCGCTTAAGACCTGCCGCTTGGCTTTCTCCAGCTCCTGTTTCGTGACGTCTTTGCGCTGGATCGCCCGGATCTCCTCCCATACAGCTCTGATGACCGATTCGACATTTTTGGACAAAACGGCGGCGATCTCGAAAAACCCGCGGTCGACCGGCGTAAAGTTGGACGCGGAAATGGCGTGTACCAATCCCTTCTCTTTATAGACGTGCCGGTAAAGCGGCGAGCTGTCCCCCTGCCCCAGAATCATGGCCAGAACATCCAGCGCGTAAAGATCGCGATCCAGAAGGCTGACGCCGCTAAAGGCCATCACAATCCGCGTCAGGTCCGTTGGATATTCCTTTTCATATCGCCGCGCGCTGATCTGCGGCGGCTCAGAGGCAAGGTTTCGCGCGATGCCGCGCTGGCGCGCGAAGCCTTCGAACGCTTTTTTGATCTTTGGGGATACTTCGGCGGAACGAACATTGCCGGCCACGGACACGACCATGTTATTGGGCACGTAATGACTGCGATAGTAATTCCACACATCTTCCCGCGTCAAAGCGACGAACAAATCTTTATACCCAATGATCGGATGACGGTACGGATGTTCAATATAAATGTTCGCAAAAGCGATTTTGCCGAGTTCCCGGCCGGGATCATCTTCTCCCATGCGCATTTCCCCCAATACGACCTGGCGTTCTTTCTCGACCTCTTCGGGAGCGATGGTCGAATTCATCAGCATATCGGTGAGGATATCCAGGGCCATGTCAAAGGCCTGCGGGGGAACCTGGATCGTATAAATCGTGTAGTCCTGGCCCGTCGAAGCGTTGATCTCTCCGCCGACAGCCTGGATCCGGGCGGCAATGGCGCCCACGCCTCGTTTGGACGTTCCTTTAAAAAGCATATGTTCGAGAAAATGCGAAACACCGCTGCCCAGATAATCGCCTTCAGTCGCGGAACCCGTTTTGACCAGGGCGTACACACAGACGACCGGGCTGGCCGGCATTGCCCGGACCAAAACCGTCAGGCCGTTATCAAGGACCTGTTTGTCGATGGGCTCGGCGCGGACTTGGGAGGGAAAGAAAAAACACGCTGTCAGGATAAGAAAACGGATAAAAGTCCGGCGCATAATTTTTCTAAAAAAATGATCACTCTTGTTTTTTGTGATATTCATCGAGCAGCCTGCGGATATCGGCATTGACGTTACGGGCGATCTGCGTGCAGGTAAAGATCAACAAGGAGAACTGCCACGCGTCTTCCGGCCCGAGGAGCAATCCCGTATCGACATTTTCCTGCCGCTGCAAGAGGTCCCGGTAATGGTTGACGGCGGCGGAAAGTTTTCCCTCATAAACATCCAGGATGTTCGTCTGATTGTTATAGTTCAAGGACGGGAGCGTCACGCCGCGGACGATCAGAAAATTAATAAACGAATTCTGATTAAAGCCCTGCTCCCCGTCGAATTCGAAGCCGTGGAATTGCGGATTATTGGGAGGGACGATCAAGGACGGCTTTTCCACGTAAAGATCGCCCTTGCGCACGACCGTGTCGCCATAATTCACCGACGATTCCGAAAGCAGGATATACGGCACCCGCGTGGTGCTTAAAGGCAAAAGCGCCTGCACCCGCGAACGGATGATCTCGGTTTCTTTTAATGCCTTTGTCCAGGCGTGTTCAATGTCCATTGACTATTCCCTTATCGTGATCCCGAAAAGGATCCTTTTCGGGATCCTGATTTCCTGCAGATTCCAGCTCAGACGGAGCTTCGCTGGAATCCTGGTTTCTTTTCTAGAATTATGCAAACCTCTCTCCCTTTCGGGTTGAGAGGCTTGCATTTGAAGAAGAAACTGGCGGAGAGGTCGGGATTCCTCCGCCCTTTCTAAATACTTTGAAAGCGGGGTCCCGCTTTCAATGATATTTTTATCCAGATAAGCGGGGGAACTCTTCCTCATGTAAATGGCGGCTATGACGTGTATCACTTAGAAAACTATCTCTCATCATGGCCTCAAAATTTAGCCTTCACTATATCATATTACCGACGAAATAGAGATAAAAAAGTTGCGTTAATTTCGATGTCGATAGGGACAAAAATAATCAAAATTTGGGATTTTTGTCTCTATTGAGCGAAACGTCATTGACGTAAGTCTTTACACACCAAATACTTGTAAAATGTCCATGTCTATGACCTGGACATGCCGATGTCCCCCCCAGGACATTGGGCTTTTAGGTCTTTTAATGACCCGTAAACCATCGGTCATTTTCACCGTCATCGTCGTCCGGGTCATAGCCGATGGGCGGGCGACCAAAATCGATATGGTCGCCTGTTCTTCCCCACTTATCGGTTACCTCTTTTGTTTTCCTTTTGATGCTTTTGGAATCATATTGGCCACTACCAGTTAAATCCACAAATCCTATCTCTTTAAGAATTTTAAAACGTTGATGGCCACCGACAAGGTTCCCCGTCCGGCTATTCCAAACTAAGGGCTCCACATATCCAAAGGTATTGATGCTTTTTTTGAGTTTTTCGTATTGGGGATTACCCGGTTTTAAATCAATACGCGGGTTATAGGCGGCGGGATTGATCTTCTCGATTTTAATTGCTTCAATTTTCATTATTCTCGGAATCCTATAAAGCTTCCCGTGACCGTTAGATTCAAATCTTTATTCGTGACACCGTAAGCTTGAATTTTAGATCTTCCAAAAAAAGGGCCACGGGACGTGGGCGATATTTCAATCGTTTGCCCTTCTGACCACTCCGCATTGGCGCGGCTTGGAGCATTGAAAACAGCTGATAATTCCCATAATGAATTGTCTGACAGTAACATTTTAGAACTATTCGAAAGCAATTTTTCTATGACCCACTCCACATAAAGATGTGTTTTAGGATATTCACCGTCCATTGATTTGGTGATCGATATTGAATCTCTTTTTACATCTGCACCTTTGATGCACATGGCTTGCGCTTGGGTTTGATGCTGGCTGCGATTGGTAATTCTATACATCTTCATTTTTAATTCTTCCAATTCAACAACATCATCGACCTGCCATGATCTAGGCGGCGGGAAATTAGGCATAAATTGCATTTGAGATCCGTCGCTTAAGGACATCATTTTAGGATCAATAGACACGATCCCTATGTTTAATTAAGAATCGATTTTATTTTTCATTATTTTTCTTTGATTTCTTTTCTTTAACTGTTTTGTGTTCAAGCTCTTTGACCACTCGGTCAAAATCGGAAATATAATTCTTACCTTGCTCTTTGCGGTATTTTCCAAATTCCTCTTCGGCTTTTTGCGCGGCTGCCTGGGCGCTTACACTGCCAGCATTTTTCAAAAGCTGTCGTTCACTCAATTTTAAAAAATCATCCAGCTTTGTAATCCAATCAGTCATCTTCATTAACCTACCGTTGGTTGCCTGCAACTCCGCAAAATCAAGATACATCGATACAATGAGATTAAGCTGTTTAAGTTCGCCTTCCGTCAGATAATTCTTAGCAATTTTTACATCTTGGGTAGTGATGTAATTGCCTTTGAAGCTGGTCAGCCCCATCATCGGCTTTTTTCTGTCCGCGCGTTTTGTGATGATTTCCGCAGCGGTATGTCCGTGGACGGCATAATGCATTTTATTTTGGACAGTGGCAAAAAATTCATTGGTTATCTTTTCATTTTTACGATAATCAATGCTTGTGACGTAAATATCGGTGACTTTTTGATAAAAATTGCGCTCGCTGCTTCTAATATCACGGATGCGCTGCAATAACTCCTGAAAATACCGCGCCTTCTGACCGCCTTGCTTAAGTCGCTCATCATCCAGTGCAAAGCCTTTAATGATATATTCTCTCAGCCGCTGGGTCGCCCAAATGCGAAATTGTGTGCCTCTTTTGGAGTTAACCCGGTATCCAACAGAGATAATAGCGTCTAAGTTATAGTGTTTAACCTTGTATTTCTTTCCGTCGCTGGCAGTTACCGAGGATTCCTCGGATACTGAAGATTCTTTCAATTCCCCTTCATCAAAGACATTTTTTAAATGAAGGCTAATATTATCCGTACTGCACTCAAAAAGTTGAGCCATTTGCTTTTGTGAAAGCCAGACGGTTTCATCTTCTATTGTTACCTGAATCTTTGTCTGGCCGTCATCGGTTTGATATAGGATAATTTGGGATTGATCTTTATTCTTGTCCATAGGTGAATTCCTTTTTCAAATACTGACTACACGCTTACGCCTGATTTCTTAATATCTTGTTTCAAAAGCCATAGTATCCAAAAGAATTCTGGGTGGCATTCCTGAA
>CAYIMR010000024.1:0-10961 GCA_964364455.1 uncultured Planctomycetales bacterium | reverse complement strand
TAGTCATTCGCCGCTCTTTAATGGCCTCCCAGGCTTCTTCAAACATCGGGTATCCACCGATAATTGTCGCTACGAGAGCGATAAAATCGAATCCGATAATAAACTTCCAGACTTCTAGCCAACTTAACAATAAAGCAATAGCAACTACGGCGAGCCTGATTAATTCGGTTTTATGATAATCAAGTTGAGACATTGTATCTCTTTCATTTTCCATTCTTTAAGCTCACTCCCATCGCAGATTCAAAGTCAATGATCGCTTCCCTAGCGTTTTGACTGGCATCCAGGTAAGCTTTCTCGATGCTGTTAAACTTGCTCTGAATTTGGACCACATCAAACACATTCACCTGTCCTTGAAGATAAGCGTCTTGCATTAACTTGACGGATTTCTCCACATCTTCCCTGACTCCGTTACTGTAGGAATCCATGATTTCTTTTGACGCCGCTAACCGGATATAAGCTTGCGCTACTTCTTGAACAACCTGTATCTTTAGAGCTTCATATTGAATCCCCGCGCCTTTTTTCTCAGCTTTGGTCTTAGCGATCCCGCCTTGGTTGCGGTCAAAAAACGGCAGAGGCATTGATACTTTAAAGCCGATTAAACGGTCGTTATCGCTTATCAATTGATCGTTCACGTCGAATCGGCTCTTGTCATTTTGATAAAAACCACCTATCGTAATATCCGGTATCTGCATGGCCTTGGCCAAGGTTAGAGCAGCGCTGCCCATCTCCTTTTCCAGTTCCTTTGCTTTCAGGTCAGGACGGCGCTCTAAAGACTTTTGAGTGGCTGTTTCTAAATCAATGGATGGAAATGTTAACGGCTCGGCCGTTATCACGGAAAGATAATTTAGACTCTGCCCCATCAGCCTGTTAAGGTTAGCCCGCGACTCATAAAGACGCGCTTTTACTTCCGCGAGTTCCTGGCTTGACATTAAAAGCTCGCCGCGAGTTAAACTGATGTCGACAGTTGAGACTTCAGCCTGACTTAATCTTGCCTGCACCGATTCAAGAAGATCCTGATTTGTTTTAACCAGGAGGCTTAAAATTTTTTCTTTATCCTGAAGCGTGATGACCTGATAGAACGTTTTTTTTACCTCCACGACAACCTGCCGTTCCACGTCCTTCAATTGCCATTGTGCGCGTTCAATGCCAAGTCGGGCGACTCTCATTTGAAAAAAAGTCCTGCCGCTTACAGGGATAGATTGATTCAGGCCGTATTCATAACCGCCCTCGCCCTCATCCACGTAATATTTATCACTACGGATAGAGAATTCACCCTCGGGGTTAGGCCATAGCCCTGCTTGTATAAGCTGAGCTTTCGCCAATTCAACGCTTACTTTTGCCAGCCGCAAGTCATAATTATTTTTTATCGCATTCTTTACGGCCTCTTCTTCAGTCAAGGCAGACTGTGCTGGCGTCGTTTCTTCCGCCATTGCTGTTCGGCTCAAGGAAAGAAAAGTAATCAATCCAAATACAAATAATATAGAAACGATCCCGCGTTTTTTCATGAATAGATTTTCCATTTTATAAATAAACTTCGTTGGCTTTTTGCAAAGGGCACTCACCCCCGGAATCTTTCTTTGACCAAAAGCAAACACTTCTGGCCTTCAATATCCAAGGTCAAATCCTGGATTTAATTTTAATTTAAATACGGAGATTGGAGATTTTTAAATAGATGGGAATAGAAACTTGATCTGAGCGATCTCGCTGGGGAGGGCCTTGTGAATGATTCGATAATGAAGTACGGGGACCGACGTTCTCAATCCGGAGGTCAACCATAAAATTCCTGGCTAACCCTTGGCTTAAAGATGAATCGAAGACTATATCAGCGGATTGCGCGGAGAGAAAACTTAAATGCTTGGGACAAGCGCATTCATGCTCACCCCGGGGGTCAGGTTGATGTTCGCGATGATCAGACTTCTCTGATTCTTGATGATGTTCTGTGGAAAAGTTCGGACCACTTTCCGCAGCCGAGACATTTTTATCCAAGCAACAACAGAAAGTGATAACAAATAAAAGGGGGATCGGTAACGATGCGCCTATTATTTTTTTATGTATTCTTTTCATCACGATATAGTTTCACACTAAAAAATTTATTGTCAAGCAGAATCTCTAACACGGTGGAGTGGCGATAATGTCGGGATTAGATATTGACATCTTCTTTAAATGATGGTTTAATCCCCGATACGCGCCCGTAGCTCAGTATGGATAGAGCGCGGCTCTCCTAAGGCCGGCGTGGTTGGTTCGAATCCAACCGGGCGCATTTTAGTTTCCCCCGGCAGGCTGTCTATGAGGCGCCAGGGCGTTAAGGTAGCCCTCCGGCGCATCGTACCCTAAAAGAACCGCTTCATCGCAATACCTGACGGCGGCCGCGAAATCCCCTTTCTGAAAAGACAATATAGACAAGTTGACCAGCGCGTTGGTGTGCCTCGGGTCTTGCTCAACGGCTTTTAAATAACTGGAAATCGCCTCGTCATCCCTTTTGAGCCTGGCATAAATATTCCCCATATTGTAATACCCTTCGGCATTGGCCGGATCCAGGTCAACCGACTTTTGATAAAGTTCAAGCGCGACCGGCAAATTCTCGGCCGCCTCTTCCAGAAACCCCAGATTGAAATAGGCCCGGCCGCTACGGGGGTCCGCCTCAAGAGCCTTCTGATAAAAAAATTTTTCCCGGTCCTTTTCACCTTGCCGCCCGTAAATGACCCCTATATTCAAATAAGCATCAGCCATACGGGGATTAACATCCAGGGCCTTTTGATAGAAACCAAGCGCTTCCTTGAGCCTTCCCTGCTCTTTATAAAGGTTCCCCAGATTATATAAAGCGCCGCTGTGCCGGGGATTAATTTCCAAAGCCCGTTGATAAGCTAAAAGGGCCATCGCGTTGTCCCCCGTCTCAACATAAAGATTGCCCAGACTCAAATAAGACGTCGCCTTCGGACGGTCTTTGTTGACCATCGCGGCATACCGCGCCAGGACGCCGCTCCGTGCTTCACGATACGCCGCGACTTCAGGATTTTTTGCAATGGCCTTTGTGTACGCCTTGACGATATAAGCGTGCAGATCTTTATCTTCCGGGTTTAACCGCAGCGCTTGTTCATAGGCAAAAATGGCTTGCCGCTGGTCACCTATCTCGAGATAAACATCGCCCAGGCCGCAATGAGCGTCCTTGAAGTTCGGGTCAATGTTTAACGCTTCTTTATAAGCCTCCACGGATTCAGGGAACCGCCCGAGGGCCGCGTAAAGATTTCCCAGATTGTAACGCGCATCTTTGAAATCCGGGGCGGATTGAATGCCCCTTTGATACAGGCTGATTAAAGAATCTATCTTGCGGACAGAAGCAACCGCCTGTGGCGAGAGTCCCTTCTGAATCTCATTTAACCCCGCGCCCATAATCCGCCGGTATTCCTTCTGTGCGTCTTTGAATTCTTTTGTTTTTTCAAGGGCCGTGGCCAGGTTATTGAGCGCGATCCGCTCACGCGGGAAATACTTCAATTGGTGCCGCCATAAAGTAATGCTGTCGCGCCAAACAAAAGACTGATGAAAAGTTTTGAAAGAAAATGCCGCGGCCAGAACGACAAGCCCCGTGACGATCATCCCCCGCGCCAGATTTTTCCCGCGGCACTTCATCCACAACCGCTCGACACCGAGGCCCAGGAGCAGGCACAACCCCAGCCCGGGCAGATACATAAACCGGTCGGCGACGGTGTTGACGTCTTTTGTCTCGTCGAAGCGCAGCAAAAAGAATATCGACAGAAAATAAAAAAGGACGGCAAAGACGAACCATTTATTACGGCGTAAACGCGCGACGGCCAGGACGACAAGGACAAGCACACCGAGCGACAAAAAATATTCCGGATTTGTTAACAGGACCGGTTTCGCGAGACGATACAACGGGACGGAAATATAGGGAAAAAAGAATTGCCGCAGGTAGAACGTGAACGTCCACGGCCAGATCAAAGCGCTTTGAACGACGCTTTCTCCGGGGATGCGGGCGTGGGCCGCGTAGGAGACCCAGGCGGGAGCGCCGATGACAATGCCCAAAGGCAACTTTTCGATGAACGCCCGGCCTTTCAACGGCCTTCCCTTGAACCAATCGAGAAGGATGAGGATCAAAGGCAAGCTCAAGGCCATCGGCTTGGCCAGCATGCTCAAAGTCCCGAGCACCGTCGTTACCCAAAGCCAATAGCCCCTCTTTTCTTCCAGGTAACGCAGGTAACTTAAAAGCGCGGCCATGTAAAACGCGGCGTACAAGACGTCTTTACGCTCCGTGATCCAGGCCACGGATTCGACGTGGATGGGGTGGACCCCGAAGATCAGCGCGGCCACGCCCGCGGCGGCTCGCGGGAGCCCGAGTTTGCGCCCCAGAAAGAACACCATAACAACGACGAGAAGATGCAGCAAAACATTGTCCAGATGACAGACAAACGGATTGTAACCAAGAAAATGATATTCCAGGGCGAAGGAAAGACTGGTGAGCGGGATGTAGATCTTGTTGACCGTGGCGGTGAACATCTCCAGGACATGTTCAAGGTCGAGGCCGCGGATCGTGATGTTCTCCAGCACGTGGACGTCGTCATCCCAAAGGAGAAATTCGCCTTTTAAAACAGGCAGATAAGAAACGAAGGTGATGACAAGGATAGCGGCGAGGATAAGGGCAGCGCGGACTCTTGAAACGGGCTTGTTAACCATGGGTAGTCACAAGGCCACAAGGTCACAAGGTCACCGAAACAAAAGAAAACGATTCTCTTGTGACTGGTGACCTTGTGCCTTGGTGACCTTAATATTTTATTACAGAATACACCGGAAGGTCTTTAAGCTTCTCTATTCCCCGAAGGAATTTCAATTCGACCAAAAAAGCCACGCCGGCGATCGTCGCCTTCTGGCTTTTGACGAGGTCGCAAACCGCCGCGATGGTTCCCCCGGTTGCCAGAAGATCATCGACGATCAAAACGCGCGTATCGGGCCCAAGAGCGTCTTCATGAATCTCTAAAACATCGTTTCCGTATTCCAGTTCATAGGTGATGCTTTTGGTCTTCGCCGGGAGTTTGCCTTTTTTACGCACGGGGACGAACCCGGCGCCCAGTTTGTAGGCCAGGGCGCCGCCGAAGATAAAGCCGCGCGCCTCCACTCCGACGACATAGTCGATCCTTTCCTTCTTAAATTTATTCGCCAGGAGGTTAACGGATTTTTTAAAAGCATCCCCATCCTTAAGAAGCGTCGTGATATCCTTAAAAATGATCCCTTCCTTCGGGAAATCAGGGATGTCCCTGATCCGGTCCTTGAGATCGCGTTTGCGCAGCGTCCTGGGTTTTGTCATTTCTTACCCGCCTTTGCGACAGAATCACGCTTGATCAATTTTGTCGGCAGCACGATCTTCAAGGGCAGCCGCTCTTTTCCTTTGCTGATCTGGCTCAAATGCTCCGCCCCCAAACGTCCCATCTCGACCAACGGCTGGGACACGGTCGTCAATGCCACCGGGCTGGTCACATTGAGCGGGTTGTCATCGAACCCGATGACGGAAAGATCTTGCGGCACGCGCAGCTGCAGCGACCGGGCCACGTCCATCAATTCCAGAGCCATGACATCCGAGGCGGCAAAAACGGCCGTGGGCCGGTTCTTTTCCTTCAACAATTTTTGCGCGGCGGCGTGCGCGGGCGTGCGCAAAAAATCCCCGAAGGTAACGTAATGGCGCGGCGTTTCGATATTGTGCTTGATCAGCGCGTCGCGGTATCCTTCCAGACGCTTGATGCCCGCCTGGGTAGAGATGTCCCCGGCGATGGTGGCGATCTCCGTATGCCCCTGGCCGATGAGATATTCGACGACTTCCATGGCGGCCTGTTTATTGTCCACCGAAATGTAATTGATCGGTTCATCCAGGATGTTGTTCAAAACGACGCACGGCATACCCCAGCGGATCGCCTTCTTGACGACGTCCACGTCATTGTCGATGTCGGCGAAGATGATCCCGTCGACATATTTGGTGTCCATCAAACTGGAATCGAGCCAGCCTTTGTGGTTGCTGCGATCCGTAATATGGACCAGAAAATCGGCGTTCAAACGGCTGGCGGAAAGGCTCACGCCGCGGATAATTTCTCCGGCGTAAAAGGAATGAAAAATGTCCTCAAATTGCGGGATGACCAGAACAAAGGTTGGTTTGCGTTTGCGGGAAATCACTTCTTGACCTTGTCGTGTTTCAATAGATGCCGGATCCTTTTGAGCGTGGCCGATTCTATCTGGCGCACGCGTTCGCGCGAAACGCCCAATTCCTCGGCGATCTCGGCCAAGGTGCGGGCCTCGCCGTCGATCAAACCGTAACGCATCTCGATGATCTTGCGCTCGCGTTCCTCAAGCATGTCCAGAAAGCCCGTGGTGCGTTCCTTGTCGAAAAATTTCTCCAGTTCGGCATCAGGGCTGGAGACGTTCTCATCTTCGATGATGTCGATGATCTGGCCTTCCCCTTCCTCGCCGATGGGCGCGTCCAGGCTCGACATACGGGTGATGGCGTTATCCAGCTCGCGGATGCGCTCGACGGTCAGCTTCATGCGCTTGGCGACCTCCGCCATGCGGGGTTTACGGTTCAAATGATGGGTCAACTTTTCCACCATTTTCCTGTATTTAAGGATCTCTTCATTCATGTAGACCGGAACGCGGATCATCTTCCCCTGATCGATGATCGCGCGCGAAACTCCCTGTTTGATCCACCAGGCCGCGTAGGTGGAAAAACGGTATCCTCTTTCAGGATCGAATTTTTCAACACCCTTCATCAGCCCGATGTTCCCTTCCTCGATAAGGTCGCTTAAAGGAACACCCAGGTTCACATACCGTTTGGCGATGCTGATGACCAGACGCAGATTGGCCCTGATCATCTTGTCCCGAGCCTCCCTGTCCCCTTTTTGGACCCTTTCGGCTAAAGTAATCTCTTCCGCGGCCGTCAGAAGCGCGATGGGACGAACGTCTTTAAGATATGCTTTGATGGGATCGGTCATAGAGATAAAAATTAATGAGTAACCAGCAACCAGCGGCCAGCAACCAGAAATACATTTTTCTGGTTACTGGTTACAGGTTTCTGGTTACTAACGTTTTTTAGCTTTTTTGCCTTTCATATTTGTCCTGCCACCATTCGCCGTTTTAAGCGCGGACTGGGCCGCGGCCAAACGGGCGATCGGAACGCGGTACGGCGAGCAGCTCACGTAATCCATCCCGACACGGCAACAAAAATCGACGGAAGGCGCGTCTCCACCATGTTCACCGCAGATACCGACCTTCAAGTTCTTCTTTGTCAAACGGCCGCGCTCAATACCCAGTTTGACGAGCATCCCGACGCCCTCCTGATCCAGGCTTTGGAAAGGATCGTCCTTGAAAATGCCTTTACCGCCGTCTTTTTCCGTCGCTACATAAACCGGCAGGAAGCGCCCGGCGTCGTCGCGCGAAAGTCCCAGGGTCATTTGGGTCAGGTCATTGGTACCGAAGCTAAAAAAGTCGGACACTTCCGCCAGTTGATCCGCCAGAAGAGCGGCACGCGGAATTTCGATCATCGTACCGACCAGATAAGGCAGCGTCACCCCGGCCTGCTTGATCAGTCGGTCAGCGACGGCGCGAGTTTGCTGCTCGAGGATAGCAAGTTCTTTCCTGTCGATGGTCAAAGGGTGCATGATCTCGGGCAAGACCTTGATCCCTTCTTTCCGGCATTTGATCGCGGCCTGGATGATCGCGGTCACCTGCATGTCGAGGATCTCCGGGTAGGTGATGCACAGCCGGCATCCGCGATGGCCCAGCATGGGGTTGGCCTCGTGCAATTGTTCGCAGCGGTGTTTGATCTTCTCTGGATCAATGCCCGTGATCTTGCTCAATTTTTCAATGCCGGCATTGTCTTTCGGCGTAAACTCATGCAGCGGCGGATCGATCAAACGGATCGTCACGGGATAACCGTTCATCGCCTTAAAGATGCCGTAGAAGTCATCCGTTTGGAACGGCAAAAGTTTCGCGAGCGCCGTTTTACGGGCATCCAGCGTTTCAGCCACGATCATTTCCTGGATCGCCAAACGGCGTTCCTCGGTATCGAAAAACATATGTTCCGTGCGGCACAACCCAATGCCTTCGGCGCCCATCTTGATCGCGTTGACGGCATCATAGGGTGTATCCGCGTTGGTGCGGACGTTGATCTTGCGAAATTCATCCGCCCATTTGAGGATCGTATAATACGCGTCGGGAAGTTCCGGTTCTCTCAAAGGCATATCACCGACGTAGACTTCGCCGGCCGAACCGTCGAGGGTAATGTATTCACCCTGCTTGACCGTCTTGCCGTTGACCGACATTTGCTTGGCGGCGTAATCGATGCGTAAAACCTCGCACCCGACGATACAGCATTTACCCCAGCCGCGCGCGACGACCGCCGCGTGGCTGGTCTTGCCGCCGGTCGCGGTCAAAATACCTTTGGCCGCGTGCATACCGCCGACGTCCTCGGGGCTTGTTTCCTTACGGACAAGAATGACCTTCTCGCCCTTATGTCCCATTTTCTCCGCTTCCGCGGCCGTGAACACAACTTTTCCCGCGGCCGAACCCGGAACGGCGTTGATACCGCTGGCAAATCGCGCGGACTTTAGTTGCGCGGGAGCCACCTTGTTCGTGTCGATGACAGGATAAAAAAGACGCTCGATGTCATCGGAAGAAACGCGGCTGACCGCTTGCGCTTTGGTAATAACCGGCTTGACGGCGAGCTGGGCGTACTTTTTGGGCAAATAACCTTTTTTCACGAGATCATGGGCCTGCCCCTTGGTCAAAAGCGGCCTGGTCGCGTGATCGAGGGCGATCCGAAACGCCGCGGCCGGTGAACGCTTACCCGTGCGGCATTGCAGCATATAAAGCTGCTCATCCTCAACGGTGAATTCAAGGTCCTGCATTTCCTTATAATAGGATTCCAGGATCGCGCGCACGGCGCAAAGCTGATCATACGCCTTGGGCATTTGTTGCTGCAGTGTGGAAAGTTTAAGCGGGGTGCGGATACCGGCGACGACGTCCTCACCCTGGGCATTGATCAAATAGTCGCCGTAAAATGTGTTCTCGCCACTGTTGGGGTCGCGCGTGAAGCATACGCCTGTCCCGCTGTTATTGCCCTTATTGCCGAAGACCATCTGCACGACGTTGACCGCAGTCCCTTTAAGGTCCGTGATCTTCTCCACGCGACGGTAAGTCTGGGCTTTCTCCGCCTCCCAGCTATTAAAAACTGCCATAACGGCCCCCCACAATTGTTTCCAGGGGTCCTGCGGGAAATCTTCGCCTTTATTCATTTTGTAGAACGCTTTGAACTGTTCGCACAATTCCTTGAGTTTCTCGGCGGGAATTTCGGGATCGGTCTTGACATTGAGTTCACGCTTCATTTCATGGAGCAGATCTTCCATCGACTGTTTTGGCAGCCCCATGGCCGTGCTGGAAAACATCTGGATAAAACGCCGGTACGCGTCATAAGCAAAACGCTCGTTGCCTGTTTTCCTGGCCAATCCTTCAACGCTCTTGTCGTTAAGGCCAAGATTCAAGATCGTCTCCAGCATCCCCGGCATCGAACGCGCGGCGCCGGAGCGCACGGAAACGAGCAAGGGATCTTTCTCGTCGCCGAGTTTTTTTCCGGTCACTTTTTCAAGTTTCGCGACCGCGTCGCGCACTTCTTTTTCCAGGGTCTTGGGAAGCTTGCGGCCGAGCTTGTAATATTCTTCGCAGGTCTGGATCGTGATCGTAAAACCCGCCGGGACCGGGATACCGATCGAGGTCATTTCCATCAACCCGATCCCCTTACCCCCGAGCACACCCTTGCTTAATTCTTCGCCTTTGGCTTCCGCGCGGCCGGCCCCGTAAGAATAAACATACTTTTTTGCCATCTTCACTGCTCTCCTGTCTGTGTTGTGACATTAAACAAACTATACTTCAATACACTGCTCCCCATAAAGGCTAATCTTTTGCGTATTTGCTATTTTGCATAAATTGATCTTTAATTTTAGGATGCACAAGAAAAAAGACAGGAAACGCACAAAGAACAAAAACAAGACTAATAAACAAATGAACCTCTTCGGCCTTAGACCATCCTGTTATCATCATATGCATTATTTCAAGATTGATACCAAGACAAGAATATATTACCAGTAGACGACTCCAGTTCTTTAAAGTAATGATAAACACTCCTCCGACAAATATCCCCAATGCCCCAAAAACAGGGATAATTGTCCCTAAAATTTCGAGCATGTGGCTGAACGAGACAGTCGGTGCAGCACCACCAAGAATTTTATTTAAATACCGTATTTGTGATGGGATAATGGCCAAAAAAAGAATACCAAGAAAAATTAAATAACACCATAAAAAACCCATTGCAAAGGTTATCTCCTTTTTCTGATCCATAGAAATGTCTTTACCTTCTTCCGACCTCAGAATAAATTCTATTTGGGTGATTATATATACCAAAGACATTCCCAAAACCAAGATAATTTGCTCATAATTGATATTAAACGTTATGAAATCTTTAATCCATACCCATACGAGAGTTAATGCTGCCACGAGAGAAGCTAATCGTTTAAGTTTCTTTAATTTTCTCTTATTTTCGTCTTTCATTTCGCGGTTTTCCAGAACTACGCTTGATCCGCCGGAGGGATCAATCATCATCTTCAGCAAGAAACGGGGGGACGGCCTCAACCGTGGCAATATTGCCGGAACGATCGTATCCTGTAACTTTGAAGGTCGGCTGAGGAGCTTCTATTTTTAACATTCCATTTTCCTCAAACTTCATTTCAAATTCATTGTTATCCTCTTCTGTCTCGACTTGAACTATCTGGCCGCTTTCTACTATTAATCCTCCAAAATTTTGCAACTGAGCGAACACGCCCGCGGGATCAGGCCCCTTGACTTCCAGCTTGTTTTCTTCGAAGTCAAACTCGATTTTCATAGTCGGTACAATCTCTAAATCAACTTTCAAGCCA